>JBELYP010000023.1:0-38085 GCA_040273995.1 Arthrobacter sp.
GCTCGTTTCGCGCCCGAAACGAGCCGTAACTGGCCTCTCGATGGGTTTTTTGGGGGCAGAAAACGGGCTACGCGGTGAGCTGCCGCTTGGAGGAAATCACACCGGTGTTGAAGCCGGCCAGGTTCAGGCCGCCGTGGAAGCGGGCGTGCTCAATCTTCACGCAGCGGTCCATCACCACGTTCATGCCGGCGGCCTCGGCCTCCCGGGCCACCTCTTCATGCCAGGAACCGAGCTGCAGCCAGAGCGTCTTGGCGCCCACGGCCTTGGCTTCTTCCAGCACGGTCGGCAGGTCATCATGCCGGCGGAACACGTCCACAATATCCGGGGTCTCCGGCAGCTCCGCCAGCGAGGCGTAGACCGGCTGCCCCAGGATTTCCTTGGCAACCGGGTTCACGAAGTACACCTTGTACGGCGAGGAGGAAAGCAGGTAGGTGGCCACGAAATAGGACGCACGGGACGGCTTGTCCGAGGCCCCCACAATGGCAATCGACTTGGCCGAACGCAGCAGCGACAGCCGTTCCGGGGCGCTCGGCCCCACCCAGGTGCGGTTCTCAGACATTGGCTGACTCCTCGGTTGCAAGCGGAACACTGCAGGACGCAGCATCTTCGGCAGCTGCGGGCGCCGCACCCGCCGCGGCAGCGGCCAGGCCCTGGTCCAGGTCCCAGAGAATATCCTCCAGGTCTTCCAGGCCCACGGAAATGCGCACCAGGTCCTCCGGCACGCCGCCGGCCGCGAGCTGTTCGGGGGTGAGCTGCTGGTGGGTGGTCGACGCCGGGTGGATCACCAGGGTGCGGGAGTCGCCGATGTTCGCCAGGTGGGAGGCCAGCTGCAGGGACTCGATGAAAGTCTGCCCGGCTGCCCGGCCGCCCTTCACGCCGAAGCTGAACACGGATCCCGGTCCCTTCGGCAGGTACTTCTTCGCCCGCTCATGGTGCGGATGGGATTCCAGGCCGGCGTAGGACACCCAGGCCACGCGCTCGTCCGCCTCCAGCCATTCGGCCACCGCCTGGGCGTTGCGCAGGTGCTCATCCACGCGCTGGGCCAGGGTTTCCACGCCCTGCAGCAGCTGGAATGCGGACTGGGCAGAGAGCGTGGGTCCGATGTCGCGCAGCTGTTCGGACCGCAGCTTGGTCAGGAACCCGTACTCGCCGAAGTTCCCCCACCAGGAGATGTTGCCGTAGGACGGCACCGGTTCGGTCATGGCGGGGAACTTGCCGTTGCCCCAGTTGAAGGTACCGGCTTCGACGACGACGCCGCCCAGAGTGGTGCCGTGCCCGCCGATGAACTTGGTGGCGGAGTGGATCACAATGTCCGCGCCGTACTTGAACGGCTGCACCAGGTAGGGGGTGCTCAGGGTGGCGTCGAGGATCAGCGGCACACCGGCGTCGTGCGCCACCTTGGCCAGGCCCTCGATGTCGGTGACCTCGCCGCTGGGGTTGGCCACCACTTCGGCGTAGACAGCCTTGGTGTTTTCCTGGATGGCCGCGGCGTAGTCCGCCGGGTCCGTGCCGGGAACGAAGGTGGTTTCAATGCCGAAGCGGCGCAGCGTCACATCCAGCTGCGTGACCGTACCGCCGTACAGCTGCGACGCAGCCACAATATGGTCACCGGCGGAACAGATCGCCGCGAAAGTGACGAACTCCGCGGACATGCCCGACGCCGTCGCCACCGCACCGATGCCGTCCTCAAGGGACGCGATGCGCTCCTCGAACGCGGCGACCGTGGGGTTGCCGATCCGGGAGTAGATGTTGCCGTACTTCTGCAGCGAGAAGAGGTTGGCGGCGTCGGCGGTGTCCTTAAACACGAACGACGTCGACTGGTAGATGGGAACGGCACGGGCACCGTGGATGGCGTCGGGCGTTCCGCCGGCGTGCAGGGCGCGGGTACGGAATCCGAACTGGCGGTCACTCATGGACTGAGTGCTCCTTCCTTGGGGGAACCGCGGGTAAGCGGTTCGCCAATGGTTGCTTTATTGGGTGCTGGATACCAACAATGTTGAGGACAGTTGCGGCGAGGCAATCCTGGGAGCGGGCATGGACGAGTACGTCATTGTGGTGGAAACCGGATACAAACTGGCGTCCGCGAACCACAAGATCACCCCCACCGAACCGATGAACCGCCTTGCCGCTGAGCAGATGTTCACCGAGCTGATGGACGGCGGGCATCCCGAACTGCTGCCTGAGAAGCACAACACCTCGTTCCTGGAGGTCTCGCCCATCGAGTTTCTTCGGCTGCACCGCGCCATGGGCGGAGCGGTGGAGCTGGACCGGGTGACCCTGGCCCGGGTGCATGGAGCCGCGCACTAGGCGGCGCTTCCGGCCCGGCGGGCCTCGCAGGCGGCGTGGATCGCGGGAATGCAGGGTTCGTTCTGCAGGCTCGTGGTGTCCCCGAGCACGGTGCCTTCGAACAGCTGGGTGAGCAGCCGGCGCATGATCTTGCCGGAGCGGGTCTTGGGTACATCGGGAACCACCACGACGTCGGCAGGCTTGGCAATCGGCCCGATCTCCTTCGCGACGTGGTTCCGCAGTTCCGCGGTGACAGCTTCCGCGTTCGGTGACGCGGCGTCGGTGAGGACCACAAACGCGGCGATAGCGTGGCCGGTCTTCGGATCCGCAACGGGGCAGACCCCGGCTTCGACAACCCACGGGTGGGAGACCAGCGCGGATTCGATTTCGATCGTGGAAAGCCGGTGCCCGGAGACGTTCAGGACGTCGTCCACCCGCCCCAGGATCCAGGTGTCGCCGTCGTTGTCATAGCGGGCGCCGTCCCCGGCCAGGAACCACCCCCGCTGCGCATACTGGCGCCAGTAGGAGGAAAGGTAGCGCTGCGGATCGCCCCAGCAGGTGCGGGCCATGGACGGGCCGATTTTATCCACCACAATGAACCCCTGGACGTTTGGCGGCACGTCGTTGCCGTGCTCATCCACGATTCGGGTGGAGACGCCGGGCAGGGCACGGGAGGCACAGCCGGGCTTGAAGCTGGTGTCGGTCTGGCGCGGGGACAGGATGGTAGCCCCGGTTTCTGACTGCCACCAGGTGTCGATCACCGGAACCTCGCCGCGGCCGATGTTCTCCCGCATCCAGCGCCAGGCTTCGGGGTTCACTGCTTCGCCCACGGTCCCGAGCAGCCGGATGGAGGACAGGTCCCAGGTGTCCGGGACGCCGTCGGGGAACCAGCCCATCAGGGAGCGGACCAGCGTGGGGGCGGTGTAGTAGCTGGTGACCTGGTAGCGTTCGATGATTTCGAAGTGGCGGCCGGGGTGCGGGGTGTTCGGTGTGCCCTCGAAGATCACCTGGGTGACCCCGTTGGAGAGCGGCCCGTAGATCTCGTAGGTGTGGGCAGTGACCCAGGCCAGGTCCGCAGTGCACCAGTGCACGTCCGCGTCCCGGGCGGACTCCTCCGGGTTGGCAAACAGGAACTCGTAGCTCCAGGACGCCTGCGTGAGGTAGCCGCCCATGGTGTGCACCAGGCCCTTGGGCTTTCCCGTGGTGCCGGAGGTGTACATGATGAACAGCGGCGTCTCGGCGTCGAACGCCTCGGGTTCGTGGACGTCGGAGGCGGTGTCCACCGTGTCGTGCCACCAGAGGTCCCGGCCCTCGGTCCAGGCGATCTCGGAGCCGGTGCGCCGGATGACCAGCACGTGTTCGATCGCGTTGTCCCCGGAAACCGCCTCGTCCGCGTTGTCCTTTACGGGGACGGCGGCACCGCGGCGGAACTGGCCGTCGGTGGTGACCAGCAGCTTGGCCCGGGTGTCTTCCACCCGGAACTTCAGCGCCTCGGCCGAGAACCCGCCGAAGACCAGTGAGTGGATGGCGCCGATCCGTGCGCAGGCGAGGGTGATGATGATGGTTTCGGCGATGACGGGCAGGTAAATGACCACCCGGTCGCCCTTTTCGATGCCCAGGGCCAGCAGGGCGTTGGCTGCCTTGGAGACTTCCTTCTGCAGCTGCGCATAGGTGATGCTGCGGCGGTCACCCGGTTCACCCTCGGCGTGCAGCGCCACCTTGTCCCCGCGGCCGGCGGCCACGTGCCGGTCCACGCAGTTCACCGCGACGTTGAGCCGGCCGCCGGCGAACCATTCGATCTCCGGGACGCTGTACTCGGCGTCGGCTTCCGGAACATCCGGCCTGCTGAGCCGCTGCGGCGGGGTGAAGCTGTGGGCGGTGTGCCACGGCGTCTCCCACTGCAGCCGGCGGGCGGCGTCTTCCCAGAATGCGATCCGCTCGGCCTCCCCGGCGAACTCCGGTTCGGCTCCAGTCTGGATTGATGTCTCTACGCCCACTTCTTCACTGCCCACTTCTCTGCAACGCCCAGCAGGGCATCTGTGGTCTTGCCGATGACTGCCAGCAGCACGATTGCCAGGAACATCCGGTCCGTGCGGCCGTTGTTCTGCGAATCAGTGAGCAGGAAGCCCAGGCCCATGGAGGAGGCGATGAGTTCCGCTGCCACGAGGAAGAGCCAGGACTGCGCCAGCGCCAGCCGCAGGCCGGAGAAGACGGCGGGAACGACGGCGGGCAGCTGCACTGTAGTGAGCAGCTTCAGACCGTTGAGGCCAAAGGCCCGGGCGGCTTCCACAAGGTTCTTGTCCACGTGCCGCAGGGCCAGGGAGACGGTGGTGAATACCGGGAAGAACGCGCCAATGGTGATCAGCGTGACCTTGGAGTCCTCGCCTATGCCCATCCAGAGGATCAGCAGCGGCACCAGGGCCAGGGAGGGAACGGCACGCACGGCGCCGAACAGCGGGCCGAGCAGGACGTCGGCCAGTTTGGACAGGCCCAGCAGGGCGCCGAGGACCAGGCCCAGGGCGGCCCCGAGCGCGAAGCCGGTGAGGACGCGCTGGGTGGAAATGGCGATGTGCGTGCCCAGTTCACCGCGTTCAATCAGGTCCACGGCGGAGGTCAGTACTGCCCCCGGGGAAGGCAGCTGCACGGCGCTGAACACGCCGAGCACGGACACGAGCTGCCAGAGTCCCAGCAGCAGGACGGGCACCACCAGGCCCAGGACCACGCGGGCCCAGGTCCTGGACAGGACGCCGCCGGATCCGGTCTTCCGCGCCCGTACTGCAGGCGGTGTGGCCGGGGGGCCCTGGATCCCGCCGGGGGCGGCGGAACTGCCGGTCAGGGAGGTATCGCTGCTCATTAGGAGTCCTTGACGTTTGCGGCGTCGGCCTTCTGCGCGAAGGTGTCATCCAGCAGGGAAGCAACGGCATCGTCGATCGCCTGCTGGTTGGCGACGTCGCCGGTTTCGACGAAGACAGGACCAACCTTCTCCAGGACCGTGCGCTGCGCGTCGCCCGGGGCCGCGTCGACGTCGAGGTTGCTGCGTTCCAGGATCACGGTGCGCGCCACCTCGAGGTCCAGGCCGGCGACGTCGGCGAGGATCTGTGCCGTTTCTTGGGGGTTCTCGGCGGCCCATGCGCGGGCCTTTTCGTAGGCGTCCACCACCGTCTGGGCCAGTTCCGGCTGCTCTTCCAGGAAGGACTCGGTGGCGTTGAGGAAGCCGTAGGTGTTGAAGTCCAGGTTGCGGTAGAGGAACTTAGCTCCGGCGTGCTCGGCGCCGGCCATGATCGGATCCAGCCCGGACCACGCGTCTACGGCGCCGTTTTCCAGCGCGGTGCGGCCGTCTGCGTGCTGCAGGTTCTCCACCGTGACGTCAGAGGTGCTCAGCCCGGCCTCTTCCAGTGCCTGGACCAGGAAGAAGTACGGGTCGGTTCCCTTGGTGGCGGCGACGGACTTGCCGGCCAGGTCCTCGACGGAGGTGATGTCCGAGTCGGGGGAGACCAGCAGCCCGGCCCATTCCGGCTGGGAGTAGATGCTGATGGTCTTGATCGGTGACCCGTTGGCGCGGGCCAGCAGGGCTGCCGAACCAGCGGTCGAGCCCACGTCGATCGCTCCGGCGCGCAGCGCCTCGTTGGCCTTGTTGGAACCGGCGGACTGTACCCAGTTAACCTCCACACCCTGCTCTTCGAGCGTGGCTTCAAGCCAGCCCTGGTCCTTGATGACCAGGCTGAGCGGGTTGTAGGTGGCGAAGTCGATGTTCAGGGTGCCGCCGTCGGACGCTTCGTTGGGGGCTGCGCCGGAGGAATCTTCGCCGGCAACGCAGCCGGTCAGGGCCAGGGAGACGGCGGCGGCGGTGGCTGCAAGCACGGTGAGCGGGTGGCGGGAGAAGCGCGAACGGCTGTTCATGGGGATTCCTTCGAGACGGGTGGAGCAGGAAAAATCAGGGAGAGGTACAGGTGGTGCGGGCACAAAGCGTCCGCGGATTGACCCGGAGTGCAGCCGGGACCGGGTGGAAAGGGGCCCTAGTGGCGGTCGACGCCGAGGCTCGCCAGGAGCTCGCCGCGCATTCGGGCCAGCTCGGCCGAGGCACGGTCCCGGGGGCGGGCCCCGGGCACGGTGATGGTTTGGGTGATGGTGGCGCCGGGCTTGCCCGGTTCGCGGCCGAGCACGATGATCCGGTCGGCGAGCTGGAGGGCTTCGTCGACGTCGTGCGTGACCAGCAGGACGGTGGCCGGGGCAGCGCGGTGCACATCCAGCAGCAGGTCCTGCATCTTCAGCCGGGTCAGGGCATCCAGGGCACCGAACGGTTCATCCAGCAGCAGCACCCCGGGCTTGCGGGCCAGGGCGCGGGCCAGCGACGCACGCTGGGCCATGCCGCCGGAGACAGCGCGGGGCTGGTGCTTGGCGAAGCTGTCCAGTTCCACGAGCTTGAGCAGCTCGGACACCTTGGCCTTGCCCTCGGAGGCGCTGGTGCCCTTCGGCAGGCCAATCGCAACGTTGGCCTGCAGGGTCTGCCACGGCAGCAGGCGGGGTTCCTGGAAAGCGACGGCGCAGCGGTCATCGATGCCGCGCACGGCGGTTCCATCGATGAGCACCTGGCCGGTGGACGCGGCGTCGAGCCCTGCGGTAGCCCGCAGCAGGGTGGACTTGCCGCAGCCGCTGGACCCCAGGATGGCCAGGACTTCCCCCGGACGGACTTCGAAGTTGATGTCGCGGAGCACCACGTGGGCGTCTGCGCCGGAGCCGAAGCTGCGGCCAACGCCGTCGAACGTCACGGACAGGGCGGTGTCCGGTGCGGTGCGCGCAGCAGCGGACACGGCGTGGGACCCAGAGGACAGTACAGCAGTCATTGAACACTCCATCGGTCCTGGCAGTAGCACCCTACGGAAAACGTCCTGCCGAAAACCGGCCTCCTGCGACGTCCACCTCGCTATCGCAGTGCCTCAAGGAGGAAGCACTACGACCAGGGTTGCTGCGGCTTCACTGATCCAGGTCTCTCAGCCGCTCGGGATGGTCAAGCACCAACTAAACGCCCTGGAGTCCGTTTCCGGCAAGTCCCGGCGTAACATTTCGAATCCCGCCCACCTCCCCGTCGGTGTCCCCATCGAGAGGCCAGTTACGGCTCGTTTGAACGGCCACACGAGCCGTAACTGGCCTTTCGATGTTTTTTGGGGGGAGGGGGAGCACGACGGCGGCGGTTACGCCCCGTGACAGACGGGGCTTGCGTTCCACCGGGGGACCGGGCGCATACTGGACCCGCAGGATCATGAGTCCCAACGCGAAGCTCTGGCTGGTTGGGCGGCAACCCTCTCCCGTAGCGGGGTGCCCCAGATGACGATCCGGTCGACCGGCAAGACCGCCGGCGGCAAGTACGGCGCCCCCTGCGCGGCGTCCCGCATGTAAAAGGACCCACATGGCCACCACACCCGCACGCCAGATCCGCTTCAATGCCTTCGACATGAACTGCGTGGGCCACCAGTCTCCGGGACTCTGGCGCCACCCCCAGGACCGTTCGGCGGACTACACCAAACTCAGCTACTGGACGCATCTGGCGCAGACCTGCGAACGCGGCCTGTTCGACGGCATCTTTATCGCCGATGTCCTGGGCACCTATGACGTCTACGGGTCCTCCAATGAGGCGACCCTCCGGCAGGGAACCCAGGTTCCGGTGAATGATCCGCTGCTGCTGGTCTCCGCCATGGCCCTGGTCACCGAGCACCTGGGCTTCGGCGTCACGGCAGGCACCGCCTACGAGCACCCGTATCCCTTTGCGCGCCGGCTCTCCACCCTGGACCACCTCACCGAGGGTCGCGTCGGCTGGAACGTCGTGACCGGCTACCTGCCTTCTGCCGCGCGGAACATGGGGCAGGAGGACCAGCTGGAGCACGACGAGCGCTACAACCACGCCGACGAATACCTCGAAGTGGTCTACAAGCTGCTCGAAGGCTCCTGGGAAGACGACGCCGTGGTCCGCGACCGGGAGACCGGCGTGTTCACGGATCCGGCCAAGGTCCACGACATCAACCACGAGGGCAAGTACTTCAGGGTCCCCGGCATCCACATTTCCGAGCCCTCCCCGCAGCGCACCCCGGTGATCTACCAGGCCGGCGCGTCCCCGCGCGGCATCGCCTTCGCGGCGGAGAACGCCGAAGCAGTGTTCGTCGGCGCGTCCACAGTGGAAAAGCTGAAGGCCACTGTCACGAAAATCCGCGACGCCGCCGAAGCCGCGGGCCGGGACCGGCACTCAGTGCGGATCTACACGCTGCTGACCATCATCACCGCCGCCTCGTCAGAGGAAGCCGAAGCCAAGCATCTGGACTACCAGAACTACATCAGCGACGAAGGTGCCCTGGCCCTGATGTCCGGCTGGATGGGCGTGGATCTCTCCACCTACAACCTCGATGAGCCGCTGGGCTCGGTGAAGTCCAACGCCATCCAGTCCGCCGCCGCGAACTTCCAGAAAGTGAAGGACGACGGCGAGCCCTGGACGGTGCGGGACATCGCCGAGTCCGCGGGGATCGGCGGACTGGGTCCGCGGCTGGTGGGCTCGGGCGCCGAGGTAGCCGAGGAACTGATCCGATGGGTGGAGGAAACCGACGTCGACGGGTTCAATCTGGCCTACGCCGTCACGCCGGGCACTTTTGAGGACGTGGTGGAGTTCGTGGTCCCGGAGCTGCAGAAGCGCGGGGCCTACCCCACGGAGTACGCTCCCGGCACGCTGCGGAACAAGCTCTTCGGTGCCGGTGACAAGCTGCCGGCAACCCACCGGGGAGCACGGTTCCGGCTGTCCCCGGCCGTTACCGGCTAGGAGTCCGGGCGTATGCCGGTGTGGGCTGCCAAGGTCCCGGGTGGCGGCCGAGCTGTGAGCCTTGGCGGGCGGCCATTGACCGGGTCCACCGCCGCTCCTACCGTGGAGGGACCCGCAGCCTCCAGCTAAGGAGAACCTCATGGAGCCATCAGCCGAAGCCTCAGGACGTGTGCTTTCCGCCGACGGAACGCCCATCGCGTGGCAGCGCCAGGGCGACGGCCCGCCGCTGGTCATAGTGGACCCGGTCATGATGGACCGGACCACGTCAGCGATGGCTGGGGTGGCCGAACTGCTGGCGGCCGGGCATACCGTCTACACCTATGACCGCCGGGGCAAAGGCGAGAGCGGCGACGGGGAGGAATACACGCCGGAATCCGAGGTGGATGACCTGCTGGCCGTGGTGGAAACCACCGGGGGATCGGCTGCCCTGCTGGGTACCTCCTCTGGTGCCGTGCTTGCGCTGCGGGCGGCGTCGGAATCTGCAGTCATAACCAGCGTGATCGCCGTGGAACCGCCGCTGACCGAAGACACTGACGATGATCCGGACATCCGCCCCGCGCTGGAGGAGTTGCTCGCCGCGGGGGACCGTGCGGGCGCCGTCCGGCTGTTCCAGGAATCCATCGGTGTGCCGGCTGAGATGATCGAGGCATCGGATCCCGGGCCGTTCGAACCGGCGGCGCACACCATCTCCTACGACTTGACCCTGCTGATGGAAACGGATGTCCGGTCCCTGACCGGGATTCGTGTGCCGGTGCTGGTGCTGGCCAGCTCCGGAAGCGATGACAGGCTAAAGGAGTGGGCGCGTGAAACCGCCGAACTGCTCCCCGCCGGATCCTTCCAGCTGCTGGAGGGCGGCTGGCACGGCATGGAGGATGCGGTGCTCGCCGCTGCTGTGGACGCCTTCTTGGAATAGGACCGGCGTCGACCGCGTTGTTTCCTGAGCGTAGGGTGGGAGCCCGGCAGGAAGCCGGTACGGCCACGGCAGTCTAGGAGGCACGGCATGGCACACCGAAACGACCCGGAGGTCATCACCCGGCTGCTCTCGTCCAAGGGCCGCTGGGCGGTAGTTGGCCTGTCGAACAACCCTGCCCGCCCCGCCGTCGGCGTTTCCCGGTTTGTCCGGGATTCCCTGGGCATGGAGATCATTCCCGTAAACCTCTCCGGAGAATCAGTTCACGGAAGCCAGGGTTACAAAAAGCTGGCGGACATTCCCGGCCAGGTGGACGTGGTGGACTGCTTCGTGAACTCTGCCAAAGTGGGGGACATCGTGGACCAGGCCATCGACATTGGAGCCAAGGCAGTCTGGCTGCAGCTGGGTGTGCTGGATGAGGCGGCGGCGCAACGGGCAGCGGCCTCGGGCCTCGACGTCGTTATGGACACCTGCCCGGTCATTGAGGCCGGGCGGTTCGGACTCTAGGACGCCGTCAGAGCCCCCGTTTGGTTCCGCTGCTCCACAGGCAGCGACCGGTGGACCTTCCAGGCGGAGAGCATCTGGTCCCGCGTGCCTCCCGGATTGGCGGCATGCCACTGCCTCGCGAAGCGGTTTAGCTCGAACTGCGGGCCGATGGGACCCGCCGCAGCGTCACGCGTAGCGTGCCAGTGATCCAGCGCAGCGGCCAGCGTTGCCGTCCCGTCATTGGCGGCGAAGAACTCGCGCATGTGAGCGTCGAAGCGGAAACCCGGCCCCAGCGCGTTGACGAAAAACTCCCGCAGCACCTGCGAGCACGGATGACCCGCCGGGATCACCGTGTGGATGGTCAGCGGCGGAACGAGCCGTTGCCGGCTCCGCGGGCGCGCCGAGGGGGATGGAAGGGGCTCACCGGCCAGGAAAGCTGCAACCCTGTCCGCCAGCTGTTCCTTTGAACCGCTGGCGGAAAACTGCTGCGTCCGGGCGAACGCCTGCAGCTCCTCCTTCAGCCAGTACCAGCGGCGGAATTCATCCGCCCCCAGGGAGGAGGACAGGACGGGGCGTTCCGGGATGGTCACGTTCCCATCCTTGCCGATACACGCAGGAATCGGTGTTCCCGCGCCGCAGCCGCACTGGTATTTATGAGGCGAAGCGATGGCACGTAACAAAACCGATTATGACGCCGGAGCACGTTACGTACCGACGCATTGGGCCGCACGGGGAAATGTTCTGGCCCAGCCGGGGTGCTGCCGGTTTAGATAGTGGCATAACCATCCAGAGCGGCTGAGAGACCTGGCTCCGTGACGCCGCAGCAACCCCCTTCCGCGGGCATACCGCCGAAGCAGGGTGCTACCGCCAGGACCGATGGAGAAGCACCTGCTCTTTGACGGTCCGTGTTCCGTGCCCATGCGCCCGGTGCCGTTCATTCCTGCAGTGTGCCCCTCTTCCCGGGCTTAGACCGCAGGAGGACAGCATGATCCGGATAGAAAACGTCTCCACCGTCTTTGGGGGCGGTGAATCAGCCCTTACCGCAGTGGACAACGTCAGCCTGGCGATCCCCAGAGGCAGTATCCAGGGCATCATCGGGTTCTCCGGTGCCGGCAAGTCCACGCTGCTGCGCAACATCAACCTGCTGGAGCGGCCTACCAGCGGCAGGGTGCTGGTGGACGGCACGGACCTGACGCAGCTGCCCGACGGCGAGCTCCGCGCTGCCCGGCATGAGATCGGCATGATCTTCCAGCACTTCAACCTGCTCAACAACCGCACCGCAGCGCAGAACGTCGAGCTGTCCCTGAAGTTCGCCGGAGTGAAGAGCGCCGCGGAACGGCGCACCCGGGCACTGGAGGCGCTCGCCGTCGTCGACCTCTCCGAGAAAGCGGACACGTACCCGGCCAAGCTCTCCGGCGGGCAGAAGCAGCGCGTCGCCATTGCACGTGCTCTGGCCACCCGGCCCAAGGTGCTGCTGTGCGACGAACCGACGTCCGCCGTCGACCCCCGGACCACCGCCTCGGTGCTGCAGTATCTCAGCGACGTGAACGCGCGGTTCGGCATCACGATCGTGGTGGTCACCCATGAAATGAACGTCATCAAGGCCATTGCGGACAACGTGGCCGTGATGGAGGAGGGCCGGGTCGTTGAGCAGTTTGCGCTCACCGAGCTTTCCCGTCCCGGCTTCACTCCGGCCACGGCGATTGGCAGGTACCTGATCTCGGACGAAATCAGCCTGGACCGTGCTGCCCGGGAAGGAGCCCGCGTTGCTTGAGCGAATCGTCGAAGTCTGGCCGGAACTGCTGGCGGCTCTGGGGCAGACCGGCACCATGCTGCTGGTGGCCATTCCGCTGGCGGTGCTGATCGGCACCCCGCTGGGGGTACTGCTCTACGCCCTCGGGCCGGACGGGCTGAGCCACAAGCCGCGGCTCCACCGGGTACTGGACTCCCTGGTGAACCTGGTGCGGTCCTTTCCGTTCCTGATCCTGCTGATCGCCATCATCCCGTTCACGCGGTTCGTGGTGGGAACCACCATCGGTACCGCCGCTGTGATCGTGCCGCTGACCATCAACGCCATTCCGTACTTCGCCCGGTTCGTGGAACAGAACATCACGGCCCTCGGCGGCGGCGTGGTGGAAGCGGCCCGCTCCATGGGCGCCACCCGCGGGCAGATCGTCCGGGATGTCCTGCTGGTTGAAGCACGTCCCGCGCTGATCAGCTCCGTCACCATCATGACCGTCAGCTTCATCTCCTACTCAGCGATGGCCGGCCTGGTAGGCGGCGGCGGAATCGGCGACTTCGCCATCCGGTACGGCTACTACCGCTATGAAACCGGGCTGATGCTCACTGCGATCGCGCTGATGGTCCTGCTGGTCCAGGCCGTGCAGCTGGGCGGGTCCTGGCTCTCCCGCCGCGCTGACAAGCGCCTCTAGCTTTTCCTCTCCTACCGAAAGATCTCCCATGAGCATCCCCAGCACCCGTTTTGCCGGGCCGCGTCCGCGCCTGCTGCTGAACGCCTTCCTGATGAACACCACCAGCCATATCCGCGGAGGACAGTGGCGTCACCCGGACGCCGAACAGCACCGCTTCAACGAACTGTCCTTGTGGACGGACCTGGCCCGCCAGCTCGAAGCCGCCAAGTTCGACGCCCTCTTCTTCGCCGACGTCGTTGGCCTGTACGGAAACCACGACGGCGGGTGGGCCTCCCACGTGCGCCGTGGCCTGCAGGTGCCAGCCAACGATCCGCTGCTGCTGCTTGCCGCGCTCTCCGGTGCCACCAGCAACGTTGGGCTCGCAGCGACGTCGTCCGTGGTGCAGAGCCATCCCTTCCAGTTCGCGCGGCAGATGTCCACACTGGACCACCTCTCCGGCGGCCGGGCCGGCTGGAACATCGTCACCTCCGTGCTGGAGAACGCGCACCGCAACTTCGGCGGCGACGGCCTCACCGAGCACGACCGGCGCTATGACTGGGCGGATGAATACACCGACGCCGTCTACAAGCTCTGGGAAGGGTCCTGGGACGACGGCGCGCTCATCCAGGACAAGGGTGCCGGAGTGCACGCGGACCCGGACAAGGTCCACAAGATCCACCACCGCGGCGAGCGCTACTCGATCGAGGGGCCGCACCTGAGCTCACCGTCCCCGCAGCGCACCCCGGTGCTCTTCCAGGCAGGCAGCTCAGGCCGCGGGCAGCAGTTCGCAGCCGCCAACGCCGAAGCCACGTTCATCTTCGCGCCCAATCCTGCCCACGCTGCGAAGGTCTCCGCCGGCGTACGGGCGCGCGCCGTCGAGGCCGGACGGCTCCCGGATGACATCAAGGTCTTTACCGGCTTGTCCTTTGTGGTGGGCGGCACCGAAGCTGAAGCGCAGCGCAAAAAAGCGGAACTGGACGAGTACCTGGACCTGGACGCCGTGATAGCGCACATCGGCGGGGGACTGGGCATCGACCTTGGCGGGCTGGATCTGGACACCCCGCTGGGCCAAGTGCAGACCGAAGGCGGCCGGGGCGTGCTGCAGGCCATCATCGACTCCACCCCGGGCGGCAATCCCACCCTGGCGGACGTTGCCCGGTACCGCACCGAAGCGCAGCAGATCACCGGCACCCCGGAACAGATCGCGGACGAACTGGAGCGCTGGCAGGACGCCGGGGTGGACGGCATCAACATCATCAACGCCACCCTGCCGGGCTCCTACACGGACTTCATTGACGGAGTGCTGCCCGAACTGCGCCGCCGCGGCCTGGCCCAAAGCGAATACGCTCCGGGCACGCTGCGCGAAAAACTCTTCGGAACCGGCCCCTTGCTCAACCACCGCCACCGGGCCGCCGCCTTCCGGGGCGCCTTCACCAACACCCTTGCCACATCAGGAGTTACCGCATGACCGCCAGCCTGCTCACCCGCTACGGCCACACACCCGCCCCGGAAGCCGGCCGCTGGTTCGACGTCGCCGACGAGGTGGCCGCCATCCTCGGCACAGACGCGCTGGAACGCGACATCGCCAACAAACCGCCGTTCACTGAAGTTGAAATCCTGCGCAGGTCCGGGCTGCTGCCGCTGACCATTCCGGCACGCTACGGCGGCGCTGGAATCGACTGGAGCACCGCCTTCGAAATCGTCCAGCGGGTGGCCCGGGCGGACAACTCGATAGGCCAGCTGCTGGGCTACCACTACATTTTCCAGGCCTTCCCCTACATCGACCTCGATCCGGGGCGGGGACAGGACCTCGCGGACGAGTGCCTCCTCCGCTCATGGCTCTGGTCCTCCACCGGAACACCCCAGGGCCCGCAGGCCACCGCTGTTTCCACCGCGGGCGGCTACCTGGTCAACGGCAAAAAGCCGTTCGCCACCGGCAGCCGGGTGGCGGACAGGATCTACGCGAGGGCAGTGCTCGACGGCGGCTCCCGGCTGGCGCTGGTCATCGACACCGCCTCGGAGGGCGTGGTGCGGCACGATGACTGGGACGTCCTTGGCTCCCGGCTTACTGCCACCAACACCATCGAGTTCCGGAACGTGTTTGTGCCGGACTCCGCGGTGATCACCAACCTGGGCTCGCACGACGGCGAACGCCGCCCGCACCAGGTCCTCACCACCCCGGCGTTCCAGTTGCTCTTCGCCCACGCCTACCTTGCCGCCGCCGAAGGAGCCGTCCTCGCTGCCCGGGACTACACCCTGGCATCCGCCCGGCCGTGGTTCCACGCGGAGGTTGAGTCGGCGTCGGACGATCCGTTTATCCAGAACCACTACGGATCCTTCGCGGCCCGGCTCCAGGCGCTGGCCGCTGTCGTCGAGCAGGCCACCGCCGCCCTGCAGTGGGCATTCGACGCCGGGGAGTCGCTTACCCCCGCGGACCGTGCGGGGGTGGCGGAGCAGATCGCTGCAGCGAAGATCACCGCCCACGAGGTGTCACTTGATGTCACCGCCCGCATCTTCGACGTGACCGGGGCCCGGGCCGCGGGCAGCAAATACGGATTCGACAGGTACTGGCGGGACGTCCGCACCCACACCCTGCATGACCCCGTTGCCTGGAAATACAACGAACTTGGCCGCTACTTCCTCAACGGAACCGAGCCGGTTCCCTCCGCCTACCGCTAACCACTCCCACTTCTTCAAAGGAACACCCATGGAACGCAGGAACTTCCTCAAACTCGCACTCGCCGGCGCCGGAACCGCTTCACTGGCCGCTGCCACCGGCTGCGGCCTCACCGGCGGGGCCTCGGCGTCGGGAGACAAGACCATCAAGATCATCGCCACCGAATCGGCGCCCTACCAGGAGCCCACCAAGATCGCCACCGAGCTGCTCAAGGCCAAGGGATGGACGCTGGAAGCCACCTACGTCACGGACATCATCCAGCCGAACCTCGCGGTTTCCAACGGCGAATTCGACGCCAACTACTTCCAGCACGGCGCGTACCTGCAGCAGTTCAACGTGGACCAGAAGCTGGAAGTGCAGCCGCTGTTCTACGTCTACGGTTCACCGGCCGGTATCTGGTCCAAGCGCTACTCCAGCCTGCAGGACCTGCCGGACGGCGCCAGGATCGCCCTGCCGGTGGACCCGGCCAATAACGGACGCGGGCTGGTGCTGCTGCGTGACGCCGGGCTGCTGGAACTCAAGGACGGAGTGGGCGTCATCCACACGTCGCAGGAAAGCATCACGGCCAACCCGAAGAACTTCACCTTCGTGGAGGTGGACCAGCAGTCCCTGTCCAAGACGCTGCCGGATGTGGACGCCGGGTTCCTGTTCGTGCGGCTCGCCGCGGAGATCGGCCTGTTCCCGGATGACGCGCTGGCCTTCGAGCAGGAAGCGGACGAAATCCCGTTCCGCTGCGTGGTAGCCGGAACTGCGGCATTCGCCGACTCCGAGAAGGCGCGCGCGCTGCAGGAGGCGTACCAGTCACCCGAAGTCCGGGACTGGTTCGCCGGTTACCTGGACGGTGTGCTGCCGACTCCATGGGACGCGGATCCGCTGGAGGAGCTCGACTCCTGGTGGCAGGCCTAGAGCTTGCCGAACCGGGCCCGGATCAGGGCCATGTACAGGCCGTAGAAGATCAGTCCAACGCCGACGGCGCCCAGCACCAGCCAGCCCAGCGGGGCCTCATGCAGGGCGCGCAGAGCGCCGTCGAGACCGGTGGACTTTTCCGGGTCCGCGGTAACGGCCGCGGCGATCACCAGTCCGCCCAGGATCACCAGGGAAATGCCTTTCGCCACGAAGCCGGCAATGCCGGTGGCGGTGGCCGTGCGCTGCCAGGTGCGGCCCGGAACGGCCTTGAGGTCATTCCGGAACCTGCGGGTAACACCCTTGAAGATGAAGTAGATGCCGATGCCGGCGACCACCGCTCCGGCCAGGCCCACCACGAGCTGGCCCGCCGGCTGGCTGAGCACCCGGCCGGTCCAGGTGACCTGGCTCTGCTCGCTGTCGCTGGAGCCGCCCAGGGCGAACACCCCGAAGCTCACACCGATGGCTCCATAGACCACGGCCGAACCGGCGTCAGAGGCGCGCTTCTTCCAGACCTCCTTGCGGTCTTCGCCCGAGTCCAGGAATACGCGGGTTGCCTGGAACAGTGCCAGGGTGAGGCAGCCAAGGAAGCACGCCCAGATCAGGAAGATGCCGCCCGGCTGGTCCGCGAGTGCGGCCACGGCACCTGATGAATCGGCGTCGCCCCCGCCGCCGCCGGCGATCTGCAGCGCGATGGTGCCAATCAGGGCGTGCAGCAGCCCGCTGGCCACGTAGCCCATGCGCGCCGCGCGTTCGAACGACTTCGAGTCGGCTGCCCGTCCTGCGGCCTGGGCAACCCTGCCCCCGCGTGTGCCTTCCATGCCCAGTTCTTCCTCCAGCACTGCGGCCGGCACGGGGCCTGCCGCAGTTTAGTTCGTGTGCTTAGTGTTCTGCTTCCATCCTGCCATCTGTGGTGCGCCGGGACCTACGCCGGGCTAAGGTCGGTTCATGGACGCCGCATCGCTGAGGCAGTACTGCCTGTCCCTGACCGGAGCATATGAGGATTTTCCGTTTGGTCCGGAAACCTCGGTGTTCAAGGTGCGGGCCGGTGGCCCGGCCCGCCCGGCCAAGATGTTCGCGATGAGCACGCTTGGAACGGACCCGCTGATGGTCAGCCTGAAATGCGAACCCGAGCTGGCGCTGCAGCTGCGGGCGGCGCACCCGGAAATACGCGGGGCATGGCACATGAACAAGACGCACTGGAACCAGCTGGACCTCACCGGAGGGCTGGAGGAAGAACTGGTGCGGAACCTGGTGGAGGACTCCTATGACCTGGTGGTGGCGTCCCTGCCGCGCCGGGACCGCGAGTCGCTGGCCTGGAAGGGGCTGGCCGAAGGGTGAGGCCGCTTACCTATTCTGATGCCGGCTTCACTGAGCGCCCGTATCCGGCTCCGCTGGAGGACGGGTGGCCTGAAGGATACCGGCTGGCGCTGCAGTCTGAGCTGATGGACGTGCCCGCTCCGGCGGCAGGATTCCTTCGGCTGGCGGACGGTGTGCTGGACTGGGACCTGCACCGCGGCTCCGGACTGCGGGTTGCTGCGGACACGCCGCGGGCTACGGCCGGGGTGGAGATGGCCTCCGGGGTGGGGCTTGGCCCGCTGCGCTGGCAGGCGCCGTGCCGGGTGCTGTGGAGTGCCGAACCGGTGCTCGACGGCGATGGCCTCCCGCTGCCCGGGCAGCGCGCCGGATTCGGCTACGGAACCCTGCGCGGCCATCCGGAAGCGGGGGAGGAAGGGTTTTACGCGGAGCTCACCTCGGACGGGCAGCTGTACTTTCGGGTCGCGGCCTACAGCCGGCCGGCCAACTGGCTCGTTGCTGCCGGTGGACCAGCCAACCGCTACACACAGGAGCTGATCACCCGGCGCTACTTCCGGGCTGCCCGGCGTCTTGCTGCCGGTTAGCCGCCGCCTCTGAGCGGGGCTGAAAGAGACTGCGGGCGAAGTTGAATGCCAGCAGTGAAAGAAGGCCGGTGCTGATGGTTGGCTGAGCCGACCCTGTCAGCTCAGTCTTCGGCGTCGGGCAGCTGGGAGGTGCTGTGGAGGACAAATGCCAGGTCTGGTCCAGTCGAGTCGACGGGCATGAACCCGGCGGTGAGCAGCAGCGACATCGACGCTTCATTCGCTTCGTCGGTGTAAGCCACCACCCGCTTCACGCCAGGCTGTGCCAGTGCGAACCGGCTGAGGGCGATGAGGGCTTCCGTGGCGAAGCCCAGGCCCCGGCGGGAAGGGGCAATGTTGTAGGTGACTTCAACGATTCCGGCCGCGGGAGGTCCGAGAAACCCGATGGTGCCGATGGCAGGGCCGTCGTGTTCCCGGATGATCCGGGCACCGAACATGCCTGCCCTAAGACCCAGCATTCCAGCCTGGGAGTACTGCTGGGCGGCGTCTTCGTCGACCAGCTGGGGGAAGTCGGGCGCCCAGTTTTCGCAGCGGTCGCCCATTATCAGGGCATCGACTTCCGCGGCGGTCATCTCCGCCAGCTCAAGTCGGTCAGTCAGCAGGGTGCCGGCCGGCGTCTGCTCTTTCGGGAAAGTGCTCACCCCAGCATTTTCCCCCACCGAGATTACAGAAACTGCCCGTTTGAGGTCTGTAACGAGCAGTTTCTGCCATCTCGATGAGAGGTCTGTGGACAACGAAACCCCGGTCTCCACCAGGGGCCATAATTCTGGCCATGCGAACTCCACGCGAACTTCCCCAGGCGCTAAGCCAGCCAATGTTCACCGTGTACGACTCGGATGCCCTCGGAGTGAGCAGAGGGGCTCTCCGCAACGTTCGTATCCGGCGCATCAGCAGGGCTATCCGCGCAGCAGACAATCTGGATCTGGGCGAGCGCGGCGCC
Source organism: Arthrobacter sp. (assembly GCA_040273995.1). Taxonomy (GTDB): domain Bacteria; phylum Actinomycetota; class Actinomycetes; order Actinomycetales; family Micrococcaceae; genus Arthrobacter_B. The sequence continues at coordinate 19,314 of JBELYP010000023.1, forward strand.
CTGTCGCAGACGGAACGTCTCGCGCCCTTCACACGAGTTACTTCATTTTCTGTTGCTTCACACTGGACGGCGGCAGAGGCTTGGGGGTTTCCGGTTCCCGTTGTCCCGGGACAGGCGCCCATGCTGCACATCACACGTCCGACGGGTCTTGCTCCGCCGAGGCGTTTCGGGGTGGTCGGCCACAGCAATCGTCTGATGCCCGGTGAAGTGACTCTCTGGACGGTTTGGTCCTGACCTCAAGGGTGCGAACGTGGCTTGACCTCGCCAACGAACTCACAGTGGAGGACCTCACCGTGGTCGCCGATTATCTGATCAGGTTTCCCCGCCAGCTGTTTGAAGGGCGGTCCGAGCCGTATGCAACGCAGGATGAACTCGATGCGATCATCAGACTCCACCCCGGCCGGCGCGGAATCCGGACCGCGCGGGAAGCCCTCGGCCTGAGCCGCGTTGGTGCGGATTCCCCGCCGGAAACCCAACTGCGGTTGGCACTTGCTGCGGCAGGACTTCCCGAACCGGAGGTCAACAGCCCAATAGTTGACGAGGACGGCGTCCTGCACCACGAGCCGGATCTGGGGTACCGAAAGTACCGGGTTGCGGTCCAGTATGAGGGTGCCGTCCATTCGGACCCGGAACAGGTGGCACGGGATATCAGCCGCGAAGAGCGGACCCGTGCCCTGGGCTGGACCGAAGTGCGTATTTCACGGCGCCACATGGTCGATGGCGCCCGGCCGGCGGTGGAGAAGGTCCGGGCGGCGTTGTGGGCGGCGGGCTGGCGTGCTGACCGCCCGGAGTAACCCGCTAAACGAGATTACAGAAACTGCCCGTTTAAGCGTCCAAACGGGCAGTTTCTGTAATCTCGATGGGAAGGTTAGCCGAAGTGCTTCGGCAGGGTCCCCTCGTGTGCTTCCTTCAGCTCATCGAGCGGCAGAACGAAGTGTCCCTGGAAGTCCAGTGCACCAATCTCGGTGTCCACGACGCCGATGCGGGAGTGCGCGAAGCCGCGGGCGCTGCACATGTCCTTGAACCGGACCTCCTCACTGCGGGCCACGGAGACGACGGCGCGGGCCTGGGATTCGGAGAACAGCAGCGTGAACAGGTCCACGCCGTCACGCTCGGCAACTTCGTCCAGGCCGATCCGGGCGCCGACGCCGAAACGCAGCGCCATCTCGGACAGCGCGGCCGCGAGGCCACCCTCGGAGAGGTCGTGCGCGGAGTCGATCATGCCGTCGCGGGACGCATTGATCAGCAGCTCGCCCAGTAGCTTCTCCGCCTGCAGGTCCACCTTCGGCGGCTGGCCGCCCAGGTGTCCGCGCAGGTTCGCGAACTCGGAGCCGTCCAGCTCGTCGCGGGTGACGCCCATCAGGTAGATGGCCTGTCCGTCTTCGCGCCAGCCCGACGGCGTGCGGCGGGTAACGTCGTCGAACACGCCCAGCACGCCCACCACGGGGGTGGGGTGGATGGCGACGCCGCCGGTCTGGTTGTAGAGCGAAACGTTGCCGCCGGTGACAGGCACGCCGAGTTCCTGGCAGCCGTCGGCCAGACCGCGGACGGCCTCGGCGAACTGCCACATGACCTCGGGATCCTCGGGGGAACCGAAGTTCAGGCAGTCGGTGACGGCCATCGGGCGGGCGCCGGAGGTGGCGACGTTGCGGTAGGACTCGGCGAGGGCCAGCTTGGCGCCCTCGTACGGGTTCAGGTAGGTGTAGCGGCCGTTGGCGTCGGTGGAGATTGCCACGCCCAGGCCGGTCTCCTCGTCAACGCGGATCACCCCGGCGTCGTCGGGCATAGCCAGCGCGGTGTTGCCCTGCACATAGCGGTCGTACTGGTTGGTGACCCAGGACTTGTCGCACATGTTCGGTGACGCCATCAGTTCCAGCACGGCCTGCTTCACGGCTTCGCCGCCGAACGGGCGGTCAGCGGAGAACGAGTCGGCCTGTACGCCGTCGAGCCACTCGGGGCGGTGGAACGGACGGTCGTAAACCGGGCCCTCGTGGGCGACGGTGCGCGGATCGACGTCGACGATCGTCTCGCCGTCCCAGTCGATGATCAGCCGGCCGGTGCCGGTGACTTCGCCGAGCCAGGAGTATTCGACGTTCCACTTGTCCATGATCGCCTCGAACGCTTCCACGTTCTCCGGCGTCACGACGGCCATCATGCGTTCCTGCGACTCGGACATCAGGATTTCGCCCGGGGTCAGGGACGGGTCGCGGAGCAGGACCTTGGTCAGCTCAACGTGCATGCCGCCGTCGCCGTTGGAGGCGAGTTCCGACGTCGCGCATGAAATGCCGGCCGCGCCGAGGTCCTGGATGCCTTCGACCACGGAGGCCTTGAACAGTTCCAGGCAGCACTCAATGAGCACCTTCTCGGCGAACGGGTCGCCCACCTGCACTGCGGGGCGCTTGGAGGGCTTGGCGTCGTCGAAGGATTCGGAGGCCAGCACGGAGGCGCCGCCAATGCCGTCGCCGCCGGTGCGCGCACCGAACAGGACTACCTTGTTGCCGGCGCCGGAGGCGTTGGCCAGGCGGATGTCCTCGTGGCGCATGACGCCCACAGCCAGCGCGTTGACCAGCGGGTTGCCCTGGTAGACGGAATCGAAGACAACTTCTCCGCCGATGTTGGGCAGGCCCAGCGAGTTGCCGTAGCCGCCGATGCCGGAGACGATCCCGTGGACCAGGCGGGCGGTATCCGGGTGGTCGATAGCGCCGAAGCGCAGCGGGTCCATCACCGCTACCGGGCGGGCACCCATGGAGATGATGTCGCGGACAATGCCGCCGACGCCGGTCGCGGCGCCCTGGTAGGGCTCCACGAAGGACGGGTGGTTATGGGATTCGACCTTGAAGGTCACCGCCCAGCCCTCACCGATGTCCACCACGCCGGCGTTCTCGCCGATGCCAACCAGCAGGTGTTCCTTCATCTTGTCGGTGACCTTGTCACCGAACTGCTTCAGATGCACCTTGGAGGACTTGTAGGAGCAGTGCTCGGACCACATGACCGAGTACATCGCCAGCTCTGCGGCGGTGGGACGGCGGCCCAGGATCTCGACGACGCGGTTGTACTCGTCTTCCTTCAGGCCCAGTTCGGCCCAGGGCAGCGGGGTGTCCGGGGTGGACGCCGCATGCTCAACGGTGTCGATGTTGAACTTCTTCTGCTCGGCGGTGGAGTTAGCGGACACGGTCATTATTTGCCTCCGGCAACGAGCGAGGTGAGTACAGAGGTGAAGACGCCGATTCCGTCGGTGCCGCCGCGCAGGGCTACGTCCCCGCGGGCGGAGGAATCCGGGCCGAAGCCGGCTTCCACGGCGTGTTCGGGGTGCGGCATGAGGCCGACGACGTTCCCGGCGGCGTTGGTGATGCCGGCAATATCGCGGCGTGAGCCGTTCGGATTGAAGCCGTCGTAGCGGAAGACCACGCGGCCTTCGCCTTCGAGCTCATCGAGAGTCTTTTCGTCCGCGACGTACTGGCCGTCCTGGTTTTTCAACGGGATGACCATGCCTTCGCCCTGCCCGTAGGCGGAGGTCCAGGCGGTGGAGTTGTTCTCCACGCGGAGCAGCTGGTCCCGGCACATGAACTTCAGGTGGTCGTTCTTGATCATCGACCCCGGCAGCAGGTGCGCCTCGGTGAGGATCTGGAAACCGTTGCAGATGCCGAGGACGGGCATGCCGCCCTTGGAGGCGTCCACAACCTTTTCCATCAGGGGCGCGAAGCGGGAAATCGCTCCGGCGCGCAGGTAGTCACCGTAGGAGAATCCGCCGGGGATGATGACGGCGTCGACGTCGTGCAGGTTCGCTTCGCCGTGCCAGAGTTCGACGGCGGTACCGCCGGCCAGGCGCACGGCGCGGGCGGCGTCGCGGTCGTCAAGCGTGCCGGGGAAGGTGATGACGCCGACGCGGACGGCGCGCAGGGCGGCGTCTTCCGGTGCGGCGGAGTAGTCGCCGATCAGCGGGGTGCTCAAGACTAAGCCTCCGAAATAACTTCGACGCGGGTGACGTCTTCGATTACGGGGTTGGAGAGCAGAGTGGCGGCCGCGGTGCGGGCCTGCTCGAGGATTTCGGGGGTGACGTCGCCGTCAACCGTGAGTTCGAAACGCTTGCCCTGGCGGACACCGGTGAAGCCGGTGAGGCCCAGCCGCGGCAGTGCGCCGGCAATAGCTTTGCCCTGCGGATCCAGGATCTCGGGCTTGGGCATGACGTCAACAACGATCCGGGGCATCCGGTAACTCCTGTGAGTGAAAAGGGGTGGCCGCGGACCGTGCCGTCTCACGCTGATTCAGCGCTCCGCGAGCTTGCCCCTTCATTCTACGGCCGCACACCGAGATAGCAGAAAGTGCTCATTTCAAGGCTGAAACGGGCACTTTCTGCCATGTAGATTTGGAGGGAGGGCCAGCGAGGGGCTAGTGGTTGAGCAGCCGCTGGACGAACTGCAGGGTGCGGTCCTGCCGCGGCGCTTCCAGCACCTCGGACGGCGGCCCGGATTCAACCACCACCCCGCCGTCCATGAACACCACCGAGTCGGCCACGTCCCGGGCGAAGCGCAGCTCATGGGTCACCAGGAGCATGGTCCAGCCTTCGGCCGCCAGCTCACGGATGGTTTCCAGGACGTCACCCACCAATTCCGGGTCCAGGGCCGAGGTAGGTTCGTCGAAGAGCAGCAGGCGGGGCTTCAGGGCCAGGGCCCGGACGATGCCCACCCGCTGCTGCTGCCCGCCGGAAAGCTCATTGGGATAGGCCCCGGCCTTGTCCGCCAGTCCAACCCGGCCGAGCAGCGACATCGCGTCCGCCGTCGCCTCGTCCCTGGGACGGCGCTGCACCCGGACCGGTCCCTCGATCACGTTCTCCAGCACGGTCCGGTGCGGAAACAGGTTGTAGTGCTGGAACACCATCGCGCTGTGCTCGCGCAGACCGGAAACCGCCTGCCGAGGAGGTTTCGCGGCGAAGTCCACCGTGTCGCCGCCGTCGAACTGCACGGTTCCCGAATCGGGGACCTCCAGCCCGTTGAGGCAGCGCAGCACGGTCGTCTTTCCGGATCCGCTGGGCCCGATCAGCGCGACGACCTGGCCCCGCGGGATCTCAAGATCGATGCCCTGAAGCACTTCAGCGCGTCCGAACCGTTTGTGCAGGCCCCGGGCACGCAGGACCGGGGTGCTGCTGTCCTCAGGTTGCGACATGGCGGTCCAGCCTCCTCTCCAGCGCCGACTGCACGGTTGAGAGCACAACGCAGATAAGCCAGTAGATCAGTGCAGCTTCAATGTAGATGACCATGAACTCCTGGCTGAACGCCGCAATCTCCTGGGCCCGCCGGAAGAGCTCCGTGACCAGGATCAGGGACGCCAGGGAGGTGTCCTTGACCAGGCTGATGAACGTGTTGGACAGCGGAGGAACTGAAACCCGGGCGGCCTGGGGGAGGATCACCCGGATCAGCGTCTGCGCGGGAGACATCCGGATGGTGTACGCGGCTTCCCACTGGCCTCGGGGCACAGAGAGAATCGCTGCCCGGATCACTTCGGCGGCGTACCCTCCCACATTCAGCGAGAACGCGATGATGGCGCTGGGCCACGGGTCAACCAGGACTCCGATGGAAGGCAGGCCGTAAAAAATGACGAACAGCTGGACCAGCAGCGGTGTGCCGCGGATGACGGACACGTAGGCCCGCCCGATCCAGGACACCAGCCGGATTTTGGACAGCCGCATCAGTGCGACACCCAAAGCCAGCACCAGGCCGACGGCGAAGGAAATCAGCGCAAGGGGGATGGTCCCGGTGACCGCCCCGGTGAGCAGGGGCAGGAAGGAAGCGGTGATGAGGTCCCACGTTGGCTGGTCCACGGCGGTCCTTACTGCGAAACGTCTTCGCCGAAGTATTTGTTGGAGATCTCTGCCAGCGTGCCGTCCTCGCGCAGTTCCTTCAAGGCCTGGTTGACGGCATTGCGCAGTTCGGTGTTGCCCTTGGCGAAGGCAAAAGCCATGAGTGCCGGGTCATCGGTTTCGGCAGCGACCTGGATCGGCGCGTCCGGTCTCTGCAGGATGTAGTCGAGGAAGGTCAGGCGGTCATTGACAGTTGCGTCGACCCGGCCCTGCTCCAGGAGGGACACGGACTGGGCCCACCCCTCGACTGCCTCCACACTGGCGCCGTTTTCCTGCGCCAGGACGTACCAGTTGCTGGACAGGGACTGTGCCGTCGTCTTTCCTGCCAGATCGGCGAAGGAGGTGATGGAAGTGTCGCCCTTTGGCACCACGACGACGCCGGGACTCACGGTGTAGGGGTCCGAGAACTCGTAAGAGTCCACGCGTTCCGGCGTAATTGAAACCTGGTTGGCGACCATGGCGAAGCGTCCCGCGTTCAGTCCGGCGAAAAGTGCATCCCACGGAGCTTCCCCAAACCGGGCCTCCACCCCGAGTTTGGCTGCGACTGCCCGGGCGATCTCGACGTCGTATCCCGTCAGATCCCCACCGCCGCCTTCGTGGAAGCTGAAGGGCCGGTAGGTGCCTTCGGTGCCGATGGTGAGCGTCCCCTGGTCCTGGACAGCCTCGAAGCTGGTAGCAGCGCCCGGAGCGCAGGCGGCGAGAAGGAGCGCCGCTGCGGCAGCGGCGGCAATGGTCCTGAATCTTCGCATCCTGGCCTCCTAACGCACCGCTGGAAACAGCAGGAGCGCCCCCGGTGAGTCCGGAAGCGCTCCGTGTTGCCGGGCTCTTACGCCGGCAGTTCGATCTGGAATCCGCATGTGCAGCGCAGAACGTTGATTTCCAGGCGCACGTCCCCGGTATCGGCATCCGGCTCCGTGCTCAGCGGTTCGGAGAGGGACACAGTGCGGGTGTCCTTCGGCTTCATCGGCTCGCCGCAGTGCAGGTATTCCATCTCTGCCGGCTCGGTGATGGCCCGGCGGGCCCACAGCGGCGAGTGGCGGACAGGGTGGCCGTAGAAGCGGTCGCATTCGCCGCAGGTGTAGCTGATCTCCAGGAACTCGGCCGCGTCGGCGGTCCGGGAAGGTTCAACGGATTCGATGATCAGGTACTCATCGGTGCCGCAGTACGAGCACCACGGCACGTACTCTGCGGGTGCCTGCATGCCCGGAACGGCGGGGCACTGCGGGTCTTCGGGTGTTGCTTCGATCGACAATCTGGGTCCTCCGGTTTAGCCCGGTGCGCTTTTCAGGCGCTTCCGTACGTGGATAGTAAGCAAGCTGATCCAATATTAGACCTAAGGGTGCTTAGTATGGAAGCTGGCATGGCCTGAATCACATCGGTTTGCTGCAAACCCGGTACAGTGGGCCGGTGAAACTCGTTGCTGCCCGCCCCGGCCTCGTCCGGCGCTCCATGAACCTTTGGCCGCCCTTCCTCTTCTCCGGCATCCGGATCACGCAGCTGCCCGAGGATTTCCTGTCCGCCACCGTTCGGCTGCGGCTGCACTGGTGGAACCGAAACGTTGCGGGTGTGCTGTTCGGCGGCAGCCTCTTCGCCATGACCGACCCGTTTTGGATGATGCTGCTGCTGCGCCACCTGGGCAAAGAGAACGTCATCTGGGACCGTGCCGCCGAGGTTGACTTCATCAAGCCCGGCAAAGGGGACGTGGTGGCCCATTTCGCCATCACGGAAGCGGATATCGAACGCCTGCGTGAGGCCACGGCAGGCGGGGCGAAGGTTCTTGAATGGTTCACCGTGGAAATCCGGGACTCAAGCGGCGATGTGGTGGCGCGGGTCCGTAAACAGGTCTACCTGCGCCGCAAGAGGCACCTGCCGGCGCAGGGCAGCGCTACATCGCTGCCGTCGCCGGACCAAGCAGTCCGCTAAGCGCCTCCCAGCGGCTGATCTGGCACCCGTCCGACGCCGCGAACTCCGCCTCCACCGCTTTCCCGTCCACGGTGCCGCTCACCGTAGCCCGCTGCGGTCCGCCGTACTGCATGGTGCACGCGGCGTCACTGCCCGGTTCCGCGAAGAGTCCGGTTCCGCCTTCGGCGAGGGCGGAGCACGCCGCCGCGGGATCAGGGGCACCGGATTCGCCAACCGGATTGGCGCCGTCGCATTCCAGGGTCCAGCTGTCCGTGACGGCTTCGCCGTCGGCCATCAGCTCAACGCTCAGCGACGTTGCGGCGGCAGGTGAGGTGGCCGCGGAACTTGCCGGTGAAGACGCGGGCTCGGATGACGACGGCGAGGTGCCGGGAGTCGAATCGGCGCACCCTGCGAGCAGAAGCGCGGCAGCAGCAAAGGCCAGGACGGTGCGGGGCAGGCGGTTTGGCATGTGGCGTGACCTTCCGGAGTCGGTGGGCTACAGCCTAGCCGCCCGGGAGGTGAGGCGGGCGCAGGGTCAGGCGGGCGGCGGCGCGGCGGCCGCGTCCCGGGCCTGGGCCGCGTAGTAGGAGCCCTGGTCCAGGTAACGCTGGTCGAATTCCGGCTGTGCATCGCCGCTGCGGGCAGCTTCGAGCCGGTCAAGGTAGTACTCCCAGCCGGGGCCGGTGTCTTCTGCGGGGGCGGGATCAGCCAAGTGCTGGGTGAACTCCAGGCGGGTGCCGCCGGCGTCCTCCCGGAGCCGCACTTCCAGGTCCCAGCTGCCGCCGTCGTCCTCCATGAGCACACGCAGCCGCTCCCGCGGGACGCACTCGGCGAGCCGCGCCGGGCTGGTTGGCTGCCCCTCTTCGTAAAGCATTTGGAAGCCGAAGCCTGATCCCGGTTCGGGGGTGCCGTCCCAGCGTCCGATCCACGCGGACGCCTGGCCGGCGTCCGCAAAGCTGGCCCAGACCTCCCGGGGACTGCCGGCGAGGCGGCGGGTTAGGACCAGGTCGTAGGAGTCTTCTCCGGTTCGGTGGACCCGGCCTGTGGGTTCGGGCTGCATAGCTGCTCCTGGAACGGCTCAAGCAGGTCCAGGATGCGGACCCGCAGCTGCTGCGATTCCTCGGTAAAACCGCGCTGGTAGGAAGCGTACGCCGCCCGCCCCGCCGGAGTCTCCACCCGGATGGGTTCGTAGCCCCAGTCCTGCAGATCGTACGGCGACGCGCGCATGTCCATCTCTCGGATCCGCCAGGCCAGTTCGAAGCAGTCCATGACCAGATCCCCGGGCAGCAGCGGGGTCAGTTTGTAGGCCCACTTGTACAGGTCCATGTTCGCGTGCAGGCAGCCGGGCTGTTCCAGGTCCCGCTGGTTCTCCCGCGTCGGCGTCAGTTCATTGAGGGCTGTGGCCTCCGGCGCGTAGAACCGGAAAGCATCAAAGTGCGTGCAGCGGATCCGCCTCTGCTCCACCAGCTCATCTGTTCCTTGGGCGCCCAGCCGCAGGCCGAGGTATTCATGCCGGATCCCGTTCACTTCGGACTTGTAGGCCATCGCCCATTCATGCATGCCAAAGCAGCCCAGCGACGGTTTGCGGGCCGCGGTGCGGGAGAGCAGCATTCGGGTGAATGCGGCGGCCGGGCCGCGGGCCGCGGCAAATGCCGCCACGTCCACGGTGGCCGCCGGCGTCTCCGGGTCCAGTCCGGCGGCGGTACGTTCCTCCGGCGCCAGGGTCCGGTAGAACTTCCAGCCCGCCCGCTCGGCTGCGGCCGGACCGGAAAGCACGACGCCGGCACCCGGGTGCCAGCGCATCAGCTGGCCGGGTTTCAGGGAGTAGTAAGTGAAGAGGAAATCCTCTACCGGATGTTTCTGCCCGGCGGACCGCCGCCGCAGGAAACCTTCCGTGAACGGGCGCACCCGGTCCTGGTAGGCAGCCTCGCGGGGGAGCCACTGGTCCTCGGACAGCACGGCGGGATTATGAAGGCTCACGCCCCCATTATCCCGCCGTGCTGACCTGCCGCCTAGCGGGCCGGAGAAGGCTGGGAGTCGGGGGACAGGCCGCTGTCCTTGTCCCGGTTGGGCTCCTCGCCGGTTGCTTCCTCTGCCTCTGCGCCCTCCGGGGTCCAGCCGTCGGCATATTCTCCGGATTCGTAGTCATAGTCCACGGGTTTTCCGTCTTCGTCCCTGCGCTGGTACCAGTCGGTGACGGTTTTGTCGTGGGAATCGAAGTCGGCTCCGGCCCCCTGTCCGTCCGGGGCCTTCTGCACGGCGATCGCGAAATCGTCGCCGTGTTCGTCGATGCCGGTCCGCACGGCCTGCTCAAGAGCGGCAGTTGCGTATTCCCGCCGGATGATGAGCGGGTCTGTCTGCAGGTCCCGGGTAAAGGCGACCATCATCAGCGCCAGGATGACCGCGAACGGCAGGGCAGAAACGATGATCAGGTTCTGAAGGCCGGACAACGCCTCGTTGCCGCCCACCAGGAGCATGACCACGGCGATGCCCATCATGGCCAGGCCCCAGAAAACCGTAATCTTCCGGTCCGGCCGCGGCTTGCCGCGCTGAGTCAGGCTTCCCATGACGAGCGATGCAGAGTCGGCAGACGTGATGAAGAAGATGGCAACGCAGAACATTGCCAGCAGCGGGGTGATGGAGTTCAGCGGTAGCTGGTCCAGCATCTGGAAGAACAGGGCTTCCGGGGCGCTGTCGGCGGAAATGTCCGCACCCTGCATGCGCATCCAAATCGTCGTGCCTCCAAAGATGCCGAACGCGAGGACACATACGAGGGTGGGCACCACCAAGACGTACTGCACGTATTCACGCAGCGTCCGGCCACGGGAGATCCGGGCCAGGAAGATGCCAACGAACGGGGACCAGGAGATCCACCAGGCCCAGTAAAAGACGGTCCAATTGGCGGAGAAGTCTGCTGCCTCGGCGCCCCAGGAAGGTCCCTTGCTCATCAGGTGCAGGAGCTCGGAGAGGTACTCCGTGATGGAGGCGGGTATCAGGTTAAGCAGGAACAGTGTGGGGCCGGTCAGGAAGATGAAGGCCACCAGGGCGATGGTCAGGGACATGTTGACGTTGGAAAGCATCCGGATGCCGCGGCTGACGCCGGAGACGGCGGACGCAATGAACGCAGCAGTGAGGATGGCGATGATGCCGATCAGGGCGGCGTTGGGCAGCTGGCCAATGCCACCGACGATCTCCACGCCACGGCCAATCTGCAGTGCGCCGATGCCCAGGGATGCCGCGGTGCCGAACAGGGTGGCGACAATGGCGAACATGTCGATCAGGCGGCCGGCGGCTCCTTCGGTCCGCCTCCGGCCGAGCAGCGGAGTGAAAATGGTGCTCATCAGCGGAACCCTGCCGCGGCGGTAGGAACCGTACGCCACGGCTGCGCCCACCAGAGCGTAGATGGCCCAGGCGTTGAAGCCCCAGTGGAAGTAGGTCTGTGCCATGGATTTGTGGAGGGCCTCTGTGGTTTCAGGCAAGGCCTCGCCGGGGGCAGGGGTCATGTAATAGGTCAGCGGCTCGTATGGTCCGAAGAAGAACAGCCCAATGCCCACGCCGGCGGAAAACATCATGGCGACCCAGGAAAACTTGGAGTACTCCGGCTTTTCGCCGTCCACGCCCAGAGGGATCTTGCCGTAGCGGCTGAACCCGATGAACAGCATGAACACCAGTACCACCACTAGCAGAGAACTGAACAGCCAGCCGGTATTCTTGACGACCCAGCCCAGCGCCAGGTCGGAGACAGACTTCAGGGACTCGGTGGAGAAAACGCCCCAGGCGACGAACGCGAGGACCAGCACGGCCGCAACGCCGAAGACCAGTGGGTCTGTCCGGTAGCGGACGCGCTGGTCATCGACGGCGATTCCGGGAACCAGGCCCGGGTGGGTGTCGTGCGGATAGGTCTTCCTTTCCCTGCGCAGAGCGCGTGCGGCCCGCTGGCCCAGGGAAGCCTTGGGCGGCTCATTGCCTTTGCGGCGGCCGGGGATATCCGGGGTGCCGTCTTCCGGCGGTCCGGAGGGCGGTGTCTGCCTTGATGAGGGCGGTGTTGCCACGGAACTCTTCTCCTTGGGGCGGACATGCTGCCGCCCATGGGGTGCGTTTTTAGGACGCGAAGAAGAATACGCCGATAAGTTTTCTCAGTCCTAACAATAAGTGCCCTTATATACCACACTCAATTGTTATCCTGTTGTTGCCTTTTCCTAATCTTTGTTGCTTAAATCGGCGGGGCTCTGAGCGGCTTTGATCAGGCGCCGCATCGAGGAGTTGAGCTCCAGAACTTCCTCCCGGCTGAGCTTGAGGCGCTCCATCATGGCGCCGGGCACGCTCAGTGCCTTGCGGCGCAGATTCCTGCCGTGCTCGGTCAGTTCCACCGCGAGTGAGCGGTCATTGTCAGGGGCCCGGTTCCGGGAAACCAGGCCGGCACTTTCCATGCGCTTGAGCATGGGGGAGAGGGTGGCGGGTTCCATCAGGAGCGTGTCGCTGAGATCTCGGACCGTTCGCGGGCTTTGCTCCCAGAGTGCCAGCAGGACGAGGTACTGCGGGTGGGTGACGCCGAGATCCTCAAGGACCGGGCGGTACGCTCCGACCACCGACCGGGATGCCACAGACAGGGCGAAGCACAGCTGGTGTTCCAGCAGCAGGTCATCGTCGACCGGTTCCATGGCCGCCTCGTCAATCTTTAGTGCACTAACAATTAGCGTACTATAGGTCACAGGTACACCTCGGAAGGGACATCTCATGGCAGCTCGGGAAAGCTTCACCGCCAAATTCATGCGCGTAACCGGCAAGGCGCGGCTGATCTTCGGACCCGCGCAGAGCTCCTCCCTGACCCATGACATGACCGAAGAAAACAAGCGGCTCCTCGAAGCCCAGCGCGCCGAGGAGAAGGCCAGGTGGGAGACCGTGAAGCGGGCCGACGGCAGCAGCTATATCCTGCCGCGCAAACAGGACTGACTTTTTCTTACGGCGGGTCTTTTTCTGTGCCGGAAACCTATCCTGAAGGAACCTGCGTTGGTCCTTGAAGGAGGGGATCCACATGGCAACCATGCCGGATCCGGGAAGCGGCGGTGAGCCGCGGCTGCCGGACGACGATATTCCGCAGTCGGAACTGTCCGACTACGTTGTTGAAATAGACAGCGAAGGGCATCACTACGGAGTGGACCGGGAGTACGTGAACGGCAAGCCGCACCGCGAACCTGCCGAACCTGTGGTGTACCAGGATTATTTCCACGCACCCCTGTTCCGCGAGCACCTGTACTGACAGGCCGAGGAGTCCGATACGAAAAGAAGGGGCGCCCGGTTGCCCGGACGCCCCTTCATGCCCTGCCGCGGCTAGCGGCCGGTGCCGCCGTAGACGGTAGCTTCTGCTTCGCCGTCGAGCCCGAACGCTGCGTGGACCGCCCGGACGGCGTCGTCGAGCTTGGAAGCGCTGGTGACCACGGAAATGCGGATTTCCGACGTCGAGATCATGTCGATGTTCACGCCCGCCAGGTGCAGCGCTTCAAAGAACTTGTGCGAGACGCCCGGGTTGGAGCGCATGCCGGCGCCGATCAGGGAGAGCTTGCCAATCTGCTCGTCGTAATCGATGCTGTCGAAGCCCACCTCGGCCTTCGCGGCGTTCAGGGCGGCCATGGCGGCCTGCCCGTCAACGATCGGCAGGGTGAAGGAAATGTCCGTCCTGCCGGATCCCTTGGTGGAGACGTTCTGCACGATCATGTCGATGTTCGTGTTGGCGCCGGCAACGATCCCGAAGATTTCTGCGGCCTTGCCGGGGATATCCGGGACGCCGACGACGGTGAGCTTGGCTTCGGAGCGGTCATGCGCGACGCCGGAAATGATGGGCTGTTCCAAGGGTTCTCCCTCTTGAATCTTGATCTTGTCATCCGGGCTGGGCAGTACCCAGGTCCCCTCGTGCTGGCTGAAGGAGGACCGCACATGCAGCGGCACTCCAAAGCGGCGGGCGTATTCCACGCAGCGCAGGTGCAGGATCTTCGCACCCGAGGCCGCCATCTCCAGCATTTCCTCGCTGGAAATCTGCTCGATCTTCTGGGCCGTCGGGGCTACCCGGGGATCGGCGGTGTAGACGCCGTCCACGTCCGTGTAGATCTCGCACACATCGGCGTCGAGCGCTGCCGCAAGGGCGACTGCGGTGGTGTCCGATCCGCCGCGGCCCAGGGTGGTGATGTCGTGGCTGTCCCGGCTCATGCCCTGGAAACCGGCGACGATCGCGACGTCGCCTTTTTCGATGGCCGTCTTAATCCGGTGCGGTGAGACGTCGATGATCCGGGCCTTGCCGTGGATCGCATCGGTAATCATGCCGGCCTGGCTGCCGGTGAAGGACTGGGCTGACGCGCCCAGTTCGTTGATGGCCATGGCCAGCAGGGCCATGGAGATGCGTTCGCCGGAGCTCAGCAGCATGTCCATCTCACGCGGGTAGGCGCCGGTGGTGATCTGCCCGGCCAGGTCCAGCAGCTCGTCGGTGCTGTCGCCCATGGCGGAAACCACCACGATCACGTCGTTTCCTGCGCTCTGGGTATCCACCACGCGCTTGGCGACGCGCTTGATGCCTTCGGCGTCCGATACGGAGGATCCGCCGAATTTCTGCACTATCAGGCTCATGCGTACACGCTCTCTGGAACTCTTCCAAGTTGCTGCCCGCGGCGTAGAAGCCGCTGGGGCACTAAATGTCCGTGGAAAAGGCCGCGCGACGGCGGCCAACTTCCAAAGTCTATAGCGGCGCCGCGGCGGCACCGAAATGATGCTCAACCTGTACTTAACGAATCCCGGGCGGGAAAGTTGCCCGGTGCCTAGCTGAGGCTGCGGCGGCCTTCGAAGGCGCGGCCCAGGGTGATCTCGTCCGCGTATTCAAGATCACCGCCCACCGGCAGGCCGGAAGCCAGCCGCGTGACTGTGATCCCCAGCGTCTTGAGCATACGGACCAGGTAGGTGGCCGTGGCCTCGCCCTCCAGGTTCGGATCGGTGGCGATGATGATCTCGCTGATCTGCTCATCGGAGAGCCGGCTGAGCAGTTCACGGATGCGCAGCTGATCCGGCCCGACGCCGGCAATGGGGTTAATTGCCCCGCCGAGGACGTGGTAGCGGCCGCGGAAGGAACGGGTACGCTCGACGGCGATCACGTCCTTGGATTCTTCCACGACACAGATCATGGTGGGATCCCGGCGGGGGTCACGGCAGATGTTGCAGGTCTCCTGCTCGGTGACGTTGCCGCACACCTGGCAGAACTTCACCTTTTCCTTCACCGTCACAATGGCCGAGGCCAGCCGGGACATGTCCTCGGCGTTGGACTCAAGGATGTGGAACGCGATCCGCTGGGCCGACTTGGGGCCCACACCGGGAAGGCGGCCCAACTCGTCGATCAGTTCCTGAACCGCACCTTCGTACACGTGGCCTTCTTAGGGAAATAGTTGTTGAACCGGGTGGCTGCTTACCGGGGGATGCCGTGGCCGTCGAGGCTGCGTTCCTCGATCAGCCGCCCGCCCAGAATCCTTTCGATGGCCTTGCGGCCCACCAGCCCTGAATCCTCCAGGGTTACGTCGTCGGCGCTGGGCACATCTTCGACGTAGGCCAAGTCTACTTTGCCGCGGGCAGCAGCAGCGGGGCCGCCGCCGCGCTGGGCCGCCTCATTGAGCAGCTGCTGGTAGCGGCTGAGTTTCTGGCCCGGGCGGTGTGCTGGTTCTTCGTTGGGCTGCGGGGTGCCGCGTTGCTGGTTGCCCTTTACGTGGGCGCTCTGTTCCTCGGTGCCCGACGGCGCCCCGGACTGCGGGGCGCCGCTTCCGTTGGTGCCGGGTGCCAAGGCATAGGCCGCAGGACCTGATGCAGGGCGCGGCGACGTGGGGTTCGGTCCGGCTCCGGTAGCGCCTGCGCCGGTTGGGCCAGCGACGTTAGTGCCTGCGCCGGTTGCCTGCAAGGAAGGCTGGGCAGCCCGGAGGGAGGACTGGGCAGCGGGCTGAGCCGCTGTGGCACCGTGGGTTTCCGGCTGCGCTGCGTCTCCTGCCGGACCGTTTCCTGCCTGGCGCTGCCCTGCCTGGCCGTGCCCTGTTTGGGGCGTGCGTCCGGGCGTGCCTGGAGCTGCGCCGGGGCGGGTGGCTGTGGTCCCAGCCCAGTTGGTGCTGGCCCATTCTTCGTCGCTGACCGCGCTGCTGACATGGATGTCATCAGGGGCCACGGCGGTTTCCCAGGCATTGCTTTCGGGTACATCGGCGGGTTCTGTGGGCTCCTGCGGCCAGTCCTCCGGCAGCGGTGCACTGCTGCGGGACGGTCCGCCGCTGCGCGGCGGCGTTCCGCCACGGGGGGAAGCTGCGGCGGCAAAGCCACCCGGCCGGTCCTGCCGGACTGTTCCGGCTGCGGGGGCCTGCCCAATGGCAGGCGTAGCCGAACGTGCCGGATGCGCCGGGGCGTCCTGCGGCGCTGATTGAGGCGACTGTTGTCCAGCCGGATTGGCCGCCGTCGGATCCTGCTGCCCAGCCGGATCAGAGGAATCCCGGCGTGCTGGTTCGGCTGTCCGCTGGGCGGTGGAAGCGGGCGCAGGGGCGCCCGGCGCGGCTTCGGTCCGGGAAGGAACCGTCGGCGGAATGTTCCACGCGGGTGCGCCGGAAGTGCCTGCCTGCCCCGGGGCTGGACCGGACGCTGCCCGCTGCCCCGGGGCTGGACCGGACGCTGCCCGCTGCTGCGGTGAAGGAGAAGCGACGGTTCCCTGGGGCTGCGCTGGAGCAGAAGGGTGCGGCGCAGCGGAAGACTGTGCTGGCGCAGAAGACTGTGCCGGAGTCTGCGCCGGCGCGGAAGGCTGTGCCGGAGCGGAAGACTGTGCCGGCGCGGAAGGGTGTGCCGGAGCGGAAGACGGTGCCGGTGTCTGCGCCGGCGGGGTCGGCCGGCTACCAGCTTTTGGGCCGGGTTCACCCGCTGACGCGGCGCTGTCATGTAATGCGTTGACCTGGCAGTCCACGCCCAGGACCTGGTGGATGGCTTTGCGGAGGTTCTCCAGGTGATCCGGGCGGTTGAAGTTGGTGGCCGCGCCGGGGTTTGAGAAAGCAAGCTCCAGCACCCTGCCGTCGAAGGAGCGCGGAGTCGCGTTCTTGCTGACGTTGAGCCAGGTTGCCCGGCGGATGCTGGTCAGGGCGTCCATGATCTCCGGCCATGCGCGGCGGATCATTTCCACCTGGCCGGGGCCGGCGGCTGCTGCTGTTCCGTTCGGTGCGCCCTGCGGAGCTGGCGCGCCTTGCGGCGCCGATGCGCCCTGCGGTGCCGGATCGGATGGGGTACCGGAGGGAGCAGCCGGGGCAGAGCTGCCGGGGTGTGGCTGGCCGGTGCCCGCCTGCTGATTCGGCTGGACCTGCCGGTTCTGGGGTCCCTGGGGCTGCGCAGACTGGGCGGGTTCCTGCTGCTGGGCGCGGTCGTGCTGCTGACCCGGATGCTGGTTCTGAGCCGCCTGCGGCATCTGATTCTGAGCGTCCTGGACCCGCGGGACGGCACCCTGCCGGTCCTCTCCTGCGGCCTGCTGCGAGGCAGCCTCGCGGGACACATCGTCCCAGGTCCGGGTGGGTGCCTGGGGTGCGGCAGACGGGCCCGTTCCGGAGTCGGCCGGACGTGCACCGGAAGCTGCAGAAGCTGCGGGGGCCGCAGGCGTAGCCCATGTCCCTCCCCAGTCCGCCGCTGCGTTGGAAGATGCGGCGGCGGAAGTGCCGGAGGCTGCAGCAGGCTCAGGTGCCGGAGCTCCGGCCGCGGGTGCTGCCTGCTGCTGGGAAACCTGTTGTGGTGCTGCGCCGGATTCAGAGACCTGTTCCGGGGCCTGCGCCGTGCGCTGCGGGGCCGTGCCAACGGCGGCGGCCGGGGCGGCCTCGCCCGCGTAGCTTAGCCGGCGCTCGATCCGGTCGACCCGTGCAGCAGTGCCGCGCTCGGACTGATCGGCAGCGGGAAGCAGGATCCGCGCGCAGAGCAGTTCGAGGTGCAGGCGGGGAGACGTGGCGCCGGTCATCTCGGTCAGCGCGGTATTGGTGATGTCCGCGGCGCGGGAGAGCTCAGCGCCGCCGAACTGCGCGGCCTGCGTTCGCATCCGGTTGATCTGGTCTTCCGGCACCCCGCGCAGGACGGCGGCAGCGGCGTCGGGCATTGCGTTCACAACAATCAGGTCCCGGAAACGCTCCAGCAGGTCCTCGACGAAACGGCGGGGATCCTGGCCGGTCTGGATGACGCGGTCCACTGCGCTGAACACGGTGGCGGCATCGCCGGCAGCGAAGGCATCGACTACGTCGTCGAGCAGTGCCACGTGGGTGTAGCCCAGCAGATTCACGGCCAGTTCGTAGTCCAGGCCAGACTCGCCGGCACCGGCCATCAGCTGGTCCAGAACGGAGAGCGAGTCGCGAACCGATCCGCCGCCGGCACGGATCACCAGGGACAGCACGCCCGGGGCAACCGGCACGCCTTCCTGAACGCAGAGCTTCTCGAGGTAGGCCAGCAGCGGCTCCGGCGGAACCAGCCGGAACGGGTAGTGGTGCGTGCGGGAGCGGATGGTGCCAATCACCTTGTCCGGTTCCGTCGTGGCGAAGATGAACTTGATGTGTTCCGGTGGTTCCTCCACGATCTTCAGCAGGGCGTTGAAGCCTGCTGAAGTAACCATGTGGGCCTCATCAATGATGAAGATCTTGTAGCGGTCCCGCACGGGAGCAAAGGTAGCCCGCTCGCGCAGGTCGCGGGCATCGTCCACACCGCCGTGGCTGGCCGCGTCGATTTCGATCACATCAAGGCTGCCGGCGCCGTTGCGGGCAAGCTCAACGCAGCTGTCGCAGGTGCCGCAGGGTGTCGGCGTCGGGCCCTGGGCGCAATTCAGGCATCGGGCGAGAATCCGTGCAGAGGTGGTCTTGCCGCAGCCGCGCGGACCTGAGAAGAGGTAGGCGTGGTTGACGCGGTTCTTTGAGAGGGCCGCCATCAGCGGCTCGGTGACATGCTCCTGGCCGATCACGTCCGCGAAGCTCTCGGGACGGTAGCGGCGGTAAAGGG
>JBELYP010000024.1:0-35652 GCA_040273995.1 Arthrobacter sp.
AGCGCGGTCTGGAGACTGTTTCCGAAGAGCGCCGCCAGGACCTCAAGGACTACACCTACGAATTGCTCTATGAGCTGTACGAGAACGAAGTCCAGTACACGCACGACCTGTACGACGGCGTAGGGCTGGCCGAGGACGTCAAGAAGTTCCTGCACTACAACGCCAACAAGGCCCTGATGAACCTGGGCTACGAGGCCATGTTCCCGTCCACCCTGACGGACGTGAACCCGGCCATCCTCTCGGCGCTGTCCCCGAACGCGGATGAGAACCACGACTTCTTCTCCGGCTCGGGTTCGTCCTACGTGATCGGCAAGGCCGTGAACACCGAAGACGAGGACTGGGACTTCTAGGTCCCGTGCAGTTTCTCTAACAGTGACGCCGCAGCAGGATTACCGTCCTGCTGCGGCGTCACTGTTGTACGGTTGATGCAGTCTCCGCGCTAGGTTTGTGCGGGAGTACGTGACAGCCGGCTGACTGTTCCTCCTCATATGACTCCGCACGATTACCCTCACGCAGGATGGGCAACGATGCTATGCGGCCACGCCGTCCGTTGAAACGGGGAGTTCATCGTTCCAAGGCTGTGAAAATCCGTACCTATGCCCGTCGAGCATGCTCGATACCGCTTCCACGAGAGGAAGCTCTTGACCGGACGTCGTCCGGAGTGAATTAACGTAAGCGACCGACAGCGTCCTTCCGACATGCTCGAGGCTGGTTCCGGTCTTGTTAACCACATCGTCAAACAGTCTATGATGAGACTTTTCTTCTACTGCTGACGTTTCTAGCATCAGCCGGACTTTATGTCGTTCGGTACCAAATGCAAGCGCAACATGTTCTTGAGCGGTTGGGTCGTCAAGAATCGTCTTTTTGATCTGGTGTTCAGGGGCATCCGTGAGTACGTGCTGGTATCCAGGCGCCATGATTTCGACGCCGCCTATCCGTGACCACTGGATAAGGTCAGTGGCCAGGAGATGTTTACCGCCGTCAGCAGCGTGCAAAGCATCTTTGATATTTTTTGCAGTGGCATCTCCATCCCACACAATTAGAATTGGAAGAGTCGGATGCATTAAGTGGCTGTACGTCGCAGCTCTACCTAGTTCGGATTTGGATCCGCACGGAACGATTTTCACCCGATTGCGCTGTTCCATCGTGAGTGCCGACTCGATTATCATCTGGCCAACAGCGTCTTCACATATCACCAACAGTTCCTCTTGATGTTTCCCCAAAAGCGCGCCTTCGGCTAGCCTAGTGGTGACGTTTGACATGCAAATATGCTCATTTTCGCTTGGTTGAATCAAGATGCGTCCTTGCCGCGGAAGGGCGTCGATAAACCATCTTGAGTGACTGGTGCATATGATTTGAAGGTCGTGAGTCTCGGCCCGTTCTATCAAAACCTGGGCGAGCTTGGCCTGAGCGCTCGGGTGAATCGCCATTTCGATTTCCTCGATGAGAATCATGCTGCCCTTTGGGCAGCGAGAAATCTCCTCGAGAATAGCAATAACGGCAGCCTCCCCCGTTCCTATGTTGAAGCCCGAATACGTTCCCCCCGAAGCAGTGCTAACCTGCGGCATCAAGTATTTGCGCGCAGTCATCGAGGTGGAAGCGCTGTATGGGCGACTGAAGATGTTTGACATTGCATTCGTGATCCAGCCGTCATGCGGAACGGGCTTTAAAGTTTTTTCAGCCACGAAGGCACGTTTGTGAGGTGCACTCTCGGACCACGAATTTATTCTTGCTAGGCCTACGTGTACCACGTCGGCCCGATGGCGGCGCCCGTAGTCCATCCATTTCTGCGTCGATCGTCGGATCATCTTCGTTGTTCTTTCCCGCCCCCCACTCGTCCGAATATTCCAACTAATGGTGAAATTGGTGGGTTGTGTTTCGCCGCGTACAGCGAAGAAAAAGTCAGGGAATCGATATCCGGGGCTGGTTCTGCCTGACGGAATATGGCTATCGCCTCTAAACGCCAACGCTGCCAAGTTTAGAATAGTTGATTTTCCACTTCCATTCGGTCCGACCAGAACCGAGACTGGATAGCTGAACTCTATATTAGCATTGATGATTCCCCGGAGTCCCGCAGAAGGAATAGTGCTGTCCAGTGGATTGATTTGTATTGATCTTAAATAATTCGCATGTGACTTAGGATTGTTCCACTTTTTGAGAAGATTTTTCTCGGTTTGAGAAAGTCTGGTTCCTGGCATCTGCACTCCTTGGTGTCGCTTAACGCCAAGAGTAGGGCATTGGCCACTGCCTCTGGTGGTGACACCCCTGTGGCTTCAGTTCTGTAGCGAATTTGGATCGAAAGGCATTCCCTAGTCCACCTTCGATCAGAGGAGCTGAGGGACATGCACATCACAACGAAGTGTCTTTATGAGGTGGATCGCCGTGCGGGGTAGCCGCCCTGAATTATGAGGGACTATACTCTTTGCGCGGTGACGGTCCGCCTGCCATGGGCACACACAAACACCGTTCCAGGGTTGGAATTGGGGCCTCTGCCTAGCGCTGAATTCTCGGGTTCAGCGCTCATAGTCACTGGCTGGAAGCCATGTCTGATAAGGCTCAGCGGCTAATCCTTGGGCGGCTTCTGCCGCAGCTGCTTGGTGGCAGACCGCTGTTTTTTCGCATCAAGCCGCCGGACCTTTGATCCCCTGGTGGGTTTGGTTCGGCGGCGGGCGGCAGGGGCCGGTGCCAGACCGTCCGCCACCACTTCGGCGAGCTTGGTCAGGGCAATCTCCCGGTTGCGGAGCTGGGAACGCTGCTCGGAAGCCGTGACAACCAGGGCGTCGGCGATCAGGCGGCTCCTTAGTCGCTGGAGGAGTTTTGCCCGCTGCTCATCCGACAGCACCAAAGACCTGGCCACGTTCCAGGACAGGGCAACGCGGCTGTCTGTGGTGTTGACGTGCTGGCCTCCCGGACCAGAGGACCGGGAGAAGCGCCATTCAAGCTCCGCCGCCGGAATCGTCAGCTCGGGTGTTACGACCAGGTCCATGGGTCCAGCCTTGCACGAAAGTGCCCCGCCGGGCTGCCCGGTGCGCCGCGCAGACACAACTCTTCTAGGGAGGGGACAGGCGCCACCCGCTGGAATCAACTTCCACTGCGACAGGAGGGTCCGCGGGGATGCCGCGCTTCCGAAGGACCTCACGGATTTCGGAGAGGGCCGCCCGGACAACAAAAATTTCGCCCCGAAACAGATCTGTCGACTCTTCGATTAAACGTCCAAGGTCCACAGCGCCCCCGTCCACTACGAATTCGGCGGCAACACGGCTGAGCCAGGTCGGGGCTGCAGCATCACCTTCGATCAGGACGACAGTGGCCGGACACTGAAGGTCTGTCATGGTTTCGCTTCCTTCGAATGGCATCGAGTAGACATCGTGAACGAGCACCCGGCTCTCTGTGAAGTCGATCGTCTCTGAGATGACACAGAAATCATGGGAAGAACGGCCTCGCACTAATGTAAAAACCGAAAAAGTTTCCCGCTATTTGAAAAGCGAGTTGAACGGTGAATATCCCTATGGAGGAATTCGACACCATCGTGGTGGGCGCCGGTGTATCGGGTCTCAGTGCTGCCCGTCTCCTCGCAGTCCAGGGACAGAAGGTCGTGGTGCTGGAAGCGAGGGACCGCATCGGCGGGCGGCTGCACACCGAACGCCTTGACGGCCGGGTCACGGACCTCGGAGCGTCCTGGATCCACGGTATTGATGGCGGTCCGCTGCACGCGCTGACACGCGCTTTCGGGATGCCCGACGCCGAATTCACGATTGGCAGCTACCAGGCAGGCGGGCGTCCCATCGCCTACTACGGGCCCGACGGCGTTCGGCTCACCGACAGTGCCGCCGACCATTTCATCGCCGACGCCGCCCGCGTGGAAGTCCGGCTCAACGCTGTCATAGAGGCCGTGCCGCCGGGTGCCAGCTACGCAGAAGCCGCCCGCACCGCCGTCGGGCAGGTAGCCGGGACCGACGGCTGGGACCCGGAACGCGCGGCGCGGGTCGTCGAATACCTCGATCACCGCTCCGAGGAACAGTACGGTGCCGACTCACGCCTGCTCGACGCCCACGGACTGGAGGACGAAGTCATCATCGGCGACGAAGTGGTCTTCCCGGATGGGTACGACCAGCTGGCCTCAAACCTCGCGGCGGGGCTGGACATACGCCTGGAACACGTGGTGACCCGCGTCCTCCGTGCCGGAGCCGCAGCGGGAGTGGACACCGGCGTCGTGCTGGAGACGAACCGGGGAACCTTCACCGCCGCCCGGACGGTGGTCACGGTTCCTGTCGGCGTTCTGCAGTCAGGACGGCTCACCTTCGACCCGCCGCTGCCGAGCAGCATTACCGGGGCGGTCTCCAAGTTCCGGATGAATGCCTTTGAAAAGGTCTTTCTGCGGTTCCCGGAGCGGTTCTGGGACGAGGGGGTGTACGCAGTCAGGCGCCAGGGCGAGGCAGCCAAATGGTGGCATTCCTGGTACGACCTGACGGATATCTCCGGCGAGCCAACACTGCTCACCTTCGCGGCAGGGGAGTGTGCCCAGGAGATCCGGGGATGGTCCGACAAACGCGTGATCGATTCGGTCCTGGCATCCCTGCGGGAGATCTATGGTTCCCGGGTCCCCGACCCCGTGCACGCAAGAATCACGGACTGGCAGGGCGACGAGTGGGCCGGCGGTTCCTACGCCTACATGACGCGCGGCTGCACCGCAGAGGATCACACGCGCCTTGCCGAGCCGGTTGACGGAGTGCTGCACCTGGCCGGGGAAGCAACCTGGGAAGCTGATCCAGCCACGGTGAATGCCGCCCTCTGCTCAGGACACCGGGCCGCTGAAGGATTCTCGGTACCGGGATCCCGTACGAAGTGCTGTGGCAGCCAGAGTTCCGCGGGGCCGTCGCTGGGAACGCCCCGGCCTGACACCGCTTTTCGCGTCGGTACTGATGCGCGCTGCGGGATTGTGGGAAAGTTGCGGTGGAGGAACAAATGCCGCAGCAGCTCGTCAAGACACATATTGCCCTTATCGGGTCTGTTTGTCTCTGCCTGCTGGGGTATCTCTCCTGGTTCGAGTCGGAGGGCGTGCAGGCGTCCGCCCAAGCCGCGGCGCTGGACTTCGACTCGCCCGGCAGCATCGCCGTCGTAGTCAACAAGGACAGGCCGCTGGCGGACCCGGCATATGTACCGGAAGATCTGCACGACGGCGGCGGCGTCCTGCTGCGTCCCGAGGCTGCCGCTGCCTACGGCCGGCTGAGCGCTGACGCTGCGGCTGCGGGGGTTGGCATCACCGCCGTCAGCGGTTTCCGGACGGCTGACGAGCAGGCCCGCATCCACGCTTCCTACTCCGCCAGCTACGGCAACGACAGGGCGGACGGGATTTCAGCGCGGCCGGGGCACAGCGAGCACCAGACCGGCCTGGCCGTGGACATCAGCAATGCGGACGGAACCTGCGCCCTGGAAGCCTGTTTCGAAGCAACGCCCGCCGGGGCCTGGGCTGCGGAAAATGCCCACCGGTACGGATTTGTCATCCGCTACCCCGCGGGACGGGAAGCCGTGACCGGGTTCGCCTACGAGCCGTGGCACCTGCGGTTTGTCGGCTCAGAGATCGCTGCCGAGCTGCACAAGACCGGAAAAACCCTCGAAGAATTCGCCGGGCTGCCGGCTGCTCCGGACTACTGACGGTTCCCCGGCACGGATTCCCACCCGTCATTACGCCTGTCTCCTCCTGTGACCTCACGGCACAACATCCGCAACGGCGGGTGGGAAGCTGCGCGAGGCTGAGCCTGCGGCTGGCATCCGGGCATCCGGGCATCCGGGCACCCGGCATCCGCGTACCGGCATCCGGCATCCGGCGGGAACGGTGACGGGTCAAGCAGCAGACACTGTGCACCGCGCCCATACTGCGGGAGTCTTGGAAGAGCAGAGCAACTGTGCACTAGGAGCTGCGATGAACGCCATCATGCCCAAGCTGACCTTGAACAACGGCGTAACCCTGGATGCGGTGGGGTTCGGTGTGTACCGCAGCGCGCCGGCGGAAACGACCGTCGCCGTGGAGACTGCGATCGCCAACGGCTACCGGCTGATCGACACCGCGGCGGCGTACCGCAATGAGGCCGAGGTGGGTGCTGCCCTGACCCAGTCCGGTGTTGACCGCGCAGAACTGTTCATCACCACCAAGCTGTGGGTGGATGACTACGGCTACGACTCCGCGCTCCGTGCCTTCGACGCCAGCATGGCCCGGCTGGGACTGGACGTCCTGGACCTGTACCTGCTGCACCAGCCGCTGCCGTCCGATTTCGAAGCCACCATCGCCTCCTACCAGGCGCTGCAGACGCTGTACGAGCAGGGGAGGGTCCGGTCCATCGGCGTCAGCAACTTCAGCACCGAGGAGCTGAGCGAACTGCTGGCACGCACCGACGTCGTTCCTGCCGTCAATCAGATCCAGGTGCACCCGTACTTCAGCCAACCGGACCTGCGCTCCTTCAACCTGGAGAACGGCATCCTGACGGAGGCATGGTCTCCCATTGGCGGCGTCACACGGTACTGGAACCACGGTTCCGGCACGGCGCCGAAGGATCCGCTGCACGATCCGGTGATTCTCGGCATCGCCGCGGCACACCACAAGACGGCGGCCCAGGTGATCCTGCGCTGGGAGATCCAGCTGGGCATCTGCGTCATTCCCAAGTCGGTCACGCCCAAGCGGATCGCTGAGAATATTGACCTCTTCGACTTCTCCCTCAGCGCCGGGGAGCTCTCCAGCATCAGTGCTCTGGACACCGGCATCCGCCCCGGCCCGGAGCCGGACACGATCACCCGCAGCTAGGGCTGCTCTTCCGGACGGAATATGACGACGCCGCCCGGCCGGGTTTTGCTAGTGTCGCGGGCATGGATAATCCGGATTGGGCAGCGGCCGCGGCACGCGTCAAGGAAGCACTCGCGCAGCTGGGATCGCCTGCCCGGGTGGTCGTGACGGACGGTTCGGCGCGGACGGCTGCCGAGGCCGCGCAGACCCTGGGCTGCGACGTCGGAGCCATTGGCAACTCCCTGGTGTTCATGACCGACGGCGTTCCCCTCCTGGTGATCACGAGCGGCGCCCACCGTGTGGACACGGCGGCGCTGGCGCAGCGGTTGAACAAAGAAAAGATCAAGCGGGCCTCGGCGGAGCAGGTGCGTGAGGCAACCGGGCAGCAGGTTGGCGGCGTGGCGCCCGTTGGCCACCCGGCACCCGTGGAGACGGTCATTGACCGGGACCTGGCCGGCTACCCGGACGTCTGGGTAGCTGCCGGAACCCCCTATTCGGTGTTCCGGACAGACCTCGACGAACTCGTCCGGCTCACCGGCGGCACGGTAGTCCAGGTCGACTGAGGATTTCCCGGGAACGGTGCCGGAGCTGTTGACGCCGCGGCAGGCCGGGAGCAGGGTGGAAACCGAACCGAGCCGAACGGACCAAAGGCCGGCCACCCGGCGTCGAGCGTCCGCATGACTGGAGGAAACGGATGAAGACACGCGAACTGGGAATGGCGGGTTTGAAGGTATCCGAACTGGGACTGGGCTGCATGGGGTTCAGCCAGGGTTATGGGCCCTCGGGCAGCCGCGAAGACGCGATCAGCCTGATCCGTACCGCCTTCGACCGCGGGGTGCGGCTCTTCGACACCGCGGAAGTTTACGGACCCTACGTCAACGAGGAACTCGTGGGCGAGGCAGTGGCACCCTTCCGGGACCGGGTGGTCATCGCCACCAAATTTGGGTTCAAAATCAACCGGGACGGACGCCAGATTGGCCTGGACAGCCGTCCCGAGCACATCCGGGAAGCGGTGGACGGCTCCCTGCGCCGGCTGCAGACTGAGTCCATCGACCTCCTGTACCAGCACCGGGTGGATCCCCAGGTGCCTATTGAGGATGTGGCCGGAACGGTGAAGGACCTCATCACCGAAGGCAAGGTGAAGCACTTCGGCCTCTCGGAAGCCTCGGCCAGGACCATCCGGGCGGCCAACGCCGTTCAGCCGGTCACCGCTGTGCAGAGCGAGTACTCGCTGTGGTGGCGTGAACCGGAGGAGGAGGTGCTGCCCACCTGCGCCGACCTGGGCATCGGTTTTGTTCCCTTCAGCCCGCTGGGGCGCGGCTTCCTCACCGGGAAAATCTCTCCCACCACCGAATTCGCCCCCGGGGACATGCGTGCCAGGCTTCCCCGATTCACGCCGGAGGCCCGGCAGGCAAACCAGGCTGTGGTGGACCTGCTCGGGAAGCTGGGCTCGGCCAAGGACGCCACACCGGCACAGATAGCCCTGGCGTGGCTGCTGGCGCAGAAACCGTGGATCGTGCCGATTCCCGGAACCCGGAAACTGGAACGACTGGAGGAAAACCTGGGGGCGAGCAGTGTCTCCCTGAGCCCGGAGGACCTCAAAGCGATTGACGACGCCGCGGCGGGGCTTCGGATCGAGGGCGCCCGCTACCCTGAAGAACTGGAGAAGACGATCGACCGCTAGCCAAAGGCCGGGAGGACACGCAGCACATGGGCAACCGCGGGGCCGACGCTTACCGGCGTCGGATGGAACGGGCAGCGAGGATACGGGCCGCCGGCGTCCCGGAACAGCAGGAGGAGACGGCAGAGGAAGCGGAACTGCGGCGGCGGAAAGAGCAGGTGGACCCGGCCAGCAAAGCGGACTACCTGATCCGTGATGCGATGATGCGCGGTGAGTTCGACAACCTCCAGTACGCCGGAAAACCCATCCCCAACCTGGGCGAGGCCAACGATCCTGACTGGTGGGTCAAAGGTCTGATTGAACGGGAGAATATCAGCGGCCTGGGCCCGCCGGCGCTGCTGCTGCGGGTCGAAGACTCCGAACTCGACACGGTCCTGGACGCCAAGCCGTCTGCTGCGCTGGTACGCGAAACCGTTGAGGACTTCAACCGCAGGATCATCGAGGCACGCCGGCAACTGCTCGGCGGACCGCCGGTCATAACGAAGCTGCGGGACGTAGAACTGGAAGTGCAGCGCTGGCGGGAGCGGCGGGCCGGGGACAGGGAGCCGGAACCGGAGCCGGATCCACCCAGGCCCTGGTGGCGCAGGGTCTGGGGCCGTTCCGGATAACCGCACCTTCAGCGGAAAGAGACTTGGAGAGACACAAGCATGGGTATTGCACGGCTGGAGTGCGCGTCGCCGGCAGAAATCGGCGCCCTGTCCGCCGTCCTGGCGGAGGCGTTCGTGGATTATGCCTGGACCCGATGGACGGTGGACAGCGAGCGCCGGGAAGCGAGAATCGGGGCCATCCAGCGGCTCTACCTGGAACACCTTGCACTGCCACACGGCGAGGTATGGACCAACGCAGACCGCTCCGCCGTCGCGGTCCTGCTGCCTCCCGGCCTGACTGAGCGGGCACCGCTTTCTCCGGAGCTGCAGGAAAAACTGGTCTCCCTGCACGGTGCATCGGCCCGGAACCTCGAATATCCCCTGCCGCAGCCGCCACCCGGATCCTGGACACTTGCCACCATCGCCGTCGCTCCGGCTGCGCAGGGGAACGGACTGGGCAGCCGGTTAATTGAATCCATGCTGGCTGCGGGCCCGGAGCGCCCCGTCGCGCTCGAGACTTCGGCCGAGGAAAACGTGGCGTTTTACCGCCGGTTCGGTTTCGGCGTCTGGGCGGTCTCGGACATGCCCGACGGCGGACCGCCGGTCTGGTCGATGCTGCGGACGCCGGGCCGGTAGCCGGGCAGGCCCGGCGATCCCCGGACGGCTACCGCCCACCCTCGACGGAGCCGCCCGTCCTCGGCACACTTAAGGAGGCTGCCCGGCCGGAAACGCTGCCCGAGGGAAGGTTGGCCCGTGCTCGGACTGGAACTTGTTGTGGCGCTGGGGGTCGCGATCCTTGCCTGCTCGCTGGGAGCGGAACGTCTCCGTATCGGTGCACCGCTGCTGCTGCTGGCCGGGGGAGTGGCGCTGGGATTCGTTCCGGCGTTCCGGCAGGTAGAGCTGCCCTCCGAGGTGGTGCTGCTGCTGTTCCTTCCCGCGCTGCTGTACTGGGAAAGCCTCACCACGTCCCTGCGGGAGATCCGGAGCAACCTGCGCGGCATTGTCCTGAGCGGTACCGGGCTCGTCCTCGTAACCGCCGCCGCCGTCGCGTACACCGCCCACGCGCTGGGCATGCCCTGGGGCCCCGCATGGGTTCTCGGCGCCGCGCTGGCGCCAACCGATGCCACGGCGGTGGCCGCGCTTGCCCGCAGCCTGCCGCACCGGAACGTCACAGTGCTGCGGGCCGAAAGCCTGATTAACGACGGCACGGCGCTGGTGGTCTATGCCGTTGCCGTGGGCATCGTGGCCGGAGACGGCGGATACACGCCGCTGACCGTCTCCGGAATCCTCGCCCTGTCTTACGGCGGCGGCATAGCCGCCGGGCTGCTGGTGGCCTGGGCCGGGATCTGGGTGCGGCGGCGGATCCAGGACCCCATGCTGAGCAACGTCGCCACCTTCGTCACGCCGTTCGCCGCCTTCCTGCTGGCCGAGGAAACGGGAGGATCCGGTGTGCTCGCCGTTGTGGTGGTGGGTCTGATTATGAGCCAGGCAGGGCCCCGCGTAACTGCTGCCCTGGCCCGCCGCCAGTCGCAGGCCTTCTGGTCCTTCTCCACTCTTATGCTCAACGCCGCGCTGTTCGTCCTGATTGGAATTGAACTGCATGTGGCAGTACGGCTGCTGAATGGTCCGCAGATCGCCGTCGGGATGCTGGCAGTACCGGTCGTCTCGGTTGTGCTGGTGCTGGTGCGCATCGCCTTCCTGTTCGTCACGACCTACCTGATCCGGATGATCGACCGGAGGCCGTCGCAGAAGCTCCGCCGGGTGAGCAACCGTTCCCGCATCCTCAGCGGCATGGCCGGGTTCTGGGGTGCGGTTTCCCTGGCGGCGGCGCTGGGGGTTCCGGCGCTGACGGCGGCCGGAGCACCGTTCCCGGACCGGGGACAGATCATTTTCGTCACCGCGGGAGTGATCCTGGTGACCCTGACGGTCCAGGGCCCGCTGCTTCCCGTCATCATGCGGTGGGCGAAGCTACCGGAGGACACCCGGTTGGAAGAAGAGCGCCGGCTGGCGGAGATCCGTGCGGCCGAGGACGGGCTGTCTTCTCTTCCGGAGCTGGCGGCCCGTTTGGGCACCGACGGCCGGGTCGTGGAGCGCCTGGCCCACGAGTACCGTCACCACCTGGAGGTGCTGCAGGCCGGCGGCGGACAGGGAGCGGGCGAACCGGCGCCGGTGCTGGAGTCCTGGCAGCAGGAGACCGAGCTGCGGCTGGCGCTGCTGGAGCGCAAGCGCACGGTGGTGGTGGCGCTGCGGGACGAGCGGACCATTGACGACCGGGTGCTCCGGATCCTGGAAACCCGGCTTGATGTGGAGGAACTGCGGCTCACCCAGCCGGACCGTGAGGAGTAAGCCGCCCTCTGGGCGGAGCCTGTCCTCCCGGAGGGCGCTTAGCGGGTCTCGGCGCTGACCTCGCCCTGCATGGTGGGGTGCCCTGAGCATTCGCTCTGCAGGCTCAGCAGCTGTTCGGCGTTGTTGGCACCGTAGTCAACCAGGGCGCCGTCGCCGCGGGTGGCAGTCACAATCCAGGTCCGCTTATCCATGCCCTCCGGGGGGTCGATGACGCGGGCAACCTCGTACCCCTCGTCCTCAAGGTGCGTGAGCATCCGGTCCCGGGCGGCCACGGGATCCCCGGTGGAAGGGCCCTTGAGTTCCAGCTGCAGCTCCCGTTTGAGGCTGCCGTCGGCGTCCTTGGAACAGGGGACGGGGTTGAACCACAGGTCGGGAGCTTCCGGGTCCCACGCCGATCCGTCTTCAAAGGTCCAGCCGCCCGTTCCCGTGGCATCCACCGCAGCCGAGGACATCTGCAGGAAGTCCGGAAAAACTTCCGCCGCGGGACGTCCCGGCGATGACGATGCACTGGAGGTGCTGGTGTCCGGGCTTACTTCCTCTGGCATGGTGGCTCCTTGGGAACATGAACTCAGCATCAGAATGGTGAAGACTCCGGCGCTAACGGCCGCCGTTGGCCGCCACGAGGCGCCCCGCCACGAATTC
The DNA here is from genome assembly GCA_040273995.1 of Arthrobacter sp. GTDB lineage: Bacteria > Actinomycetota > Actinomycetes > Actinomycetales > Micrococcaceae > Arthrobacter_B. Next base: position 12,035 of record JBELYP010000024.1, read on the forward strand.
CAGCACGCGCCACTGCTTCTTGAAGTATTCATCTGCTGCTTTCTGGTGCGAATCAACGAGTTCCTCAACGATAATCTGGGAGGCGTCCACCGCCGTGTGAAACGCCTCACCGGCTCTGGACAGAGAATACTCGGCGCGGTTCTGTGCAGCGTCCACCAGCGGATCCAGCGGATGCCCAAACGGTCCGGCGTCCGGCAGGACAGCTTCCTGCACCGCGTCCACCGCGAAGCGGAGTCCGCGCCGGGCACCCGGGCCCGCCTGCCGGATGTTCTCCTGCACGGAGTCCACGGCGGCTGCGGTGCCTGTCTGCAGGGCATCCACTGTGCGGCCGGGAGCGTAGTAGACGTCCCGGGCGAACCCCGCTGTTTCCTGGAGACGGGTGTCGGTGGGGGCCTGGCGGATGAGCTGGAGTTTGTCGCCCTCCCCGGCACTGGCCGCGGCAATGCCCCACAGGGTGGCGGTGTCCCGGTCCAGGTAGCCGGCGCCAAGTTCGGTTTCGAACAGGTTGGCGCCTTCTTCCGTTCCCCGCAGGCCATGGCCTCCGTTGGACCACAGATCGGTTCCCGGATACATTGTCCCGTCAGCGCTGAAGACCTTGGCTCCCCAGGACTCCTCAGTGGGGCTCAGGCGGGGATCGCCGAACCTGGACCCGATAATGCCAAGCGGGGCAACGACGTCGCGGCTGCCCTGGGTGGCATACACCTCTTCGGCGTGAAGGTCAGCTGCCGAGGCAGCCGACTCAGGATCGATTCCGGCGGACCCGTAGAACACCACCGCGTCAATGGTGCGGGAGGTCTGGGTGAGGGCGTAGGCGGCAGTGGTGGTGCCGTAGGAGTGGGCAGTAACGCTGACCCGGGGGACGTCGGCCCCGCGGGTCTGGTAGATGCCGTCGAGGACGGTGGCGAGCTTGGCACCGCCGGTGCGTGCCTTGTCTGAGAGCAGCACTTCCGTGGAGGGTTCCCGTTCGGGGGAGTCGTAGCCGATCCAGGCCACTACTGCTCGCTCGGCAGAGGAGATCCGGCCCTGCTCGTCGTAAATGTTTCTCGAAGCCGCCACGGCGCCTTCCATGTCCTGGGTGGAGCTTCCCATACCGGACACGTTGACGGTGATGTTCGCCGCCGTGTCCAGGTTCCCGAGTGCTACGGCTGCCAGCGGCGGCTCACCTGGGTCGAAGGACACCAGGCTGGCGATGTTTTCGCTCTTGGAGCCGGGCGGCTTCAACGCCGCTTCGATGCTGCGGAACGCCCGCCACTGGTCCGCTGATGCCCGCCAGGCGGGCTTCAGGACCAGGGCCAGGACAGCAGCGTTGGCTGCGGCGCGCACCGCGTAGGGAACACCTTCGGTGTTGCCGGCAACGGCGGGAAGGTGGGCTGCGAGCGCCTCCTGCTGTTCCGCGGACAGGGAATTCCAGAACTGTGCCTGCTCCTGGGCCGGCAGTCCGAGCCGGGGCGGATAGGCCGCGGATTCCGGATAGCCGGCCGCGAACTCTGCGTAGCGGGCGGGGTCCATGCCGGCCAGGAAATCGTAGTAGCGCCGAATGTCCGCGCGGGTGGCGCCGGGGCCGGTCGCCTGCCGGTGGAGCCGCTCGGCGTCGTGGCTTTGCAGATCCAGGGTACTTTCGGAGTAATGGACCGGGACGTCGCTGGAGGCCCGGCTGATGGCCGCGAGGGCCCCGGCGCAGCTCTGGCGTGCTGCCTCGTAGTTCCCGGCGAGGGAATCTGCCCGGTTCTGAAGATGCCACTGGTGGTTTATCAGGGCGTCATTGTGCGCAAAGCCGCCGTCGGTCTCCTTTTGCAGGTTGGCCAGCTCTGTCTCGGCGTCGGTGATATCGCTCAACAGGACAGCCCTGGTGCGGCGGATCTCCCGCAGGGCCGCGGAGAAATCCTCTATGGCGGCAGCGGTCGAGGCGGTGTTGCCGGCGAGGTCCCCGGCCTGGCGGGACGGTGTTGTCATGGCGCCCAGGACGAGGTGTTTGTGGGGTGCGTCGTAGAGCCCGTCGAGACCCTGCCACCGGCGGGCCGTCTCCGTCACGGCGGTCTCGAAGGCAGTGCCGGCCAGGCGAAGCTGCCGCGCCGGCTCATCCAGCGCCTCCGGATCCGGCAGGTCCGCCGTCGCGGTTAGGTCCAGCTGCAGGATGTCCATCACTGCACCATCCAGCGGCCGGCCCCGCTCGCCAGCCGGGCCTGCCCGGCATCGGCGATGGACGCTGCCCGGCGTGCGGAGTCCGCCATTTCCCGGTCTCCGGCGGCGTAGGCGTCCACGCTTTCGCGGGTGCCCTGCACTGCGTTGCTGCAGCGCGCCATGATGTCTGTCATGTCGTTGACAAGAACGTCGAACCGCAGGCGGTCCACGGCGTCGGCGAGCTCAGGACAGGGCATGAGGGCTGTTTCGAGCGCGTTCAGAGCCGCCTGGGCAGAGTCCTTCGCAGGTTCGCAGCCGGCCGCAGTGTCCTCACAGTCGCGCAGCAGCGCCCGGGTGCCCGGCTCTTGGATGTCCCACTGGTTTGCTGCCATGCCTGGAACGCTACCGAGCGGCTCAGCAGGGGGTCCATGGGCAGAACTACCCATGTGGATAAAAGCGCGGCGGTATCAGCGCGCCTTCACCACGGGCAGCTCGTCCCACTCCGTGGTGTAGCGCGGGGAGGAAAACTTCCGGGACATGGTCCACTCCGGGCGTGCGCTGGGCATGCCGCCCACGCCCAGCCCGATGCTCGCAGCACCGTATTTGTCCGCCACCTTGCCCAGCAGCTCTCCGAGATGACGGTGTTCCTGTTCCGGGACGAACGTGTCAAAGACCGGCTGTGCGCCGGCATCAGAAAGCCCGGTGAGCATGACCCCGGCCTTGGTATAGGGAACACCCTCGACAATGTGGTCCTCGAGCGCCCCCACGGCGGCACGCGTCAGGACCACCGGGTCTGCGGTGGGGGTCTGCAGTTTCAGCGTGACGGAGGGGAACGACGCCGCCTTGTGGCTGAAGTGTGAGGTTCCCGCATAGGCGGTGAGCACCCGGGCCTGCTGCTGCTCGCGCTGCAGGCGGGAGGCGGCCTGCTGGGCGTAGATACTCATCACCTCCCGCATGCCGGCGGCCGTAGTAACGGGGATGGAGAAGCTGCGGGAGAAAATCAGCTGCTGCCGGTCTGCGCGCTCCTCTTCCTGCGGCAGGCACGGCGTGCCGTTCAGTTCCAGGACGGTGCGCTGCAGGGTCACCGAAAAACGGCTGCGGATCAGGGCCGGATCCGCGGCCTTCAGGTCGGCTACCTTACGGATGCCCATAGCTTCCAGCCGTGCGCCGAGCCTGGCCCCAACACCCCACAGCCCGGTGACCGGAACCCGGGACATGATGGTCTGCACCGCCGAGGGATCCATGGTGTCCAGATTGCAGACGCCGCCCAGATGGCGGTTCTGCTTGGCTATCCGGTTCGCGAACTTGGCCAGCGTCTTGGTGGTTCCGATGCCCACGCAGACCGGCAGCCCGGTGTGGCGGGCGACGGCGGCACGGATCCGCGAGCCCTGCTGGTCCAGTTCGCGGGGTGTTCCGCTCAGTCCCAGGAAGGACTCGTCGATCGAATAGACCTCCTGCCACAGGGCGAAGCGGCCCAGCAGTTCCATGACCCGGGAACTCAGGTCTCCGTAGAGTTCATAGTTGCTGGAACGCTGGATCAGCCCAAGCCGCGGCGCGGCTTCGGCCAGTTTGAACCACGGCTCCCCGGTCTTGATGCCGAGGCCCTTCGCCTCGTCGGAGCGGGCCACCACACAGCCGTCATTGTTGGACAGCACGACGACGGGAACACCTTCCAGCCGCGGGTCGAAGGCGCGCTCGCAGGAGACATAGAAACTGTTGACATCCACGAGGGCGATGCGCTGCAGCTGAACTGCCCTGTCCGGGACGGTTGCGGCTCCGGCAGCGGGCGTGCCATTTCCCTTAGACATGGTGCAGGCATCTGGTCACAACACCCCAGATGGTCAGGGCCGCCGGATCCGGGACGGGCAGGTCCTCGTACGCAGGGTTCTCCGCAGCCAGGACGATGCCGCGGCCGGTGAGGCGGAGCCTGCGCACTGCCAGCTCTCCGTCCAAAACGGCCACCACCACGGACCCGTTCCGCGGAGTCAGCGAGCGGTCCACTATCAGTTCGTCTCCGTCACTGATCCCGGTGCCGGACATGGAGTCGCCGGAAACCCGGACGATGTAGGTGGAAGTGACATCCCGGATCAGGTGACGGTTGAGGTCGATGCGTCCGTCAAAATAGTCGCGTGACGGACTGGGGAAGCCGGAGGCCGCATCGGCGTCCGTCTGGGCCGCAGCGCGGGAGTGGCCGGAAATATTGAACATATGCCGGGCCTCCTCCGCTGACATTCAGGCGATATTTAGAACATACTTTCGATTCCCAAGCCTAGCACCGCGGAGCGTCCCCGGGAGTACGCTTCGCCCTGTGCAGATGACTGTTCAGGCAGATCGGGTGCTGCGGTCCATAGCGGGGGTGCTGCCCGTGCCGGCTGCGGCCGGCCGGCGGGTGTTCGTCGGCATCGACGGGGTTGACGGGGCCGGAAAGACCACGTTTGCTGATGCACTGGCCGCCCGCCTGCGGGGTCCGGTCATCCGGATTTCGATCGATGGATTCCACCTGCCCCGCCGCGAGCGCTACCGGCAGGGCAAATCCTCTCCGCACGGATTCTTCGAGGATTCCTACGACTACGGCGCCTTCCGGAACCTTGTGGTGGATCCGCTGCGCCCGGGCGGTTCAGGGCGGTACCGGACGGCATGCCATGCCCTGGCCACCGACCGGCAGATGCGGCTGCCGGAACTGCCGGCACCCGAACTGGCCGTCGTCCTGGTGGACGGTCTCTTCCTGCACCGTCCTGAACTGTCCAACATCTGGGATGCCACGGTATTTCTCGATGTGTCCTTCGAGACATCCTGCCGGAGGCTGGCGCAGCGGGACGGCTCAGATCCGGATCCGCACGCGGCCGCCAGCAGCCGGTACGTCCGGGGCCAGGAGATCTATCTGTCCGCCTGCGATCCGTGTTCTGCCGCGTCAGTGCTGGTGGATTACAACGACGGCGATGCCCCGCGCATAGTCCGCGGTGCGCGGCAGCCAGTGCCGCCGGAACGGGCGGAAAGGCCCGGCTGAACGCGCCTGCACCCGGTGCGGCGGCGCCGCCCGGTTCGGACCGGGCCCGCGGCGGCGATACCGTTAAACGCATGAACGTTGAGGTAAACATCCCGCCCAAGCTGGGCCGGGAGCTGGAAGAACTGGCCGCGGAACAGGAAGTTCCGCTGGAGACCCTGATCCTCAACGGAGCCCGTCTGCTGCTGGAACACCGCAACCGCCGCAACCACGTTCAGGCCTAGGCCCGGCGGCGGAGCCCTGCCCGGCCGGCTGGTTTTTCTTGGCCTGCACTCTTTCAGGCGAGCCCTCTTTTGCCTAGAAGTGGTGGTTTACGGCTGCCCCGGCAGGAGGAGAAACAGTATGAGAATCACGGTGACCAGTATTTTCGTCGATGACCAGGAGAAGGCACTGGACTTCTATACCCGCGTACTCGGATTCGAGAAGCGCGCGGATGAACCGGCCGGCGGTGCCCGCTGGCTCACGGTTGGCAATCCGGGTGAACCGGACAGCGTTGAACTGCTCCTTGAACCGAGTTCGCACCCTGCCGTCGCGCCGTTCCGGGATGCCCTGGCCGCTGACGGAATTCCGTTCAACTCCTTTGCGGTTCAGGATGTCCAGGCCGAATATGAGCGGCTGCTCGGTCTGGGGGTCGAGTTCACCTCACCCCCGGCATCGATGGGGCCGCTCACCACAGCGGTCTTCTCCGACACCTGCGGCAACCTGCTGCAGATCGCCTCGATGGCACCGCCGCAGGACTGAGCCCAGGGAACGCCGGCTAGCGCTGGGGGCCGTAACTCGGTTCGCGAAGGGTGGAGCCGCTGATGCGGTGCATCCGCTGGCGGCAAAACGGGTCATAGACGGCGACGTCGATCCGCCCGGTGGCGGGATCGGCGGAACGGATGCAGGTGCACGGTGCGAACACGGCGCGGGGGACCTTCCTGCTGGGTAACGTAACTAGCTGCCACTTCCATTCTTACTCCGCTGCGCCGGGGTCCTTTCGCCTAGCGCGGTGCGTGAACGGCCCGAAGACCGCCGGGAAACAGCCGACGCCCAGACCCACGTGGAGCGTCTGGTACCGGCGTCCTCCCACAGCACCTGCACTGCTTTCGCTGACCAGGTGCAGGTTTCGCCGGCAACGTGTTCGGCGCAGCCGGGAAACCGGATCCAGGCCCAGATGGGAATGGCGGGCATGGTGGTGCTGGGCGGGAAGTGGTCAAAATCAAGTTCTTCGGGGGTCAGCCCGATGGGTTCCGCGCGTCTGGCATACCTGGCCGCCAGCCGCGCCGCAGCCTGAGGGTCCATTCCTTAAGTAGAACATATGTTCGAATGCAGTTTGGTGGATCCACCAATTCCGCGCTCTGGGTTCCGCGGCCGGTTTGCGGCACAATGCTTTCCATGTGCGGACGATATGTGATGGCCAGGGCCACGTCGGACTTGGTGTCGGCCTTTGCGGCGGATCAGGTAGTGGGGGAGGACGTGGCGCCGTCCTGGAACGTTGCGCCCACTGATGACGTGCGGATCATCACGGAACGGCGCGGCCCGGACGGCACGGTGCGGCGGCTGGCAACGGCGAAGTGGGGTCTGGTTCCGGTGTGGGCTAAAGATCCCAAGATCGGTGCCCGTATGATTAACGCGCGCCGGGAAACCATCCTGGAGAAGCCGGCATTCCGCAAAGCGGCAGTGAAGCGGCGGGCGCTGGTACCGGCGGACGGCTACTACGAGTGGGAGAAAACCGAAGACGGGAAGGTCCCCACTTACCTGCACCCCACGGTGCCTGATCCGATTGCCTTCGCCGGACTGTACGAATTCTGGCCGGATCCGAACCTGCCCGAGGACGATGAGCACAAGTGGCTGCTCAGCGTCACCATCATTACCACCGAGGCCGCCGACGAACTCGGCCACATCCACGACCGCACCCCGCTGATAGTTCCCCCGGATCTCTATGCCGAATGGCTGGACCCGCAGCTGACGGATGCCCAGGCCATCGCGACCCTCCTGGATGCCATCCCCGAGCCGGTCCTCAGCCCGCGGGTCGTCTCCCGTGAGGTCAATTCAGTACGGAACAACGGCCCGCAGCTCATCGAACCTGCCGGGACAGCTGCGGACTGAGGCCGGCAAGGAGGCCGGAAATGCCGGCTACCAGGCGTAGTCCTCCGGTGCCGGCTTGTGGCCGGGAAAAATCTCATCGAGCTTCTGCAGCGTTGACCGGTCCAGTTCGACCTCCAGGGCCGCCAGGGCGTCGTCGAGCTGGCCCATGATCCGCGGGCCGACGATCGGCGCGCTGACGGCCGGCTGGTGCAGCAGCCAGGCGAGGGCGAGGATTCCGGGTTCGATCTCCAGCTCCGCAGCAAGGTCCTCGTACGCCTGGATCTGGCCGCGGTGCCTGGCCAGCAGGTCCTGTACCCGTCCCTCGGCCCGCCGCCCGCCTTCCTCCTGGGATTTCAGGATGCCGCCCAGCAGTCCGCCCTGCAGCGGGGACCATGGGATGAGTCCCAGCCCGTAGCGCTGCGCGGCAGGAATCACTTCCAGTTCCACCGAGCGGTTGAGCAGGTTGTAGATGCTCTGTTCGGAGATCAGGCCGTTGAACCCGCGGCGCCGGGCGCTCTCCTGCGCCTGGGCAATGTGCCAGCCGGCAAAGTTGCTTGACCCGTTGTAGATGACCTTGCCCTGGGCGACGGCCGTTTCCATCGCCTGCCAGATCTCGTCCCAGGGTGTGTTCCGGTCAATGTGGTGGAACTGGTAAAGGTCAACATAGTCCGTCTGCAGCCGCCGCAGGCTGGCGTCCAGGGCCTGCCGGATGTTCAGGGCGGACAGGTAAGTCTGGTTGGGGCCCGGGCCCATGGATCCGTAGAGCTTGGTGCCAATTACGGTTGATTCGCGGCGGCCGCCGCCCTTGGCAAACCAGCGGCCGATGATCTCTTCGGTCAGGCCCTTGTTTTCCCAGCCGTACACGTTGGCTGTATCGAAGAAGTTGATACCCGCTTCCCGGGCTGCGTCCATAATGCCGTGTGCCTCGTCCTCCGGCGTTTTCGGACCGAAGTTCATGGTGCCTAGGCAGAGGCGGGAGACCTGCAGGCCGGCGCGGCCAAGATGCGTGTACTTCATGGTTCCTCAGTTCTGGGTTGGCTTCTGGGGGAATGTTCCCCGGTCATTCAACACCGCCGCGGGAACACGGGGAAGGGCTGCGGGCCCTGCCGGGTGCGGGCAGGATAGCCTGAGATCGCACATTCGAAGGACGCGCCGGGAGGATAAGTGGCCGAATCGTACTACCGCTCACTGGGTGAGGGGACTTTTGAATCAACCCGCCACACGCAAGGGGCATGGAACGAGGACGAGCAGCACATGGCGCCCGTCGCCGGACTGCTGGTGCACTGCCTCGAGGAAGCCGACCCGCGTCCCGGGATGCGTCTGGCACGCGTCAGTTTCGAAATCCTGGGGGTTATTCCGCAGGGAGTCTTCGACGTCACCACTAAGGTCATCCGTGCCGGACGCACCATTGAGCTGCTCGAAGCCGAACTGACCGCCGGTGGCCGCACCGCCGTCCGCGCCACCGCGTGGCGCCTTGCGACAGGTGACACCACCGAGGTGGCAGCCGTGGAAGATGAGCCGATGCCCGGTCCGGAGCAGGCCAACGGCTTCGACGGGATGACGGCCTGGCCGGGGGACTTCATCAACAGCTTGGAATTCCGGGCAGTCCCGGGGCTGCGTCCCGGGCGCGGCCAGGTCTGGGTGCGCTCGCCGTTTGAAATGCTCGGCGCCGGAACATCGCCGACGGTGCGTCTGCTGGGACTGGTCGACGCCGCCAACGGCGTTGCTGCGCGGGTTCCCCCGGGCGGGGACAGCTGGATGTTCCCCAACGTGGACCTGCAGATCCACCTCCACCGCCGGCCGGAGGGCGAATGGCTGGGACTGGACACCAGAGTCACCTTCGGGACGGACGGCATCGGCCTGACCTCCTCAGTGCTGCACGACGAATCCGGCCCCTTCGGACGCAGTGAGCAGATCCTCACCGTCCGCCCGCTGGGCAGGAACTGACCCCGGTGGAAGCTGCACGGGTGCTGGATGTCTACCGGCAGGAAGAGTCCTTTGGCGCAGCAGGGGACCTGCAGCATGCCCTGGACCTGCTGGCCGCTGCCGGGCGGGGCGAGCTGGGCCCCACGCTGCGGATCTACCAGCCCCGGCCAACCGTGGCTTTTGGCCAGAGGGACGCCCGCCTGCCCGGTTTCGCGGACGCTGCTGCCGCGTGCCGGGATCTGGGCTTCGAGCCGCTGGTCCGCAAAGCCGGAGGGCGCGCAGCCGCCTATCACCAGGGCTGCCTGATCCTTGACCACATTGAACCCGAGGCCAACGCCGTCACCCGGTCCCTGGCGCGCTTCGCCGGTTTTGCCCGGCTGCTCGCCGATGCCCTGCGGGAAGCGGGAGTGCCGGCCGGCGTCGGGGAAATCCCGGGGGAGTACTGTCCGGGGGAATACAGCGTCCACGGCGGACGCGATCCGGGAATCAAACTGGTGGGTACCGCACAGCGCGTTGTGTCCGGAGCATGGCTCTTTTCCTCCGTGGTGGTCCTCCGGGATTCCGCCCCGCTGCGGGAGGTGCTTACCGCCGCCTACAGCGCGCTGGGCCTTGACTGGGACCCCGCCACGGCCGGCGCGGCCGAGGACCTGCTGCCGGGGCTGACCATGGAGCAGGCCGAAGCCGCCCTGCTGGCCGGGTACAGCGGCTATGCCGGCCTGCGCCACCTCGATCCCGGGCACCTGGCGGCGATCGCCGCTTCCGGCCGGTCCGTCTTTCCAACCGCCGTCCAATCCCGTTAGGCTCGGGCAGCGTATGACGGCGCGCATCCCGCCCGGCCAGCCAGACCAGGACCCCTCAAGCAAAGGAACCGCACGTTGCCCAAGAAGAGCGTCGAAAACACTGCCCTGCGGCTGAAAGCCATCCTCGAGGTTCTGGCCGCCCAGGACCCGTCGGCCGGGAAGAAGACTTCCCGGGCTGAAGTGCTCCGGCAGGCACTTGAACAGGTGCCGCTGGAAGGTACCGAGGCGGATCTGCTGGCCAGCGGCGTCGCCCGCGGCGAGCGCGCGCTGGTCACCGCCAGCACCAAGCTGGTGAAGGCCGGGTGGATCCTGAAGGAAGGCCGCGCCGGCTGGAGCATCACGCCCCAAGGCCGGTCGGCGCTGTCCGAGTTCCCCGACGTGGATCATCTGCACGCAGCCCTGAACAGCAGCAGGCACTCAGCCGCCGCAGTGACCAGCGCCGAAACGCAGAGCGAAGCGGTGCTGGAGGAAGCCCTCGTGGAATCCGACGCCGCCGCTGAACCGGCGGCGCAGCCCCGCGGAGCGCACGCGGAAGAGCACTACGAGGGCCCGTCCTTCCCGCAGCCTTCTGCTGTGGCCGTCCCCGGCTCCTTCGGCAGTGCGCTGGACAGCCAGGACTGGGATCCGGCAGCGGAGGCCGTGCAGCTGGGTTTCGACCGCAGCGACGAACTGTGGAAACTCAGCGTGGATCTGCCGGCAGGGACCTATGAGTTCAAGGCAGCACTGAACGGGGGATGGGCAGAGAACTACGGCCAGGATGCCCACTTCGACGGAGCGAACTACCGTCTGGAGCACTCCGGCGGACCGGTTACCTTCCTCTACGACCACGCCACCCACACGGTGGTGACCAAACCCGACGGGCTCTAACCCCGGACGCCGCTGACGCACACCGTCTTAAGAGGACTATCATCGAGGGCACGGCAACCCGAAGGAGTGCCCATGTTCGACGAACCGGCGGAGCGCAATCACGGGATTATTCTTTCGACCCCGGAACAGGACTAGTGCGTTTCGTGTGGCGCGATGCCTTCAGGCCGGAAGGCAGGCGGTACCGGCAGGTGCTGGCCGCTGCCGCTGCAGCGGGATCCGCCGCCGGCGTCTACCTGCGCCTGGTCCGTCCGCTGCGGCACGCAGCCTCGCCCGGCTCCGGGCACCGGATGCCCGGAGACGCAGTCCTGAGCGGACAGGTGCTGCAGTACACCCGCAGCATCCTCATTCCGGCCCCGGCGGAGGACATCTGGCCCTTCCTGAACCGGATCGGACACGGACGGGCCGGCTGGTACGTCTTTGACCGGGTGGGACTGCCGGACCAGCGGGAGGCAGACCGGGCGGTGCCGCAGCTGCAGGACCTGGAGGTGGATGACCTGCTGAGCACCGGCACGGGTCACCGGCTGCGGATCAAGGAAGTGCAGCCGCCGGACTGGATGCTCTGGGCCGACGGCGACGGCCGGTCCACCTGGCTCTGGCTGCTGCATCCGCTCCGGCCGAACCAGACGCTGCTGGTGGTGAGGGCCCGGTTCCAGTATGGCCTCCGGCGTCCCGGTGCCCTGGCTGCACTGCCGCTGGATGCCGTGGACTGGGCTTCCCTGCGGCGGACTGCGCTGGCCGTCCGGGACCGTGCCGTACTGCGCTCGGCCACCCGATTGGGCAAGCGCTGAGTCAATCCGGGACAGCCGCGCTACGGGCTGGCGCCGCCACTGCTAGCGTGGATATATGGAAGAATTTCCCGCCGCCCAGCTGCTGCTGGCTGGACCCCGCGGGCGGGAACTCTGCCTGGATCTTGCCCGTTCCCTCGCCAGGGAACAGCAGACGTTCGCCTGCGGGAGCAGCGCTGTGCTGCCGCGCGGGATAGGGGAGGAAGCCAAGAAGGTTCTCCAGGTTCTCGGTGCCGTGCCGCAGCGGCCGGAAATCACTGTTGCCCAGGTGCTCCAAAGCCTGGACCGCGTCGTGAAGGGTGCCTCCTACTGGCAGCCGCCGTCGGACTCCGCCCGGGTGCTGGCCGAACCCGAGGTGAGGGATCTTCTGCTCCCGGTGGCCGTTGCCGTGGTCCGTGCGCGGCCGCAGTGGTGGCTGGCCCCGGGCGCGCTCACCCAGTACTACGTCCAGTGGATTGCCAGTACCACCATTCCAGGGACCGGCCCGCCGACGCTGGCAGGCAGTGCCGCAGGACTGCAGCGCTGGCGTGATTCAATCCGCGCCGAAGAGGGCAACACACCGCTCGTGGCCACCTGGACCGGCCGCTGGTGGTCCGTTCCCGCGCTTTCGGATGTTCCGGTCACTACTCCGGCGATTCCGGGGAACGGTCCGGCGGGGCTGCGCATGGTCGAAGATCCGCTGCCCTGGGCCATGGCGCGGACGTATCCGCTCCGGGCCGTGGAAGGCGCCCGGATCTACGAAATCAGGGAAGCGCGCAGCTGGCAGGCCCTCGTCTCCGCCTATCCGCTGGACGTGACCCGCTCGCGCGGGCGCAGCTGGGCGGTCAGTTCGGGGAACGCGGAGGCGGACACCTGGTTCTGGGCGATTCCGGACTGGGAAGCGGTGTCCCGGGACTACGACGGCGTTCACCTCAGCGTTGCCGGTTACCTGCGGACCGCCGGGAGCGTGCTGGACGCTGCCGGCATGAAGACCATGCTGGCCGGCTGGGCCCCCGCCGAAACGTGGTGGCTCAACGACGTCCTGGTTCCCGCCGGTGACCCGGTGGACTGGACGGCCACCCCGGACCACCACGGATGGCAGGTCCAGGCAGCTGCCGTTTCCTCCTGACCGGCGCCCGCCGTACGCCGTCGAGGCCCATTCCGAACGCCCGTGTCCCGGACACCCCGCCCAGGCACGACGAGAGGGCAGTTACGGCTGCTTTGACGCGTCTTTCGGGCCGTAACTGCCCTCTCGGGGGTGGAACTGTGCTGCCGGGACCTTAGTGGCCGCGGGCGATCCATTCGTCCAGATGCGGTGCCTCGGCACCGATCGTCGTCGAATCCCCGTGCCCGGTGTTCACCGTGGTTCCGGCCGGCAGCGTCAGCAGGCGCTCCCGGATGGACTCGATGATGGTGCCGAAGTCGCTGTAGGACCGGCCCGTGGCTCCGGGGCCGCCGCTGAACAGCGTATCGCCGGAGAACAGCACCGGGGCACTGCCCTCTTCGTCCTCGAGCAGGAAGCAGACCGAGCCGGGGGAGTGGCCCGGGGTGTGCAGCGCCTCAAGCGTGACACCGGCAATCTCGAAGGTATCGCCGTCTTCGATGACGTCATCAGGTGCTTCGTCGTCGAACACGGCGTCCCAGAGCATCCGGTCTGCCTCGTGCAGGAACACCGGTGCGCTGAACCGGTCCTGGGCCTCGGCCACGGCACGGATGTGGTCGTCGTGGCCGTGCGTGAGCAGGATCCCCATGACTTCCCGGTCCCCGACCGCTTCGGCGATCGCGTCGACGTCGTGCGCCGGGTCAATGATGATTACCTGCAGGTCATCGCCGACGATCCAGACGTTGTTGTCCACGTCCCAGGTGCCGCCGTCCAGGCTGAAGGTTCCGGAGGTGACAACCTTGTCGATGCGGGCCGCCACTAGAGCTCCACCACCGAGCGCAGGACCTTGCCGTCATGCATCTTGTTGAAGGCTTCCTCAATGTCGCCCAGGCCAATCCGTTCGGAGACGAATGCATCCAGGTCCAGCCGGCCCAGCTTGTACTGCTCCACCAGCATGGGGAAGTCACGGGAGGGCAGGCAGTCGCCGTACCAGGAGGACTTCAGCGATCCGCCGCGGCCAAACACATCCGCCAGCGGCAGCTCGATCTGCATCTCCGGAGTAGGCACACCCACCAGGACCACGCGGCCGGCGAGGTCGCGGGCGTAGAAGGCCTGCTTGTAGGTTTCCGGGCGTCCCACGGCTTCAATAACGACGTCGGCGCCGTTGCCGCCGGTGAGCGCGCGGATGGCTTCCACCGGATCCTCTTCGCGGGAGTTGATGCCGTGCGTGGCGCCGTTGGCCAGGGCCAGATCAACCTTCGCCTGGTCAATGTCCACCGCGATGATGGTGGTGGCACCGGCCAGCTTGGCGCCGGCAACGGCAGCAATGCCCACGCCGCCGCAGCCGATCACGGCCACGGACTCGCCGCGCTTGACTTCACCGGTGTTGATGGCGGCACCAATGCCGGCCATGACGCCGCAGCCGAGCAGTCCCACAGCGGCGGGATCGACGTCGTCGTCCACCTTGGTGCACTGGCCGGCGGCAACCAGGGTCTTTTCGGCGAACGCGCCGATGCCCAGGGCGGGGGAGAGTTCAGTGCCGTCTTCCAGCGTCATCTTCTGGGTGGCGTTGTGGGTGTTGAAGCAGTACTGCGGCTGGCCCTTGCGGCAGGCACGGCATTCGCCGCACACCGCACGCCAGTTCAGGATCACCCGGTCGCCCGGGGCGACTTCGGTGACGTCGGGGCCAACGGCGGAAACCACGCCGGTGGCTTCGTGGCCGAGCAGGAACGGGTAGTCGTCGCTGATGCCGCCCTGCTTGTAGTGCAGGTCCGTGTGGCAGACGCCGCAGGTGAGGATGTCCACCAGTGCTTCTCCGGGACCGGGATCCGGAACCAGGATGGTTTCCAGGGAAACCGGGGCGTTCTTTTCCTTGACTACTACAGCTTGGACCTTGTGAACCATGGGGGAGGGCTGCCTCTCGGGAGATGTCTCAGGGGCACCCCGGCATTCCGGGGCTACTGTTCCATCCTAGGGACGCCGATGCCGGGAGTCACTTTCGTGGCTCCCGGCATCGAAACGGTGAAAGGTCAGGTCAGAGGCCCAGCCGGGACTTCACCTCGGCCGCAGAGGGGTTCGTGGCGGCGGAGCCGTCGGGGAAGATCACGGTGGGCACGGTCTGGTTGCCGCCGTTGAGGGTTTCCACCAGCTCCGCCGTGCCTTCGGTGTTTTCAATGTTCACCTCGGTGTAGCCGATTCCGGCGGAGTCCAGCTGGGACTTCAGCCGGCGGCAGTATCCGCACCAGCTGGTGGAGAACATGGTGATGGTTCCGGCTTCGGGAGTGAACGCTTCGGCGGTAACGGACATGGGAGCTCCTTGTGGTTCGGGTATGGCTGAGGATTGCAACGCTCCTTCCGGCGGTTTGATTCCCCCGCGGGACCGGGCGCCGGCAGCCGGGTTGGTCCGGCGGCGGACCCGCAGGGCAGACTGGATGCATGTGCGGACGATACGTGATGGCCCGGGCCATCGGCGACCTCGTGGCTGAAGCCGAAGCCGAGGCCGACGCAAATCTCGAGCTGCGCCAGTCCTGGAACACTGCCCCGACTTCCGACGTCCCCGTGGTGCTTGAGCGGGTGCTCGACGGCGCTGCTGTCCGGCAGGTGCACGTGGCCCGCTGGGGGCTGGTTCCGGGCCGGGCCGCAGACGTTTCCGCAGGGGTGCGTGCCTTCAATGCCCGCAGTGAAACCCTGCTGGAGAAGCCGACCTTCCGCGAGGCTGTCCTGGCCCGGCGGTGCGCGGTGCCCATGGACGGCTACTACGAATGGCAAACCGGTCCCGGCGGCGTCCGGAAACCGTACTTTGTGCGCCGGACGGACGGGAAGCTGCACTTCTTTGCCGGGCTGTATGAATGGTGGGCTGACCCGGCGCGTGCCGCCGGCGATCCCGGCCGCTGGCTGCTCTCGGCCTCGATCATCACGCTTGCTTCCCCGGACCCCGCGGATGCTGACCCGGTGCTGTCCCGGCTCGGGGCCCTGCATGACAGGATGCCGCTGCCCCTGGCCGGGGCAGACCTGAACCGGTGGATCGCTCCGGGAAAGCTGAACGCCACGGCGGCGCTGTCGCTTCTGGGGACGGCCCTGGAACATGCCTACGCTGAGGCCGGCGCCTGGGAGATCTGCCCGGCGAACCCGGCAGTAGGCAACGTCCGCAATGACGGTCCGTGGCTGCTGGACGCTGACGCGGGGCCGGGAACCGAACCTGTTGCGGAAGCACTACTGTTCTAGCCCGCTGCCCGGGCCGGAACCCGGATCAGGCAGTGGGAAGCGCTGCTCCCGGATCGCCGGGATCCAGGACAGAGAGGGTTACGGTACCGTCCTGGGCCACCTGAAGTCCTGGGTTGTGGCAGATCTCCCAGCGGAAACCGTCCGGGTCCGTGAAGTAGCCCGAGTAGCCGCCCCAGCTCATCTGCATGCCCGGCGCGGCAATGGAGCCTCCTGCCGCAGCGGCCTCATGCAGGATGGCGTCCACCTCGGTGGGGGAACCAACATTGTGGGCAAGAGTGAACGGGGCCAGGGCGGCTGCGCCGGTGACACCTGATTCAGAGGCCAGATGGTCGCCGCGGAAGAAGGAGAGCAGTATTCCGTGTCCCACCTGGAAAAACACCACTTCACCGGGCACGTACTGCAGGGGCTCCCAGCCCAGGCGGCGGTAGAAGGCATGGGAAACTTCGACGTCGCTCACGCCTAGGGTCACGACGCTTAACTGGGGCTGCATGAAGCAAATCTTCCCACCGAATTTCCCGCAAACCCAGAACGTGACGCAGCAGCATTTTCGCGCCGTTCCGGACCGGCACGCCCCTGTCGTTGACGGAGCAGCCGGCGGGAGCTCTTATTGAATGAGGCAGTGCATGTCCAAGCGGCGGGGCGAAGACCTGGCAGGGACCAGCCCGCGCTCTCGCGAGAATGCGAAGAGGCCCATGAGCACAGCGATTCCCCCCACCTCCGGCCATCCCGGCTCCGGAGAGTCGAACCCCGGTCAGCCCAGGTCCGGCCAGTCCCCGGCAGCTTCCACCGGTGCGGTGGCGGCACCTGGCGATGATGGAAATCCGCCGCGGCAGACCGGACGCAGTGCCGGTCCGCCGGCCTGGCTGCGGCTGGTGATACCCGTCCTGCTCATTGTGGTCTGGCTGGGCCTGGGCGGAGTGGGCGGGCCCTACTTCGGCAAAATCAGCGAAGTCCAGCAGAACGACCAGGCCTCCTACCTGCCCGCCAGCTCCGAATCGACGAAGGTCAGCGAACTGCAGCCGCAGTTCACGGACAGCGAGGCGATTCCCGCCGTCGTGCTTTACGTCAACGACGGCGGGCTGACGGACGCGGACCGCACCTTCATCCAGGGCCGGGAAAAAGCCTTCGCCGATGCCCCGGGAGTGAGCGGCGGCGTGTCGCCGGCCCAGTATTCGCAGGACGGCAAAGCGGCGGAGATCTTTGTTCCCATCACGGATGACGACGCCGCTTCAGACAACGTGGAGAACCTCAGCACCGCGGCAAAGGACGGGCTGCCGGGCGGGCTCGCCGGCTACGTGACCGGACCAGCCGGACAGCTGGCGGACATCTCCCAGGCATTCGGCGGGATCGACGGCGCACTGCTGATCGTGGCGGTGGTTGCCGTGCTGGTGATCCTGGTGATTGTCTACCGGTCGCCGCTGCTGCCCATCCTGGTGCTGCTGACCTCCATCCTGGCCCTCTCCGCGGCGATCCTGGCGGTGTACTGGCTGGCGAAAGCCGGTGCAGTGACGCTGAACGGGCAGGTGCAGGGCATCCTGTTCATTCTGGGCATCGGCGCAGCAACGGACTACTCCCTGCTGTACGTCTCCCGCTACCGGGAAGCCCTGCGGGACCACGCAGACCGCTGGGGCGCCACCCGCGCAGCGGTCCGCGGCACCATTGAACCCGTCACGGCCTCGGCAGGCACGGTGGTGGCAGGCCTGCTGTGCCTGCTGCTCAGTGACCTGAATTCGAACAAGGCCCTGGCCCCCGTGGCGTCCCTGGGGATTGTCTGCTCCTACCTGGCCGCCATGACGCTGCTGCCCTCGCTGCTCTTCGTCTTCGGCCGGGCCGCGTTTTGGCCGCGCCGGCCGGCGTTCGGATCCCCGCACCCGGACCGTGACCACCAGGCCCGCGGTTTCTGGCCGGGCGTGGCCCGCACCGTGCGGAACCACTCCCGGCGCACCTGGCTGATCTGCACCGTCATCCTGGCGGCCGCCGCGGTGGCCGTGGTGGACTTCCGCGCCTCCGGCGTGCCGCAGAGCGACTTTGTCCTGGGCCAGACCGAAGCCAAGGAAGGCCAGGCGGCGCTGGGGGAGCATTTCCCCTCCGGATCCGGCAGCCCGGTGCTGGTGGTGGCCCCCGAATCCCGGCTGCAGGCGGTGGCGGATACCGTGCTGGGCACAGACGGGATCTCCGACGTCACGGTGGTAGCGCAGGGCACCCCCGCCGGAACACTGCCCGTCACGGAGTCCGGGGTGCAGGTTCCGCCGATTCCCGGTTCCGAGAACGCGTCACCCAAGACAGTGGACGGGCAGGTGCTGCTCCAGGCCACCCTGACGGAAAACGCGGACTCGGCGGCAGCGGAGAACACGGTCCGCGAGCTGCGGGACAAACTGGCAGCCGAGCAGGATGTCCTGGTAGGCGGCACCACGGCCACCACCGTGGACACCAACGACGCCGCGGAGCACGACCGCAACCTCATCATCCCGGTGGTGCTGGTGGTGATCTTCTTCCTGCTCATGCTCCTGCTGCGGGCAGTACTGGCGCCCTTCCTGCTCATCCTCACCGTCATGCTGTCCTTCGGGGCCACGCTGGGCATCTCCGGGCTGCTGTTCAACTACGTACTGGACTTCCCGGGAGCAGATCCCGCGGTGCCGCTGTACGGGTTCATCTTCCTGGTTGCCCTGGGCGTGGACTACAACATTTTCCTGATGACCCGCGTGCGGGAAGAGAGTCTCCTCCTGGGCACCCGGGAGGGAATCATCCGGGGCCTGATGATCACCGGAGGGGTGATCACCTCCGCCGGCATCGTGCTCGCTGCCACCTTCGCGGCCCTGGGAGTGATCCCTGTCCTGTTCCTGGCGCAGCTGGCGTTCATAGTGGCTTTCGGGGTGCTGCTGGACACGCTGGTGGTGCGCTCGCTGCTGGTTCCCGCCCTGTCCGGGGACATTGGGCCCAAGATCTGGTGGCCCTCGAAACTGGCCCGCGAAGCCCCTCGGGAGGGGGCCGCAGCGGCCTCCCGGTAAACTTGAGTCATGGGAGAAACAATGGAAACAGACCCGACAACCGAACAACTTGGTGCCGTACGCACGGCCATCGATGAGATAGACGAAGAAATTGTGGCGCTGATCTGGCGCCGCGAACGCCTGGTCCGGCTGGCCGGGGGACTGAAGGACGACGACGCCCAGGTCCGTGCCAGGGACCGCGTCGAGGAAGTCATCAACCACGTCCGCGAAGCCGCGGAGGCGCAGGAGCAGGACTCCACGGTGGTGGAAAAAACCTACCGCGCCATGATCGATGCCTTCATCGAATACGAACTGCGCACCCGGCATGAGGACGAAGCCCAGGCGCGGCTGGATGCCTTCAGCCGCAGTTAGCCGGCTTCGCTGGTAACCCTCCGGCGGCCGGCACCGCCGGTTACCAGGCTGCCGGGGCGGAGCCCAGCGGCGCAGCGGGAAGGTCCCACGCCATGGAAGGAACCGGCCCGGCCGAGGTAAACACCACCGGCGCTTTCAGCCGCTCGCCGGGCCCCCAGTAGGTTTGCTCCACCGTCCGGGGCAGGGCCGGCGGTGTCCGTTCGGGCGGCAGCTCCCACGGCGGGGGCACCGGCCGGCGGACGTCCGCCGCTCTCTGCAGTTCAACCGCCGTCCGGGCCAGGGACAGCCGTGCAGCATAGACTTCCCCGTCCAGCCGCCGGGTCCAGGCACGCACCGCTGCCGCCGCGGCAAGATACCCGGCGGCGTGGTCCAGGGCCTGGACGGGCAGCGGCAGCGGCGCGCCCGCCGCGGACCAGGCCATGCCGGCGTCGGCAATTCCCGACGCCGTCTGGACCAGCGAATCAAAACCGCGCCGGCCGCGCCACGGCCCGGTCCAGCCCCAGGCATTGACCGCCACGGTTACGACGCCGGGGCGCAGCTGCTGTAGGCGGTGTTCGTCCAGTCCCAGCCCGGTCAGGGCTCCGGGGCGGTAGCCGTGCACCACCAGGTCCGCAGTACTGATCAGTTCGCGGACGGCAGCGGCGCCGCCGGGGGTGCGCAGGTCCAGCCGGGCGCAGCTCTTGCCCACCGTCATTTCCGCTTCAAGTGCCGGCTCCTCCCAGCCCGGCGGGTCAAGGCGCAGCACCCTGGCTCCGAACCCGGCCAGGAAACGCGTGGCCACCGGTCCGGCGATGACCCGGGTCAGATCGAGGACCCGGACCCCGTCCAGCGGCCGCTGGGCAGTTCCGGTGGCTTCAGCAGGCGGCCGTGCCGCACGCCGGGTCCAGCCGATCAGAGGTTCGGACCAGACAGCCTGCCCCTGCGGGTGGGACTGCCACTGTCCTGCCGTCCGCAGCCGCGCAGCGCACCCCCCGGCTTCCACCACTGCCTCTTCCAGTTCCCCGCCTTTCCAGGCCCGGACCGCCACGGAAGCTGTGTCGGGCCCGGCATCTGCGGGAAGTCCCAGGACGGCGAGCGCGGCCCGGCGGTGGTGCGGGGCGTTGGTGTGCAGCCGGATCCAGCCGTCGGCGCACGGGTAGTCACGCGAGAGCGGGTCCCAGGGCGGGGGAATCTCCCAGCCGGCGGGACGGAAGGACCCGGCAAACCATGCCCGGGACAGGTCCGGGTCCGCTTCGGCATGCACCGGGCTGCCGGAGAAGCGGGACGCGAGCTCAGCAACCGCGCTGCCCGCGGCCCCCACGGCCGCTGCGGCGAAGGAACGCACGGGATAGCACGACTCCATGCAGCAGCTCCCTTCCGGGTCCGGATTCCTGTTGCAGTAGGCTACGTCACAGATTCGGGCGCGGACAGTTCCGGCCCGCACCCAAGGCACCACATGAAAGGCGCGGCAGTTGAAAGATCCAGGCACACCCGGCAGCTCCAGCTGGAAAGCGGTGGCCGCTGCGCTCGCAGATTCCCGCCGCCTGGACCTCTACGCCCGGATTATCACCGCGGCAGGACAGGGCGAACTGCTCTCCGGGCACGACCTGGACCGGGCGGAAGCCAAATCCCTGAACGTCCTGCTCAAAGCCGGGCTGGTGCAGGCGGGAGAGGACGGCCTGCAGCCGGTGCCCGGGCTTTTCTCCGGTCTGCTCGCTGCGGACCGGATACCCCGGGACGAATCCCCGATGCGCCACCTGGGGCCGGGAAGCTCTGGAAGCCTGCCCGCCAAACGCGCCGACCGCCTCGAAGTGCTGCATCATCTGGCGGGAGAGGTTTTTTCCCGCCATGGTGTCCTGGGGGCCGTTGACGGGTCCGCTGCCGGGAATCCGGCGGGCGGCCGTGCCCGGCTGACGGAAGCCGAGGTCACCGGGCGGCTGGCCGCCCTGACGAATGATCCGGCAATGTTCCGGCGGGCCATGGTGGATGAAGGAATTGTGCGGCGCAGCCCGGATGGTTCACGCTACTGGCTGGCAGCTCCGCGCCCGGCCGACGGCATTGAGTTTGCCGGCTGAGCGCCGCTACGACGTCCCCTCTTCGAGGATGGAGACGATGGAGAAGAGGGTGAAGCACACCGCTCCGAGTCCGACGAGTACGTGGGCGGCTACAAAGAAGGCTGGGTCCGTTCCGGCGGCTTCGAAGAGGAACGCGGAGAGGAAGAGGCAGGTTAGCGCCGTTCCGATGGGCATCAGGGGAATACGGTTGGCCAGCGCAAAGGTGCGCCGCCAGACCAGGGCCAGCAGCAGCACCTTGGAGAGGATGCTGAGGCAGATCAGTCCCAGGCCGATCAGGACGAATCCCGGGGCCAGCCGGTAAGGCTCCAAGGAGCTGAGCAGAACGAATAGGCCCAGCAGCAGGTTCACCGTCCCCGCGGCGGCGACGAGCCAGGCCCAGATGAAACGCTCGGTCTCGCCGAAGACGTTGCGCACCTGGCGGACGATGCTGGCCACCAGGGCGATGAGTGACGTGCAGATGGCGGACAGGCCAATCAGGACGTGGCCGGCAACAAATCCCTGGGTGTCCCCGCGCATCAGGAGGCTGGCTGCGAGGGTGAAACCCGCGGCGGCGGCCACGACGGGTACCGAGATCAGCACGGTGCTGGCGGCCCGGGAGTGCGCGCCGTCGGGCGGTCCGGCCAGAGGCTCGAGCAGCTGGGCCGACTGGATCAGCGTGAATTTCGTGGAGGCGGCCGCGACGGTGCTGACGCACATGGCAACCAGGCCGATGCCCAGCACTACGAACCCTGCGGTGAGGTTCTCCGGTGTCTCCTGCCGGTTGGCCAGAATGATGCCCCAGACCACGGCGGCGGCAGCAGCGATATAGCCGGACAGTGGAAGGGCGATGCCCCACGCGCGCCCGTAGCGGTCGATGAGCTGCCGGATGATGGTGGCCGCCGTGGTGAACAGTGCGTAGCAGATGGCGGTCAGTCCCACGTTGACGTGCCCGGCAATAAAGTGTCCGGCGTCGTCCGGTCCGGCCAGGATATAGAGCCCGTAGGAGAGGCATACCGCGCCCATGAGGAGGGGTATGGCTCGGAAAATGACGCTCATTGTCCAGTTCATGCTGCACCCCGGAAGCGTTCATGGTTCCCGTGCGGGTTCGGCCTTCCTGCCGGTCCGCGGTTAGGGCAAGTCTGCGCCCTGTCCCGCCGGCACAACAGTGCCGGATGCCGCGGGCCGGTCCCGGTAACGGAACTTCGCACCACTGCGTGCGTCTTCCGGTGCCGGACGGCGCACGCTTCCGTACGGCCGCCGCGAACCGTTGACTTGGCTGGGCGGCAGGCGTCGAATGGATAGTGGGTTTTGGTTCCGGACCATCCATGGATGGCTTCCCTAGGAGGCTTCATTGGCCGCTCGATTCACTGCCCGCGGAGCCGAAGCCACCCATCCGGGGGCCCGGGCCGCCACAGACCTCGGGTCGCCGGCGTCGTCCTACCGGACGGCTTCCGAGCCCGCCGCCCCGGCACCGCCTGAACCGCCGCCCCAGTCCGCGGCGGAAACACCGGCACCGCACAGCAGGCGCCAGCTCGCGCTGGTTTTTGCCGGCCTGATCATGGCGGTGCTGGTCTCGGCGCTGGACCAGACAATCGTTTCCACCGCGCTTCCCACGATTGTGGGTGACCTCAACGGCCTGGAGCACCTGTCCTGGGTCATCACCGCCTACCTCCTGACATCCACGATCGGGCTGCCCATCTACGGCAAGCTCGGTGACCTGCTGGGGCGCAAGAACATCTTCATTTTCGCCATTGCCGTCTTCCTGCTCGGCTCGGCGCTCTCCGGACAGGCCCACAGCATGGGCGAGCTAATTGCCTTCCGCGCCCTGCAGGGTGTGGGCGGGGGCGGGCTGATCATCGGTGCGCAGGCGATCATCGGGGACATCGTTTCGGCCCGGGACCGGGGCCGGTACATGGGCCTGATCGGTGCAGCCTTCGGCGTCGCCTCGGTCAGCGGCCCCCTGCTGGGCGGATACCTGACCCAGTACTGGTCCTGGCGCTGGGTGTTCTATATCAACCTGCCGCTCGGCGCGATCGCCCTGGCGCTGATCATCACGTCCCTGCACCTGCCCAGGCGCAGCGCCGCCGGAATCAAGCTGGATTATCTCGGCGCAGTGCTGCTTGCCGTTGCCAGCGCGGCACTGGTTGGCATTACCAGCTGGGGCGGAACCACCTACGCCTGGACGTCCCCGACCATCCTCGGCCTGGGCGCGGCCGCCCTGGCGGCGATCGCGGTGTTCATTCCAGTAGAGCTGCGCGCAGCAGAACCGATCCTCCCGCTGCGGCTGTTCAGGATCCGCAATTTTGTTGTCTGCTCGCTGGCGGGACTCGCCGTCGGGCTGGCAATG
>JBELYP010000025.1:0-35593 GCA_040273995.1 Arthrobacter sp.
GTTCGGGGCAGGGCCTAAGCCCTGCCCCGAACGTTGCCGCCGAAATCCAAGCGGAGGTGGACCGCTTAGGCGCAGGCGTCCATGGTCGGCGGGTTCAGATCAGCGTTGAACGTGTAGTCAGCGCCTTCAGTGTTCTTCTTGATGGCTTCTTCCCACGCGCCGTCTTCGATCATCTTCTCGATGGCAGCGTTGATGTCTTCACACTTGTCGCTGTCCTTCTGGATACCGACGCCGTACTTCTCTTCGGAGAAGGTGTTGCCGACAACCTTGAACTGGCCCTTGTTGGCATCCGTCGAGGCCAGGCCGGCCAGGATGATGTCGTCAGTGGTGACAGCGTCAATGGAGCCGCCCTGCATTGCGGTCACGCACTCGGCGTAGCTGGGCTGCTCAACGAGGTTGGCCTCGTTGGCCAGGGTGTCCTTGACCTTCTGGGCGGAGGTGGAACCGGTGACCGAGCAAAGCGTCTTGCCGTTGAGGTCCTCGGGGCCGGTGATGTCGCTGTCGGCGCGGACCAGCAGGTCCTGACCGGCAACGAAGTACGGTCCGGCGAAGGCGACCTTTTCCTTACGGGTGTCGGTGATGGAGTAGGTCGCGAAGATCATGTCCACCTGGTCGTTTTCCAGCATGTTTTCGCGCTGGGCGGAGGGGGTTTCGATCCATTCGATCTGGTCCTCGCTGTAGCCCAGTTCAGCTGCAACGTACTTGGCAACGTCAACGTCGAAGCCCGTGTAGGAGCCGGCATCGGCAAAACCGAGACCCGGCTGGTCGAACTTGATGCCGACGCGGATGGTCTCTGCGTCGCCGGAATCTGCCGAGTCGGTGCCCGAGTCGCCGCCGCAGGCGGACAGGGTCAGAGCGGCAGCTGCTGCCATGGCGGCAGCTGCGTAACGGGTCTTGCGCATTTTTTCTCCTTGCATTGCGGCCGCGCCCGTGGGGGCTGCGGCCTTGCCTCAAAGGGTGGATGAAAAACCGGAAGGGCGCCCTAGTGGGCGAGGATCTTGCCGAGGAAGTCCTTGGCCCGGTCGCTCTTGGGGTTGGTGAAGAACTCTTCAGGTGCAGCCTGCTCCACGATCTGGCCGTCGGCCATGAAGATCACGCGGTCTGCGGCCTTGCGGGCGAAGCCCATTTCGTGGGTCACCACGATCATGGTCATGCCCTCCTGGGCCAGCTCCACCATGGTGTCCAGGACTTCATTGATCATTTCGGGATCAAGCGCTGATGTGGGCTCGTCGAAAAGCATGACCTTTGGCTTCATGGCCAGGGCCCGCGCGATGGCCACGCGCTGCTGCTGTCCGCCGGAAAGCTGTGCGGGAAGCTTGTTCGCCTGGTTGTCGACGCCGACGCGCTTGAGCAGCGCCATCGCCTTCTCCTTGGCTTCGGCGGACTTGATCCGCTTGACCTTGATGGGACCCAGGGCGACGTTGTCCAGAATGCTCTTGTGTGCGAAGAGATTGAATGACTGGAAGACCATCCCGACGTCGGCACGCAGTTTCGCCAGCGCCTTGCCCTCCGCGGGCAGAGCCTTGCCGTCAATGGTGATCTCGCCGTCGTCGATGGTCTCGAGGCGGTTGATGGCACGGCAGAGGGTCGACTTGCCGGACCCTGACGGGCCGATCACGACGACCACTTCGCCGCGAGCCACATCAAGGTTGATGTCCCGCAGCACATGGAGATCCCCGAAGTGCTTGTTTACGTTCTTCAGCGAGACGAGGGGTGCTGCTTTGTCAGGCACCGGCTGCCCTGATGATGTGTCACTGGTCATAGGTAGAAGATAGCGAACAAATCAACCCCCGGTGTCCCGGATCACTCCGGCATGGATAAATCGTGACTCAAGAGAAACCTAATGACTGCGGGCCCGCCCGCCGGTCGAGAGGCGCTCATCACGTCTGTGACGCTAGCCTTGGTAGATGGCTATCAGCGATGAAGAAGGCTTCACCCGACCGGCTTCGGCGAAGCGGCGCGGTCCGGTTGAACTGCGCCGCGGGCAGGCCCGGGTTCCGCAGTCGGACCGGTTCCTGCTGGATACAGCGGATGGAAGCAGTTTCACCCACACCGATCCCTGGCGGGTGCTGCGGATCCAGAGTGAGTTCGTTGAGGGCTTTGGCACGCTTTCGGAACTGGGGCCGGCGGTCAGCGTTTTCGGATCGGCCCGCAGCCTGCCCGACTCGCGCTGGTACAAGACCGGCGTGGAGGTGGGCCGGCTGCTGTCCGAAGCGGGGCTGGCGGTCATAACAGGCGGCGGTCCCGGATCGATGGAAGCGGCGAACAAGGGCGCCGTGGAAGCCGGGGGAGTGTCGGTTGGCCTGGGCATCGAGCTGCCTTTCGAAACCGGGCTCAATGACTGGGTGGACCTTGGCATCAATTTCCGCTATTTCTTTGTCCGCAAAACCATGTTCGTGAAGTATGCCCAGGGTTTCATTGTCCTTCCGGGTGGCTTCGGCACCCTCGATGAGCTGTTCGAAGCCATGACGCTGGTCCAGACCCAGAAAGTCACATCCTTCCCCATAGTGCTGATCGGCACGGAGTTCTGGGGGCCGCTGCTGGACTGGGTGCGGGGCACGCTGCTTGAAGAAGGGATGATCTCTGCCAGGGACCTGGAGCTGGTGCACCTCGTGGACGACCCGGCTGAGGCCGTGAAACTCATCATCGCCGACAGCGCCGGGCACCACTCGCTCTGACCCTCCGGCTGGTATATCTGCGACGATAGTCCGGTGATGATCCTGCTTGCGTTCCTTGCAATTGCCGCTGTAGGTGCCGCTGCCCTGTTCGCCTCCGGCAGGCTGGGCGCCCGCAGGTACGGCAGTGCTGACGGGCAGGCGTACCAGCCGGTGCCGCCGGATGTGCTGGGGGAGCCGGACCCGCGGCTGCCCCCGGTGCTGCTGCCGGACGATCCGGCAGCTGCGGACATCGCAGACCTGCGCTTCTCCGTGGCGCTGCGCGGCTACCGCATGGATGAGGTGGACGAGGTTCTGGAGAAACTGGCAGCGGCGCTGCTGGAACGTGACGCTGCCCTGGCCCAGCTGCGGTCAGGTCAACCGCCCCGCCCGGGTACCGGTGCTCAAGAGGGGGTGCCGGGTGAAGGCGGGACTGGACGGCAGGAACCGTGAGCGGCGCGCTTCCCGGACCGGACGGACGTCTGCGCTGTCCCTGGGCGCTGGGCAGTGCCACCTATCTGGCCTATCACGACGGCGAATGGGGCCGTCCGGTGTACGGCGAGAGCGCACTTTTTGAACGGCTGAGCCTGGAAGGTTTCCAGGCCGGCCTGAGCTGGATCACCATCCTGCGCAAGCGGGAGGCCTTCCGCCGGGCTTTTGCCGGGTTCGACCCGCAGCAGGTGGCTGCGTTCGGCGAGGCTGAGGTGGCGTCCCTGATGGGCAACGCGGACATTGTCCGCAACGAAGCCAAAATCCGCGCCGTGATCGGCAACGCGAAGGCACTGCTGGCGCTTCCCGACGGCGAAACACTCTCCGGCCTGCTCGAAAAGCACCGCCTTGCGGAGGGGCCCGCACCGCAGCTGATTTCTGACGTGCCTGCGCAGACCGCAGAGTCCCGCAGCCTCTCCAAGGAACTGCGCCGGCGCGGTTTCCGGTTTGTGGGCCCTGTGACTGCCTACGCGATGCTCCAGGCCACCGGATACACGAATGACCACCTCGCCGCGTGCGAGTTCCGCCATTCATCCTGACCGGGTTTCCGGGTGGTCAGCCCTGCCGCGGCATGTGGCCCCGGACACACCGGAATTTCGCCTGCTTACGGTTTGTGCGGAATAATGTCACCAAATGCGGCTCGGCACCCTAACAACCGTGGGGGCGGGCAGCAGCAGGAACGGTGACTACTCGGGGAATAACCCCGCAGTGCACTTTTGAAAGGGGAACTTCAAGATGGCTGCGATGAAACCGCGTACGGGTGATGGACCCATGGAGGTCACCAAGGAAGGGCGCAGCCTGATTTTGCGGGTGCCCATCGACGGCGGCGGACGCCTCGTCGTCGAACTGAACGCTGAAGAAGCCGGCAAGCTCAAGGAATGCCTCCTCGGCGTCACCAGCTAGGCTGGGTGCATGCGTCCTTCAAGGCAGAATTCAAAGCCTGCGGGTGCCTCCGAGGCTCTCCGCAGGATGTCCATGACGGCGGTATCCGGGCTCGCTCCGCTTGCGGAGCGTCCCGGGGAGCCGGGTGCGGCTCTGTCTCCGCAGCCGGAGGAGGGTGTTGACGTCCTCGCCGTAGCCGTCGCTCCGGGCCCGGCGGGAGACCGCACGGTCCCTGAGCCCCGGCGCGGAGCCGTGGAGGCCGCCGTGCGCTACGGGATCGACGTCGCGGCCCGCGCGGAAGCGGCCGGCGTTACCGGCAAAGCCGGCGAGCACCTTGTCATTGAGCCGCCGCGCGGATCAGCGGACCTGCCGGGCAAGCTTATTTATCTCGGAGTTGGCGACGAGTCGCACCAGAGTCTGCGGCGCGCCGGTGCCAGTCTGGCCCGGGCAACCTTCGGGGCCCGGAAAATCCGGATGAGCATCATCGATTCGATGACTCCCCAGGCGCAGCAGGCCTTCCTTGAGGGGTTCTTCCTGGGCGGCTACCGTGCGCCGAGGACCGGGCTTGAGGATCCCGGCAAGCCCATGGCTGAACAGATGGAAGTGACCGGCCTGTCCGGGCATGCCCTCGAACTGGCAGAGATTTCTGCGCGGGCAGCGTGGCTGGCCCGCGATTTGACCAACACGCCCCCGGACACTGCCACCCCGGAATGGATTGCCGCCCAGAGCAGCGCGGTGGCGGCGGCCCACGGGCTGGACGTTGAAATCCGCGGCCCGCAGGCACTGGCCGCCGAAGGATTCGGCGGCCTCACTGCCGTCGGCTCCGGATCCGCCAACGGCCCGCGGCTGGTTCGGATCACCCTCCGGCCGACGGGGGAAGGTTCGCCGGACCGTGTGGTGCTGGTGGGCAAGGGCATCACTTTCGACTCCGGCGGTATCTCCCTCAAGCCGCGTGAGTCCATGCCTGCCATGAAGATGGATATGGCGGGTTCCGCCGTCGTTCTCGCTGCCGTACAGGCAGCCGCCGAACTCCAGCTGCCGTTCGAGGTGACGGGTTTGCTGGCACTGGCCGAGAACGCGCTTGACGGGGCCTCCTACCGACCGGGTGACATTGTGCGCACGTACAGCGGAACCACGGTGGAGATTGGCAACACGGATGCGGAAGGCCGGATGGTACTGGCCGACGCCCTGGCCTATGCCGTGCAGGAACTAAACCCGTCTGCACTGATTGACGTGGCAACCCTTACAGGCGCTGCGATGCTGGGCCTGGGCAAACGCCACGCTGCCCTCTTCGGCAACGATCCGCAGCTGCTCAGCGCTATGGAGGCCGCCGCGAGCAGCAGCGGCGAGCCGCTCTGGCAGCTTCCGCTGGTACCGGACTACGACTACCTGCTCGAATCCGCAACGGCAGACCTCGCCCATGTGGCCCCGGTGGGAGCCAAGGCTGGTGCCGGTGCGATCCTGGCGGCCCTGTTTCTGGAGAAATTCGTGGACAGCACGCCCTGGGTCCATCTGGACATTGCCGGTCCCATGGAAGTTTCCTCGGACACCCATGAGTACTCAAAGGGCGCCACCGGCTTCGGTGCCCGCCTGCTGATTTCGTTCCTGCGTGCGCGCGGCGCACGGCTGCGCGCAGAAAACGCCTAGCGGACGGAAGCCGTCTTCACGGCCAGCTGGAGGCCGTCGCCGGTGGGCAGCAGGGCTGAGACCAGGGAATCGTTGTCCCGGATGAGCCTGCCCACCTGGCGCATGGTCACCGTCAGCGGTTCACGTGCCGCCGGGTCGGCCACCCTTCCGTTATCCAGGGCACCGTTGATGATCAGCAGGCCGCCCGGCTTGAGCAGCCGTACGGCCTGTTCGGCGTAGACCAGGAAGGACGGCTTGTCCGCGTCGACAAAAACGAGATCATAGGCGTTGTCCGTAAGGCGGGGCAGCACCTGGGCGGCACGGCCGGAGATTGTCCGGGTGCGGTTGCCGGGAATGCCAGCCTCCGAATAGGCCAGGCGGGCAGCACGCAGGTGATCCACATCGGAGTCGATCGTGGTCAGTACCGAGCCCGGTCCCAGACCACGCAGCAGGCACACGCCCGAGACTCCCGCGCCGGTTCCCACCTCTACTACGGTCTGGGCTTTCGACGACGCCGCCAGGACCGTGAGGGCCGCGCCCACCCCGGTGCTGACCGGGGTTACACCGAGTTCGTGGGACCGCTCCCGCGCGCGAAGCAGGACTTCATCCTCAAACGGCAGACCCTCCGTGTAGGACCACGTGCTCTGCTTGTCGGCGCTCATGGGTGCACTGTCTCTTTCTTCGAATCATCTGGGGTTTGCGCAGGCCGGAAACGCCGGAGGGAACAGGCGGGCGGTGCTGGTTCCGCAGCGGGCACTGCGGCAATACAAGCTTAATGCCACCTATGCCTGTTTCCGCCCAGCCGGTCCCGTGCGCCGCGGCGGGATCAGGTGCGGTTTGGACTGCCGCCGCCCCTTGCCTACCTCCACCTAGCGTGCTAACAGCGAACTCTCAGAAATATGAGCCAACATGGATGGTGAACCTGCTGACGATTGCCAGCCTGCAGCGGTGTACAGCCGATTCCTGCGGGCAGCCGATGACGTTGCGAAGGGAGGAAGACCGTGACAGGGACACTCGACGTTGCTGCTGAAGCATCCGCGGAAACTGACTGGGTGCGTCCAACCTGGCAGGAAGTGGTGGAAACCCACTCCGCCAAGGTTTACCGGCTGGCCTACCGGCTAACCGGAAACAAGCACGACGCCGAAGACCTCACCCAGGAAGTGTTTGTCCGCGTCTTCCGCTCCCTCGCCAATTTCCAGCCGGGCACCCTGGACGGCTGGCTGCACCGGATTACTACTAACCTTTTCCTCGATCAGGCGCGCAGGCGCAGCCGTATCCGTTTTGACGGCATGAGTGAAGAGGCTGAAAGCCGGCTGCCCAGCCAGGGACCCGGTCCCGAGCGCAGCTTCGAGTTCAACAACCTGGATGTGGACATCCAGCGCGCGCTGGAGGAACTTCCGCCGGACTTCCGTGCCGCCGTCGTTCTCTGTGACCTCGAAGGGCTTTCCTATGACGAGGTGGCGCATGCCCTCGGAGTGAAGCTCGGCACCGTCCGGTCCCGCATCCACCGCGGCCGCAGCATGCTGAAGGAAAAGCTGGCGCACCGGGATCCGGCCCAGCGCCGCACCCCGTCGGTGAGCCTGAAACTTCCGCGCGTGGCAGGAGCCGGCTAGAGCATATGCGCCACCCCAAACGCCATCTCCGTGAGTTCCTGGACAACGAACTGCCGGCACGCCGACGTGCCGGGGTGGAGGCCCATCTTGCCCGCTGCGCCGCCTGCCGATGCCAGGTGGAGGAAGAACGCCGTCTGCGCAGCAGGCTGAAAGCAATGAGGGTTCCGTCGCCCCGTGAAGACCTGGCCAGCCGGATTGTGGCGGACACCGCCGCTGCGCGCGAACACCAGGACCAGTCCTCCCGCAGCCGGGGACGCTACGCAGCGGCAATCGGCGGAATCCTGACTTTGGTCTCAGGGTTTGTGCTGGCGGGCGCCTACGTCCTCGGGAGCCTTGCGGAGGAGCCGCTGTCAGCCCCGCAGCAGGCTAGTCTGCTGGCGGGGTGGAACCAGATGGCTGAACAGCGCAGCCTTTCTCCGGAGGAAGTCGACCAGCTCCGGGCATACGGATGGTCCTGTCCGGAACTCACCGAACTGGGCTTCACGCTCGCCTCGGCCCGCACCCTGGAGGTGGCCGGGCACCCTGCCGTGGCTCTGGAACTGACCCGCAACGGGGAGAGTATCCGGATCTACGAGCAGCGGCCGCGGCAGGGAGACACCAATCCCGAAGTCCTGCACGCCGTCAGCGGAAGGCCGGTGGCGGAGGAAGGGTTCAGCGCAGCCTCCGGGGCGCAGGCAACAGCCCCGCGGATCTGGCGTGACGAGACCCGTCCGGGCGAGGCGGTGCTCTCCGCACGGAATGTTACTTACACCCTGGCCACTTCAGTCCCGGACGAAACCCTTTCTTCGATTGTGGGAGAACTCTCCCTGAGCGAGTCCGCCCGGCTGCTGGTACCGGCACGAGTTCCGGATTCCGGCGCTGTTGACCGGGTGCTGCACGGTCTGGCGATGCTCGCCGGTGCCGGTCGTTCACTTTGAGTCCACTTTCAAAGTGGCCGTTCTCCAGCTGGAAAAGGTAACCTTCAAAAGTGTTCGGAATTAACGGCTATGAGCTGATCATCCTGGCGATCCTCGCCGTGGCTATCCTTGGTCCCGAACGCCTGCCCGAATACGCCTCACAGCTTGCCAGACTGGTGCGTGAACTGCGCCGGATGGCTACCGGGGCACGTGAACAGCTGCGCGAAGAAGTGGGCCCCGAAATCGACGAGGTGGACTGGCGGAAGCTGGACCCGCGCCAGTACGATCCGCGCCGGATCATCAAGGAAGCGCTGCTCGACGACGTAGAGGATGCAGTCCGCCCGGCCACAGCCCGCAGCACCGCCCGGCCGGCCACCGCCGGTGCCGGGCCTGCAGCCCCTGCTGCGCCTGCGCGGCCGTCCGCGCCGCCGCCTCCTGTCCAGCGCATCGAGCGTCTCACCAGCGGCGAACGGGCTCCGTTCGACGTCGAAGCTACCTAGAGCCGAGTCTGCCCGGCACTGCGCAGCCTTAGCGGGGAGATACCGAAAGGCTCAGGCCCGAGAGTCCGCGCGGCCGTCCCGCAAGTTCGGCGGCGATCCGGCGCAGTTCGCCTCCAGCCGTATCCGGTCCGGCGGCCGCTTCATCAAGGACCACCGGAAGACCGGCATCCCCGCCCTCGCGCAGCCGCACATCCAGCGGAATGCTGCCCAGCAGGGGCACGTCATAGCCGAGGACAGAGCCAAGCCGTTCCGAAACCAGCGCGCCGCCGCCTGAGCCGAAGAGCTCCATGCGCTCACCGGTGGGCAGTGCCAGCCAGGACATGTTCTCGATGACACCGGCCACTTTCTGTCCGGTCTGGGCTGCTACGGTGCCGGCGCGTTCGGCGACCTCCGCCGCGGCAGCCTGCGGCGTGGTGACTACCAGGATTTCAGAGGACGGCAGCAGCTGCCCTACGGAGATGGCGATATCTCCGGTGCCCGGCGGCAGGTCCAGCAGGAGGACGTCGAGGTCCCCGAAATACACATCGGTGAGGAACTGCTCCAGAGCGCGGTGAAGCATGGGACCGCGCCAGGCCACCGGCTGGTTCTTGTCCAGGAACATGCCGATGGAAATGGTCTTGATGCCGTGGGCCACGGGCGGCAGGATCATTTCATCCACCCGCGTGGGCGGTACGGTGATGCCGAGCAGGCCCGGGACGGAGAACCCGTGCACATCGGCGTCGACCACTCCCACCCGCAGCCCGGAGGCCGCCATCGCCGCGGCCAGGTTCACCGTGACGGTGGACTTGCCCACGCCGCCCTTGCCGCTGGCAACGGCATAGACCTTTGTCAGGGAGCCCGGACGGCTGAATGGGACACCGCGCGCCCCGCCGGGTCCGCGCAGTTTTTCCTTGAGTTCCTCGCGCTGTGCCTGGCTCATGACATCCAGGTCAACGTGCACCGAGGTGATGCCGGGAACCCCGGCTAGTTCACGCTCGACGTCGGCAGTGATGGTTCCGCGCAGCGGGCAGCCGGCGATGGTGAGCAGGACTCCGATGCGTGCGCTGCCGGCGTCGTCGACCTCTACGCTGCGGAGCATGCCCAGCTCAGTGATGGGGCGGCGCAGCTCGGGGTCGATGACCCGTTCCATGGCCGTTCGGGCCAGCTCCGCCAGCTGTTCGTGTGTTTCGGGCACTGCCTAGTCTTCTCCTGCACCTGAGGTGGCTCTGGACGGCGGTGGGGTGTTGCCGTCCTGGCTGCGGCGGCGGGTGCTGCGCCGCTGGCCGTCGTCGCGGTTGTCATTGGCTTCGATGAGTTCCTCCAGGAGGCCGCGGATTTCTGAACGGACGTAGTCGCGGGTCGCTACTTCCCGCAGCGCGATCCTCAGCTCGGCGATTTCACGGGTGAGGTATTCGGTATCCAGCAGGTTCCGCTCGGCGCGTTCACGGTCCTGCCGCATGGAAACGCGGTCGCGGTCGTCCTGGCGGTTCTGTGCCAGCAGCAGCAGGGGCGCTGCGTAGGAGGCCTGCAGGGAGAGCATCAGGGTGAGCAGCGTGAAGCCCAGTGCCACGCTGTCGAAGCGCAGCGGCTCGGGTCCCCAGGTATTCCAGGCGAGCCACACGACGCAGAATACCGTCATGTAGAGCAGGAACTGCGGGGTGCCCATGAACCGGGCGAAGTTCTCCGTGGCGTGGCCAAAGGCGTCCGGGTTGGGGGACAGCCGGGGGAACCACCTGGTCCGGGCGGTACGCGGGGTGTCGAGGCCGTCAGTGCGGGGGCGGTTCTTCTCAGCCATTCTTCCTTCCCTGCCACGTTATGGGGCCGGTGTCTTCGGACGCACGCCAGTCATCCGGGAGCAGGTGGTCCAGGACGTCGTCGACTGTCACTGCTCCCACCAGTCGTCCGGTGTCGTTGACCACCGGCAGCGAGTTCAAGTTGTAGGTGGCCAGCATCCGGGAGATTTCTGCGATATTCGCGTAGTCCCGCACCGGTTCAAGGTCGGTATCCAGGATGTTGCCCAGCGCTTCCGGGGGAGCGGTGCGCAGCAGCTGCTGGATGTGCACGACGCCGAGGTAACGGCCGGTGGGTGTCTCCAGCGGCGGACGGCAGACGTAGATCGAAGACGCGAGGGCCGGGGTGAGTTCCTCCCGGCGCACGTGTGCCAGGGCCTCGGCCACCGTCGCTTCGGGCGGCAGGATGACGGGCACCGGCGTCATGATCGAACCGGCTGTGTCCTCCTCGTACTGCAGGAGCCGCCGTACGTCGCGGGCGTCTTCCGGTTCCATCAGCTGAAGGAGTTCTTCCTTCTGCTCCTCGGGGAGCTCGTTGAGAAGGTCAGCGGCGTCGTCGGGGTCCATCTCCTCGAGAACGTCGGCCGCACGCTCAACATCCAGGGACTGCAGGATCTGCACCTGGTCATCGTCGGGCAGTTCCTGCAGCACGTCGGCGAGGCGTTCGTCCTGCAGTTCGCTCGCCACCTCAATGCGGCGCTTTCCGCTCATCTCATGCAGGGCCTCGGCGAAGTCGGCGGGCTTGAGGTCATCGTGCTGGGCGACGAACTGGGTGGCGGCCTGCGGGCCGGTGATGTCCCAGTGGCCCACCTCGGGCCACTCGATGATCAGCAGCTCACCGCGTTTGCGCAGTCCGCGCAGACGGGATCCGCCGCCGCCGCGCCGCACGAACAGGCTGGACACATGCCAGTCCCCGGCCCGGTTCTGCTCAATGGCGATGTCCTCCACTGTCGCTTCGCCGCTGCCGTCGGCCAGGACCACCCGGCTGTCGAAGAGCTCGGCCACCACCAGCATTTCGGCTCCGCGCTGCTGGAAGCGCCGCAGGTTGACCAGCCCGGTGCAGATGATCTGTCCGGGATCCATGGAGGTGATCCGGGTGATCGGCACAAAAACACGTTTCTTGCCGGGGACCTCGACGACGATGCCGACAGCCTGCGGCGGACGGCCGGCGCCGCGGTCCAGCACCACGGCATCCCGAAGGCGGCCAAGCCGGTCGCCCAGGGGGTCGAAGACATCCAGGCCCAGCAGCCGTGCAATGAAGACGCGCGTAGGATTAGTGCTCACCCTACTTAGGCTACTTGGCGGCGGCGTCTTCGGCGCATTCGAACGCACCGGACTGGTGCGTAAGCGTTCACTGCCAGCGATACATTGGCGCACAAACCCCGTAACTGCGAAAGAATAGTGGAATGTCGAACCTATTTGGCGCCTCATCGCAGCGGGACCCCGGACGAACCCTTCCCAGGGGTGAGCTGGTAGGCCGTTACACGGCTTATCTGGACGCCCAGAAGGCGGTCGACTACCTGGCCGACTCCAAGTTCCCCGTTCACCTGGTGAGCATTGTGGGCAATGAGCTCAAATCCGTTGAACGGGTCACCGGGCGCCTCACCTATCCGCGCGTGGCGATGTCCAGCGCCGCCACCGGTGCATGGTTCGGTCTTTTTGTTGGGCTGGCCCTGATGCTCTTTGGCGGGGGCGACTCCTATCTCTCACTAATTCCGTCCATGGCTCTCGGCGCCATCTTCTGGCTGCTCTTCGGTGTGCTGGCGTATGCCTTCCAGCGCGGTCGCCGTGATTTCACGTCCACCAGCCAGGTGATCGCCACCAGCTACGACGTGATTGTGGCTCCGGAAGCCGCCAATGAGGCAAGGCGCCTGCTGTCCCAGCTGCCCATGGTGGGCCAGAGCGGGCATCCGGCACCGGCGGCGGGACAGCCGTACCAGCCTCCCTACCAGCAGCAGCCGCCGTACTCCGGCCAGGCGCCGGAGCGGCCGTCCTCCTGGGCAGACCCATACGGTACCCGCGGAGCAGGCCGAAGCGACGGGACGCCACCTGCGGCTGTGCCGGCAGCCGGTGGCGATGCCTCGGGCACTCAGCCGGCCCCGGGCCAGCCGGAGGCCGGGCAGGCAATGCCCGGCCAGACGATACCGGCAGCGCAGTCTGGCGGCGGCACGCCCCGGGGACAGTTCCCCGACCTGCCCGACGGCCGCCCCCGCTACGGCGTTCGTCTCCCCGCCGCCCAGCCGGCGGCCGCGCAGCCGGCCCCTGAGCATCAGACCGCCGGCGAGCCGGCCCCTGAGCAGCAGGCTCAAGCACAGCAGACTCAAGCACAGCAGGCTCAAGCGCAGCAGGCCCCGCACGGTCAGCCGCCGGCCGGTCCGGCTCCGGAGCGTGCCCCGCAGGCCAAGGCTGCCGGGCAGGAGCCGGATGCCCCTGCAGCGCCGGGGACGGACGAGAGCCCTGCCGGGGAGGACGCCCCGCGTACTCCGGGTGAAGGCCGCTAGCAGTCCCTTCGAGTTGCATGGGTGCGCATCCCGAACAAATAGAAACTGCACGTTTGGAGCTCCAAACGTGCAGTTTCTGTGATCTCGGAGGGGAGGCTAGGAGGCGTAGATGCCTGCCATCCAGTCCTCAACGTCGGAAGGATCGCGCGGCAGGGCAGCGCTGAGGTTCTCGGCGCCGTCGGCCGTGATCAGGACATCATCCTCGATCCGGACGCCGATACCGCGGTACTCCTCGGGGATCGTCAGATCCTCTTCCTTGAAGTACAGACCGGGTTCAATGGTAAAGACCATGCCTTCTTCGATGACCCCGTCCAGGTACAGCTCGCGGCGGGCCTGCGCGCAGTCATGCACATCCAGGCCCAGGTGGTGGCTGGTGCCGTGCGGCATCCAGCGGCGGTGCTGCTGGCCGTTCTCGGAAAGCGCTTCTTCCAGCGGGACCGGCAGCAGGCCCCAGTCCTGCAGCCGCTCGGCCAGCACCCGGACGGCCGCGGCGTGGACGTCGCGGAACTTATTGCCCGGCTTCGCTGCCGCGAACCCTGCATCTGCGGCATCGAGCACAGCCTGGTAAACACGGCGCTGTACGTCGGAGAAGGTGCCGTTGACCGGCAAAGTACGTGTGATGTCCGCGGTGTAGAGGCTGTCGGCTTCGACGCCGGCGTCCAGCAGCAGCAGGTCTCCGGCCCTGACCGCGCCGTTGTTGCGGATCCAGTGCAGAACGGTGGCGTTGTTTCCGGCGGCGGCAATGGTGTCATAACCGAGATCATTGCCTTCTTCCCTGGCACGGGCGAAGAAGGCGCCCTCAACCACACGCTCGCCGCGGGGGTGGGTGATGGCCCGTGGGAGGATCTTCACAACTTCGGTGAAACCGTTGACAGTGGCAGCCACGGCCTCCTTCATCTGCTCGATTTCCCAGGCATCTTTGACTAGACGCAGCTCGGACAGCGCTTCGGTGAGTTCTTCGTCCATGGCGTCCAGGGCACTGAAGTCCATGTTGTCCGGGTCCATCGCCGTGTTGTAGCGGACCGTGTCCACCAGGGCGTCAACCATCTCATCAACCTTGCGGAGCAGCCGGACGGAGATGCCGCCGAACTGCGGGTCGCCCACGTTGGAAGTGATGGCGGTTTCAGCTTCGGAAAGGTCACGGGTCCGGAGGCCAACCAGCGCGCTGACCTGTTCCAGGTTCAGGCGGGAGCCAATCCAGAAAGCGCCGTAGCGTGCGTTGGAGTAGAACTCCTCGCTGTCAGTGCCGGCCAGCGGGCGGAAGTACAGGGTGGCAGTGTGGTGGCCGCCGTCGTCGCCGGTTCCCTCTTCCACGGGTTCCATGACCAGGACCGCGTCCGGCTCGTGGTCCAGGCCGAGGCCGGTGAGGTGGGCGAACCCGGAGTGGGGGCGGAACCGGTAATCGGTGTCATTGGAGCGGACCTTCAGCGGGCCGGCCGGAATAACCAGGCGCTCAGACCTGAAACGCTCGGAGAGTGCCCGGCGGCGGGCGGCAGCGTGCGGAGCCACGGCGGACTGTTCCGGGAGTTCATCGGACGCAGAGGCCCAGCCGGAGGACATAAAGTCCTTGAACGCCTGCGACGTGGGGCGCTGGGAACGGTTGTTCACCCGGTCCTCAAGCGGCTGTCCCTCGGACAGTTCCTCAAGGCCGGAATCGGCGGGGTTCATTGAATTGGCTTCAGTACTCACCCGTCTATGCTCTCACCGGCAGTTAACAGGGCCAAACATCCCTGCTCCGCCGCGGGGTGCCCGCACGGGATCCGTGCCGCGCAGCGCGTAGATTGGAAGGGTGAGAATCGACCTGCACACGCACTCCAACGTCTCGGACGGTACTGAGGCCCCCGGCGCTGTCATGGCTTCCGCGGCGGCAGCCGGGTTGGATGCCGTGGCACTGACGGACCACGACTCCACTGCCGGGTGGGGTGAGGCAGCTGAAGCCGCCCGCAGCCTCGGGCTCGTGTTTGTGCCGGGAATGGAAGTCTCCTGCCGGACAGCAGAGGGCATCAGCGTGCATGTGCTCTCCTACCTTCACGACCCGTCCCATCCCGGGCTGCTGGCCGAAATCGCCAAATCCCGTTCAGCCCGGGTGAGCAGAGCCGAACGGATGGTGGAACGGCTGTCCGAGGATTATCCGATTAGCTGGTCAGACGTGCAGGAACAGGTGGCTCCCGGGGCAACCATCGGACGGCCGCACATTGCCGACGCACTGGTTGCCGCGGGCGTGGTGCCGAACCGGTCAGCGGCATTCACCGGGATCCTGACCGGACGTTCCCGCTATTTCGTGGCGCATTACGCCCCGGACCCCGCGCACGCGGTGCGCCTGATCCGGGAGGCCGGAGGCGTGCCGGTCTTCGCCCATCCCGAAGCCTCTGCCCGCGGACGCGTGGTGGGGGAGCAGACCTACCTGGAAATGATCGAGGCCGGGCTTGCCGGCGTGGAGATTGAGCACAGGGACAACCCCGAGGAAGGCCGCGCGTATCTGCGCCGGCTGGCCGCCGAGCATTCGCTGCTGGTGACCGGGTCCAGCGATTACCACGGAACCGGCAAGCCGAACCTGCTGGGGGAGAACACCACCAGCGCCGAAGCCCTGGAACGGATTGAGGAACTGGGCACGGGCACGTCTCTCATCCGCCCCTGAGTGCCGGGGAAGTGTCAAGGCCGCAGACCCCGCAGTCTCCCTAAAGTCAGTCAGGCGTCCGGGACGCCTGAGGGAGAGGCAGCAGAAATGCGGTACGGGATCGTTTCGGCTTCGCCGGAGCCGGTTGGGCGGCCGGGACGAGCACTTCCGCGGCATGTCCGAGCCTGCGTTCCATAACTTCAATCGCTTGCGGATTAGCGTCTACGCACACAAACCGGCGGCCCAGCTTCGCAGCTACGGCACCGAGGGTTCCAGAGCCGGCAAAGAAGTCCAGCACCCAATCGCCTTCCCGGCTGGAGGCAGCCACGGCCCGGCGCAGCAGGCCTTCCGGCTTCTGCGTGGGATAACCGGTTTTTTCCTTACCCGTGGGGGAGACGATCGTGTGCCACCAGACGTCGGTGGGGAGCTTGCCCAGGGCGACCTTCTCCGGCGTCACCAGCCCGGGCGCCATGTAGGGCTCGCGGTCCACTTCGGCGTTGTCGAAATGGTAGGCCGCCGGGTTCTTCACATAGACCAGGATGTTGTCGTGCTTGGCCGGCCAGCGGTTCTTGGCACGGCCGCCGTAGTCGTAGGCCCAGATGATCTCGTTCAGGAAACAGTCCCGTCCGAAGAGCGCATCCAGCATGACCTTCACGTAGTGCACCTCGCGGTAGTCGAGATGCACGTAGAGGGTGCCGTCGTCGGCCAGGAGCCGCCAGGCTTCGGCCATGCGGGGTTCAAGGAACGCCCAGTAGTCTTCGAACGCGTCGTCGTAGCTGGAGAGCAGGCCCTTGACCGTGGTGTAGCTGCGGCCCTTGAACCCCGTCCGGTCGCCGGTACCTTCGACACTGCGGACCATGGTGGTCTGCTGCCGGCGCTGGGCCCGTCCGGTGTTAAACGGGGGGTCCACGTAGATCAGAGTAAAGGAGCCGTCCGGCAGGGTCGGCAGATAGTCCGCATTGTCTGCGTGGACTATCAGCGACCCGCCGTCCGGCGTCCAGTTAGGTGTGCTCATCCGTGTAGGGCGGTCCCGGCCTATTCGGCGGCGGGTGCCTTGCTGACTACCTCGCCGTTGCGGCGGCGGGTACGGCTGCGGTTGCGGCGGGGCCGGTCGGCCTTGGCGCTCTCACCGGCTGCGGCGGCAGGCGCCTCGGCGGCCTTCTCCGGGCTGCGGCGGGCGCCCTCGCGGGACCCTTCCCGGGAACCGCGGCTGCGGTCGGAGCTGCGTCCACGGTCAGTGGAGCGGCCGCCGGAACGCTGGCCGGAGCCGGAACGCGGAGCGCGGCGTCCTCCGGATTTGCCGGTCTCGCCGAGGTCTTCCAGCTTTTCTGCATCGATGCCGGCCAGCACCCGCTTGTTGCGCGGCAGACGGCCCTTGGTTCCCTCGGGGATGTCCAGGTCGGTGTAGAGGTGCGGGGAGGAGGAGTAGGTTTCCAGCGGCTCGGCCTGGTCCATGCCCAGGGCCTTGTTGATCAGGCCCCAGCGCGGAACATCGTCCCAGTCCACGAACGTGACGGCGGTGCCCTTGTTGCCGGCGCGGCCGGTGCGGCCAACACGGTGCAGGTAGGTCTTCTCGTCTTCGGGGCACTGGTAGTTGATGACGTGCGTGACGTCGTCGACGTCGATGCCGCGCGCGGCGACGTCGGTGGCAACCAGGACATCGACCTTCTCGTTGCGGAAGGCACGCATAGCCTGCTCGCGGGCGCCCTGGCCCAGGTCGCCGTGGATGGCAGCGGCGGCAAAGCCGCGGTCCACGAGTTCCTCGGACAGCTTGGCAGCGGTGCGCTTGGTCTTGGTGAAGATGATGGTGCGTCCGCGTCCGCGGGCCTGCAGGATGCGCGCAACGACCTCGCTCTTGTCCAGGTTGTGCGCCCGGTAGACAACCTGGCGGATGTCCTTCTTGGTCAGGCCCTCATCTTCGGGGTCGGCGGCGCGGATGTGCGTCGGCTTGGTCATGTAGCGCCGTGCCATGGCGACGACGGGGCCGGGCATGGTCGCGGAGAAGAGCAGTGTCTGGCGGGCTGCGGGGGTGGCTGCCATCAGGGTTTCGACGTCGGGCAGGAAGCCGAGGTCCAGCATCTCGTCGGCTTCGTCGAGCACCACAATGCGCACGTTCTTCAGCGAGAGCTGGCGGCGGTTGTGGAGGTCGATCAGGCGTCCGGGGGTGCCGACGACGATTTCCACGCCGGCTTCGAGGGCCTCGATCTGCGGCTCGTAGGCCCGGCCGCCGTAGATGGTGACGATTCGTGCGCCGCGGCGGCGTGCCGCCGTCGTCAGGTCACTGGCTACCTGGACCGCGAGCTCGCGGGTGGGGACGACGATCAGGGCCTGCGGTGCACCCGGGGCGGGCAGCGACTCGTATTCGTCATCGGCGGGGACAATCACGCGCTGCAGGGCGGGGATGCCGAAGCCCAGGGTTTTTCCGGTGCCGGTTTTGGCCTGGCCAATGATGTCGTGGCCGCCGAGAGCAACCGGGAGGGTCATCGACTGGATGGGGAAGGGGTGCGTGATGCCGGCTTCCGCGAGGGAATCCACGATCTCGGAGCGGACGCCAAAGTCGGCGAACGTCAGTTCGGAGATTTCGGCCGGCGCCTCGGACGTTGCGATGGTCTCGGTAACTTCGAGTCCCTCATTGCTGTCATCTGCTGTCAGCTGTGCATCGCTGACCTGGGAAAGTTCAGTGTTCAATTACGTACCGTTCAGTTAGGCATTCTGCGGTGCCGCGCTCGACGAGAGGGCATAGGGCCCATCCCGGAGCGGATGGCGCGCAGGTGATGCGTCCAGCGGAAGCCGATCGCGGGCTAAGGACTGCTGGCCACTCCAACTGCATTCGGCAAAGGCAGCGGCCGGAAAATATCAAGTTCGCGTAGGTACTGCGGGTCTCACAACCGGCTGGATAGTGTCTCCAACCGGCATTTCATGATGTTTCAGGAACGTGGGAACGACCGGGCATCCATTTACTACCCTTCCAGTCTACCCGGTGCGGCCCTGACGGCCCGCATTGGGCCTTCCCCGCGAGTTTGGCCGGCGGCCGCGAGCTGCCGGGACCTGCCGCGAGCTGCTGCGACTCCCGACGGCGAAAACGGAGTGAGAGGCCGGACACACCGGTACGCTGGGCCTATGAGCGAGAACAACGCAGCACCGGCGGCAGGGCCCGGCATGGATTCGAACACGGCTTCCGGCACAGCAACCGGCACGGGAGCCTACCGGCAGTTCGTCGCGGACCTGCTGGGCGTCATTGCCTACGGTGAGCTTTCCGCGTTTGAACGGATGTCCTCCGATGCACGGTTCTCTCCCAGCCTGCGGGACCGCGCCGCGCTGGGGAGGCTGGCCGTGCGCGAATACAACAACTTCGAGCGTGTCACCGCCTACCTTGAGTCGATGGGGATCAGCGCCGAGGACGCCATGGCTCCCTTCCAGGCCTCCGTGGACGCGTTCCACGACCGCACGCGGCCGGGAGACTGGCATGAATCCCTGATGAAGTTCTACGTCACCGACGCCATCTCGGACGACTTCTATGCTGCGCTGGGATCCCTGCTGGATCCCGCCGGCTCGGAGCTGATCGCTTCCCTTCAGGTGGCCGGCAGCGAAGCACCGGGAGAAGTGTTGTTTGTCCGGCTCCAGGAGTCCCTGCAGGACGATCCCCGGCTTGCCTCCCGCCTGGCGCTGTGGGGCCGCCGGCTGGTGGGAGAGGCCTTGACCCAGGCGCAGCGCGTAGTGATTGAACGGGCGCTGCCGCAGGGACTGGACGGGTTCCTCAGCCGCGAGGAATATGACGCGCAGATCCGGGATCTCTTCAGCCAGCTGACCCGCAACCACTCACGGCGGATGTCGCTGTTGGGACTGACCGCCTGACCGAAGCGGGACCGGCGTTTCATTCCCGGAGTTCCGTCTCCGGGACTGCGTGCGCCTGTACCGTTGGTTCCGGGGCGTAGATGCGCGCACCGAAAAGCATGTGCAGGAAAAGTCTGGGGAGCAGCATGAGTCTGGAATCCGGCGGCCTGCTGCGCCGGATTGCGGGCGCAGCACTGGCGGCAGGGACATTGTTTTCCCTGGCCGGCTGCGGAGCCCTGCCCGCGCAGCAGCCCCTGCCCGCCGCCGCGGCGCCCTTGCCGGTGCTGCCGCAGAGTGAGCCCAGCACGGCTGCGCCCGCCCCGCAGGGTGTGCCCGCAGATGCCTGGTCGGCGCTGCAGATCTTCGTGCAGACCCGTTCCGGGACGGACCGCCCGCTGCCCGAACCCACCGCCGCGCCGGAGTGTTCAGTGCCTGCCCCCGGGTGCTTCTTCGCCTACGGAGAGGAAACCCTTGTCTGGTCTCCTGAAACCGGGGTACGTGCACTGCGCACGGAGATCTTCGACCGGTGGAAGTCATCGGTGCGGTCCCTTGGCTGGCCGGTAACGTCCGAGTACAGCTACGGCGGAGACTTCCGGACGGATTTCCAGAAGGGCACCCTCATGTTCGCCCCTCGGCTCGGAAGGATCATGTCCTGGAACCCGTCCATCGAGCAGTCAGCGGTGGTTATTGGGGATTCTCAGGCGGGCGCGGACACC
This sequence comes from Arthrobacter sp., assembly GCA_040273995.1. Classification (GTDB taxonomy): domain Bacteria; phylum Actinomycetota; class Actinomycetes; order Actinomycetales; family Micrococcaceae; genus Arthrobacter_B. The sequence goes on from JBELYP010000025.1 coordinate 20,098, forward strand.
TGGGTTGGCCGGGGCCTGTCCTCACTCGGCTATAAACCGGTGATCCTGGGAGCGGGAGGCACCGGCTACACCCAGGGGAACGGGACCGTGGACAACTACCCCGAGGCGCTGGAGGCGGAGGAATGGCTGCTGCCCTGGGGCAGGCCCTCCCTGGTGATTATCCAGGGCGGCGGCAATGATGCCTACGGTCCGGGAAACGTGCAGATCCGGCAGAACGCCCTTCAGCTGATCCGGGAACTCAAACGTACCTATCCCGAAACCCGCATGGTGATGGTGGGTGTCATAGGCGACGGCAGCGGCCGGCGCGCGGAAATCGATAACCTGCTGGCCGGAATTGCGGCGGAACAGGGACTGGACTTCCTGAGCCTGAAGGACTGGTGGAAGCGGTACGGGCTTTCCGCCAAGCTCGAGGACGGGCTTCACCTGAACAAGGCCGGCCATGACGCCGCAGCGCCGCAGTTCGCCCGGGAACTGAAAGCCCTCCTGGGCCGGAACGGCTAGAGCCTCAGGATTCGTTCCCGCTCGGCCGTATCCCGTGCCAGGCGCCTGGAAACGGTGATGAGGGCCGCCGAAACAGCCGCTGCGGGGCCGGCCGCAACGGGCACAGCCCACGTCAGCCAGGAGAAAGAGGCGCTGGTGACAACCGGCGTGAACTGCAGGATGATCCAGCTGCCCAGGCCTGCTGCCAGGGAGATCCCCGGCAGCAGGAGGATGCCGTAGGTGCTTCGGCGGGGGTCGGCGCCCCAGACAATAAAGCCTGCTGCCGCCGTAGCGGCGGCAGCAAGCAGCACTTCGGCCATGATGCTTAGAGAGCGCCGAACCCGACGCGCCGGACTTCCTCGGCACCGATCTCGACGTAGCCGATGACTCCGGCGGGCACGATGATCAGACGTCCCTTTTCGTCCGTCAGGCGCAGTTCCTTGGAACCGTTCATTGCTTCGGCGACGGTGTCGGCGACCTGGTCCGCGCTCTGCCCGGACTCGAACACAATCTCGCGTCCGACGTTCTGGATACCGATCTTTACTTCCACCGTGGTGCCTCCTGTTTAAGTGAACTCAAGTGCGGTCGAATCTACTCTAGATTTCCTTGGGGAAACGGCTGATTCCGCGCCAAGCTAAACGGTAGACCAGCTCTGATGCAGCATCGATATCCAGATGTCCGTCTGTTTCGAGCCAGTACCGCGCGCTGACCTGTGCCATTCCCGCCAGGGCACGGCCCAGCAGGGTTGCCTCGATATGGGAGAGCTTGGTGTCTTCCGCGATGACGTCAGCTATGTCGCTGGCGAACCGGGCGTTGAATGCCTCGATCCGTGAGCTGACCTCGTCATCGCTGGTCAGATCCGACTCGAAGACCAGCCGGTGTCCCTGGCTGTCCTGGGCCACAAACCGGAAATAGGCCCGCATGGTTTCCCGGACCCTGAGCTTGTTGTCAGTGGTGGAGGTCAGCGCGGTCTGGAGGAACTGCGTGAGGGTTCCCAGATGGTCATCCAGGAGGGCAAGGTAAAGCTCCCGCTTGCCGGGGAAGTGCTGGTACAGCACGGGCTTGCTTACCTGTGCGGTCTCGGCGATTTCATCCATCGCGGCACCGTGGAAGCCCCGGCTCACGAACACTTCCTGCGCTGCCCGCATCAGCTGCCGGCGGCGTTCTTCCCGGGGGAGCCGGGTGGACTTGCCGGCAGGCTGATTGCTCACGTGTAAGGGACCTCTCCAACTTCGCCCGGTGGTGGCCCGGGTCATAGGACTTCAGTTTACCCGCGGGTAACAGCGGGGGAAGGCAGCCCGTGCCGGAGCGGGAGGCCGGGGCACTCGAACGGGCAGGGCCGCGGGGCATAGATTGGTGCCATGAGCACTGAAATGGCCGCGGGCCTGCCGCCCCTCACCGAGCCTGCTGCTGGACTGGCCCGGGAAGAAAAGGAACGCTATTCAAGGCACCTCATCCTCCCCGGATTCGGCGAAGAGGGGCAGCTGCGGCTGAAGAATGCCCGGGTCCTGGTGATCGGCGCCGGCGGGCTTGGGTCCCCGGCCCTGCTGTATCTGGCCGCGGCCGGAGTGGGCACCCTGGGGATTGTCGACGACGACGCCGTGGACACCTCGAACCTGCAGCGGCAGGTTATCCACTCAGTGCACGACGTCGGGTCATCCAAGGCGCGCTCCGCACGGGAGAGCGTGCTGGCTCTGAACCCGCTGGTGGAAGTGGTGCTTCACGAAGTCCGGCTGGATGAGCGCAACGCGCTGGACATCTTCTCCGGGTACGACCTCATTCTGGACGGAACAGACAACTTCGCCACCCGTTACCTGATCAGCGACGCCGCCGAGATCCTCGGCAAACCGTGTGTCTGGGGCTCCATCCTGCGCTTCGATGGCCAGGTGAGCGTTTTCTGGTCCGCGCACGGACCCACCTACCGTGACCTGTATCCCGAGCCTCCGGCGCCCGGGTCGGTGCCCTCCTGCGCCGAGGGCGGGGTGCTGGGAGTGTTATGCGCTCAGATCGGTTCGGTCATGGTCAACGAGGCCATCAAGCTGATAACCGGCACCGGACGTCCTCTGCTGGGGCGGCTGCTGGTTTTCAACGCACTGGACATGAGCTGGCGTGAGGTGGGGCTGCAGCGGGATCCGGAGCGGGAACCGGTCACGGAGCTTGTTGATTATCAGATCTTCTGCGGGCTGGGTGCCCCGGCACCCGTTCCCGGAATCAGCGCGCAGGAGCTGGCCGTGCTGTTGGCGGAACGGGCGGCAGGCCGGGAGGACTTTGACCTGATCGATGTCCGGGAACCCGCCGAACACCGTATTGTGAGCATTGAAGGTGCGCAGCTGGTTCCCCGCGCACGCATTCTGGCGGGAGAGGTGCTGCCGGAACCCGGGCGAAGGGTTTATGTCCACTGCAAGTCCGGCGGAAGGTCAGCGGAGGTTACCGCGTTCCTGCGTGCCAAAGGCTATAAGAGCGCCTACAACGTGGACGGTGGCATCCTGGACTGGGTCCGGACAGTAGAGCCGGACAAGCCGGTTTACTGAGGCGGCTGTTCGCTGCGCTGCGCAGGCCCCAAGGCAGGGCAGGCTAGGCGGACTTGGCGGCGTCTGCCGAATCGTCCTTCGGCTTTTCTTCCGGCTGGTCCACCGTGATGCCGTAAATGGCTTCAAGGCCGCGGATGTAGTCGTCCTGCTGGCCGCTGGCGGCGAGTTCCCGTGCGCGGACCGCGGGGACGTGCAACAGTGCCTTGACCATCCGGCGCATCGCGAACTCGACTTCCTGTGCGGCACCGGTGCACCCGTGCTGGGCCCGGACCTTCTCGAGTTCCTTGTCCAGCACACCCAGGGTGTGGCGGCGCAGGGCCACGATCGCAGAATCGAGTTCCCGGCTCAGCTGGGCTTCGGAGAAGGCCTGGGCTGCGTCGGTGACAATCCGGTTGGCCTGCTGCAGGGACTCCGCCTGCTCGGCCGGAGCCGCCAGTCGCACGGATTCTAGGGTGATCAGGTCCACGCCCTCAAGCTCCCGGACCGCCGGATCGAAATCGTGGGTCAAGGCAAGGTCAATGATGACCAGCGGCTTGCCGGATCCGGCGCGTACCCGGGCAATGTCATCGGCGCTGACCTGGTTCTCCGAGCCGGAACAGCCAATGACGACGTCGGCGCGGGCAACGGCGTCGCCGAGCGAGTCCCGGTCCAGGGCAGTGCCGCCGCGGGTGGCAGTGAAGGATTCCGCCCGTCCCGAGGACGAGTAGACGGAGACGTCGGTGCAGCCGCGTTCCTTCAGCAGGGCCATGGTGGCTCCGGCGTACGCGCCGGTGCCGAAGACGACAACGGCTTTCCTGCGCCAGTCCGCATCGACGGAAAGATCGGTGGCCAATTCCAGTGCAACGGAGACGATCGACAGGCCGCGCTTGCCCAGAGCGGTCAGGGCGCCGACGTCCTTGGCGGTGCGGGAAGCGGTTTGGAACAGGCGGGTCAGGGTGCCGCTGGCTGTGCCTTTTTCCTGGGCCTCGATCAGGGCGCGGCGCACCTGGCCGGCGATTTCGCGTTCACCCACCACCGCGGAGTCAAGTCCGGCGCCAACGGCAAAGAGGTGCTTCGCGACGTCCTGCCCGGTGTTGGTGGTGAAGGAGCGGGAAACCAGGTCCTCCTCCAGGCCGGAGTGCCGGCTGATTTCTGCGATGGCCGCAGAACGGGCAGCTTCGACGTCAGCCTCGGAACGGGCCTCGCAGTACACCTCAAAGCGGTTGCAGGTGGCCAGTACCACGGCACCGGCGACGGCGGGTCCGTTTTCCAGCAGGGAGGAAGGGACCTTGGGCGCACCCGCACTAAGCCGGGCGACGGTTTCCAGGTCTACGTCAGAATGGGTTGCGATGAGGGATAAGAGAACCACAGTGGCTTAATACTAGCCACTGTGAGGGCAAACGGCGTTATTCGCGACGCCCGTCACAGGTGATGTGGGCCGCATTGGCTCCGCGCCTGTCCCGCCCGGCTGGTGGGACGGCGCGTACGCATGCATGCCGATATGAGTAGGCTCAGGCAGATACAGCAGGTGGAAAATCCAGAACAGCAGGTGGCAATTGGCACAGCGCAAGACCAACCGGCCCAACCCCCAGGGGGAGCGGACCAGGGAACTGATCCTCGATACGGCCATTGCCCTGGCCGCACGCCACGGCTACGAGGGGATGAAAGTCTCAATGATCCGCCAGGCCACCGGGCTCTCTGCAAGTTCCATCTACTGGCACTTCCCCAACAAGGATCAGCTGCTCTCCGCCGCGCTGGACCAGGCCTTCCGGGTGCAGGCCCAGGGCACTCCCAACTGGCTGGACTCAGCCCCGCTGGAACCGCGGTGGGAGGATCTCTTCGCCAAGCTGCTGGCGTTCCCTCCCGCGGATGAGGGGATGGACTACTGGCGCTTCGGGCTGCAGCTCGCAGTGGTTCGCCCGCCGACGGAATCGGTTACCCGCACCCGGTTCCTGCAAATCCGTGAGGAGAGCTTCGCCTGGCTGGGGCAGTGGTGGGAGCGTTCCCTGCCCGAAGCCATGGAACGGCGGCGGGAAGCGGGCATCCTGATGGGCCGGCTGACGGTGGCCATCCGGGACAGTTCCTTTATTCACCGGCACGGATCCCGGGAGCTGGATGAGCGCTGGATTACCTGGCTGCTGGCCGGCTGCCTGGACGCCGCGGCAGAACGGCTGGCCGAGCGCGGGCTGGACGCGCGCGTGTCCCCGGAAAGCGGCGGACCGTCCGGATCGCGTCCTGCGGGTGCCGGGGAGGAGGAGGAAGGTCCGCGGGAGGTTTTCCTGCGGGCGGCTGAGCAAACCATCGAGGAATTCGGCTACGGCGGCGTCACGGTTGCCCGGGTGTGCGAGAAGGCGGGTCTGCCCGCAAGCTCGCTGTACTGGTCCTTCAAGGACAAGGATGAGCTGCTGTCGACGGTGGTGGCCAGCGCCTGCCGCCGCTGGGAGGAGGGGCGGCCGGTCTTCGTGTCCCGCCCGGAGGACGGGAACTGGGCCCCCGCCCTGAAGGGCGTCCTGCTGCCTACGGTGGCGGGTTTCGCCAGTGAAACCTCCGTCCTGTGCCTGGGGCTGCTCCTGCTTTTGCAGCGGGGGTCCGTGCCGGAAGCAGAGCGCGTCCGCCTGGAACAGGTGCTGCAGGACATGCAGGAAATGACCACGCAGTGGTTCCGGACGGTAGTTCAATGGGACCGTCCGGAGCTTGACCTGCTGCCCGACTATTTGTCCGAGTGCCTGTTCAGGCTCCTGGAAGGACTGATGCTGAGCCGGCAGATTGACGGACAGCCCTGGGACGCTGAGTTGCTGACAGACCTGATCTGCGCGGCCCTGTTCAGGGCAGCCGCGCTGGCCGGACAGGGAGAATGAACACCCCTCCGCCGGGCGGATGCGGCCGGCGGAGGGGGTGGTTAACGGGTGCCGGCTCCCAGCAGGGATTCGGCGCTGCCGGCGGACTGCATCAGCTGTCCGGCCCAGGCCCGGACCGCCTCTCCGGACGCCGGGCCCGGCAGGCCGGAGAGCCGAAGCACCAGCCGGACTTTCCCGTCAGCGTCACGCACGGGCGCCAGGACGGAGTCGACGTCGTAGCTCTGCCCCGGATCCAGGCTCACCGGAGCGTAGCTGCTGGAGGTCCGGGAAATGATCTCCCGGATCCGCCGCTCCTGCGCCGGCGTGTAGCAGCCGGAGGAATATTCACGCAGGGCTTCGAAGACTTCCTCGTCCCGGTAGCTTCCCCGCATGGTCACGGACCAGCCGCGTTCCCGCACGGCGGCCAGGCGTCCGCGGTACTGCTGGGGGGTGCATTCGTCGCTGGGCACGGCGCGGGCCAGCCAGCGCTCAATCGCTGCACTGTCCTCCCAGGCCAGGCACAGCTCGCCCATGGGCGGCATCAGCGGAATCCGCTCGCCGATCCGCGCTGCGGACGCCGACGGGCCGAAGGCCGCCACCGTCACCGCCATCTGGTCGCTGATCACAGCCATGGCGGTGCACTCCGCGCCGAGCTCTGCGGCCAGGTGCTCAAGTTCGCTCCGTCCACGTTCGGCCAGGCGTACCCCGGCGATCAGGTCGGCGTCGAAGGCCGCACTGATGGACATGGGAGCGAACCGGCCGTAACCGCCCTGGAAGAAAAGCAGGGGCGCCACCGGCCGGAGCACCTCCAGTACCTGGACCGCGCCGATGACAATGTGGTGGTCGCCGGCGTCGTTGATTGAATCGAACGTGCAGTCGATGTAGGCCACACTTCCGTCCAGCACCGGAGCGCCCGACGGCGACGGAGACCAGCCCACGCCGTCGAACTTGTCCTCGGCCCGGCCCGCGAACCGGCGGCACAGGTCCTCCTGGTCCGCCGCGAGGACGTTCACGCAGAAGGAACCGGCGGTGCGCAGCTTCCTGAAGGTCTGGGAAGCCAGCGTGGGCAGGAAGGCCACCAGCGGCGGATCAAGGGATACCGAGGTAAAGGAACCAACGATCATTCCAACCGGTGAACCGTCGTCCGCGATTCCGGTAATCAGTACAACGCCGGTGGGGAAGTGGCCCAGGACGTTGCGGAAGTCCACCGGGTTGCCCGACGGCGTGCTGACAGCGGTCATGAGTTGTCCTTTCAGAAACGTTGATTCGCCGGCTAGCGCTGTGCCAGCAGGTCCAGGGCCACGTCCACGATCATGTCCTCCTGGCCGCCGACCATCCGGCGCTTTCCCAGTTCCATCAGGATGTCCGTGGTGGGGATCCCGTACCGGCCGCTGGCGGCCTCGGCATGGCGGAGGAAGCTGGAGTACACGCCGGCGTAGCCCAGGGAGAGGGTCTCGCGGTCCACCCGGACCGGACGGTCCTGAAGCGGACGAACCAGGTCGTCTGCGGCGTCCATCAGGGCCGGGAGGCTGCAGCCGTGCTCCAGGCCGAACTTGTCCGCTGCAGCGATGAAGGCTTCCAGCGGGGCGTTGCCGGCCCCGGCGCCCATCCCGGCGAGCGAAGCGTCTACCCGGGTGGCACCGTGTTCGACGGCGGTGAGCGAGTTCGCGATGCTGAGCGAGAGGTTCTCATGGGCGTGGATGCCGATTTCCGTGGCAGGGTCCAGCACCTGGCGGAAGGCATCCACCCGCTCGGCCACGCCGGGCATGGTCAGTGCGCCGCCGGAGTCCACAACGTAGATGCAGGTGGCGCCGTAGGACTCCATCAGCTTGGCTTGGGCTGCCAGATCCGCTGCGGGAGACATGTGGGACATCATGAGGAAGCCCACCGTGTCCATCCCCAGCTCGCGTGCGGCGGCGATGTGCTGCGCGGAGACGTCCGCCTCGGTGCAGTGGGTGGCCACCCGCACCACTGAGGCACCCGCGCTGCGGGCATCCTTGAGGTGGTGGATCGTCGCGATGCCCGGCAGGGCCAGTGTTGCCACCTTGGCCTGCTTCACGGCCGCAGCCACGGCAGAAATCCACTCGAGGTCCGTGTGGGCGCCAAAGCCGTACACGCAGGAGGAACCGTTCAGGCCGTCTCCGTGTGCCACCTCGATGGAAGCTACCCCGGCAGCGTCCAGTGCCGTGGCAATGGCGACTGCCTGATCAACCGAATACTGGTGGCGGATCGCGTGCATGCCGTCCCGCAGGGTGACATCCGAGATATAGAGCTTGGCCATTCTTATGCCTCCTGCATTGCCGGTGTGCTGCTGTGTTCTCCGACCCCGGCCAGCTCGGCCCAGCGCTCGGCGACTGCCTTGGCTGCGGAGGTCATGATGTCCAGGTTGCCTGCATAGGCGGGCAGGTAATGCGCTGCCCCGGTGACTTCGAGCATCACGGTGACCCGGGTGCCGGTGAAGCTTCCGGAGCCGGGCAGGTGCAGGGCATTGCCTGCGCCGAAGACCTCGAACTGAACGTCTTGCTTGAGCTTGTAACCGGGAACGTATTCCTGGACACGGGCGGCCATTTCCAGGACGGATGCCTCGATTGCCGCGTGGTCCGGGGTGCCTTCCACGAGGCAGTAGACGGTGTTGCGCATCAGCATGGGCGGCTCGGCAGGATTCATGATGATGATCGCCTTGCCTTCCAGCGCCCCGCCCACGTGCACCAGCGCCTGGGAAGTTGTTTCCGTGAACTCGTCAATGTTCGCCCGCGTGCCCGGGCCGGCGGAGCGGGAGGAGACAGACGAAACAATCTCCGCGTACCTCACCGGTGCCACCCGGGAGACAGCGGCGACCATGGGAACGGTCGCCTGTCCGCCGCAGGTGACCATGTTCAGGTTGGGGGCATCCAGATGGTCCTGGAGGTTGACCACGGGGATGCAGTAGGGGCCGACGGCGGCCGGCGTCAGGTCCAGGACCCGCACCCCGGTATGGCGCAGGAGCTCCCAGTTGGCCGCATGGGCGCTGGCGCTGGTGGCGTCGAAAACCACGCGGATGTCCTTGAAGGACGGCATTTCCAGCAGCCCGTGCACGCCGTCGGAAGTGGTGGGGATGCCCATGCTCTCGGCCCGGCGCAGGCCCTCGGAACCGGGCTCAATGCCAACCATGGCTCCCATTTCCAGCCGCGAGGAACCGCGCAGGATCTTGATCATCAGATCGGTGCCGATGTTGCCGGGACCGATGACCGCTACCGGCCAGCGCTCGCTGCCTCCGGTATTCTGAGTGTTTGCCACTATTTCTCCTCCTGATTGATACGGACCTGGCCCAGTCCCTGGATGCTTGCCACGGCACTGCTGCCGGGCGGGAAACTGACCATGGGTCCAAGGGCGCCGGTCATCACGATTTCTCCGGCCCGCAGGGGCCTTTCAAGCTCAGCCATCCGCCGCGCCAGCCAAAGGGCGGCCCGGTAGGGGTGGCCCAGGCAGGCTGCTCCGGAGCCGACGGAAACGACTTTGCCGTTGAGCTCAACCACCATTCCCGCTGCGGAAAGGTCCACTGCAGAGGGAAGGACCGGCTTCAAGCCGGTCACGATCCTGCCGCAGGAGGCATTGTCAGCAATGGTGTCCAGGATGGAGATATCCCAGTTCCGGATCCGGGACCCCACAATTTCGATGGACGGCAGCAGGTAGTCGACCGCCGCCGCAAGTTCGGTCGCCGTGGTGTCCGGGTGCGGGAGGTCCTTCTTGAGCACCAGTGCCACTTCTGCTTCGATCCTCGGCTGCAGAACGTCGGCCGCTGACATGCTCTCGCCGTCGGCCAGGCACATATCGGCGAAAAGCACCCCGAAGTCCGGCTGGTCCACTCCCATTTGTGCCTGCACGGACGCGGCGGTGAGCCCTATCTTTCGTCCGGCTATGCGCCTGCCCGCCGCGGTCCAGGTCTCCTCGTTGGTGCGCTGGACGGCATAGGCGGCGGCTATGCCGCCCGGGGCGAGGTCCCCGCGCACGGGCTCGATGGGCAGGCCGGCACTCTCGGCCCGCCGCAGCCGCTCAGCTACTGCGGCAATATCCGCCTGGCTGGCGGCTGCTGTGTCGGTGGTTGCAGTCATGAATTCTCCCTGATCGAGGCTTCAGTATGCCGACGGTCCCGGAGCCCGGGGGATGCAGTCCCGGAGAGCGGGATGCAGTTTTCGTGTAGCTCTAGCGTCGGCCTGTAGTGATCTGTACAGTGAAGCTGGAAGTGGCACACATCACAGGTGCCGTCAGAAAACAGGTCACTGGAGGTTCAAGGATGAATGTCTCCTTTCGGGCAGCGCTGCGGCGGCCCGCATACAGGTCTTCCCGGAGTGCCCGGTGAGTGCGCTGGCACAGGCGCCGGCTGCCCTCCCCGCGCCGAAAGCGGCAGGCACACCGCCGTCGATGGTTGCCCGCATGACCCTGATCATGGAGGCCTTCCAGCCGCGCAACGGAAAACTCCTGCTGGATGAAATTGCAGCCCGTGCCCACCTTCCCCGTTCCACCACCCACCGCATCCTGGAGCAGCTGACCCAAATGGGGTGGCTGGAGCACACCCCGGACGGCTACGGGATGGGCTGGAGGTCGCTGAGGTACAGCGGCCTGGACAACGGGCACAGCCAGCTCCGGGCCGAGGCTGCCCCGCTGCTGCACAGCCTGTCGGTGCGTACCGGAATGGTTGCCCACCTGGCCGTCATGGACGGCGCAAGTGTGCATTATCTGGACAAGATCGGCGGTCCCTCGGCGGTGTCGGTTCCGTCCCGCGTGGGCGGCAGTGCGCCGGCCCACGCCACGGCACTGGGCAAGGCCATACTCGCGTGGATGAATCCCGAACGCGTTGACGAACTGTTCAGGGACGGGCTGGCCCCGGCGACGCCGCGGACCGTTGCCGACCAGGCTTCCTTGTATGCCGATCTGCACAGGGTCCGCCAGCGCGGCGGCATCGCCTATGAGACTGAAGAGAGCTTTCCGGGCATAGCCTGCGTGGCAGCCGCGGTCCGGAGCAGGAGGGAACCGGTAGCCGGTATCTCCCTGGTGGGCCGTGCCGGGGATCCGATGGAACGGGTTGCACCGCTGGTCCTGCATGTTGCAAGGCAGGTTTCGGCGGCGCTGTACCCGGCCGAGCCGCTCCGGCACCCGGCCCGCGTCTAGGTGTACTGAGACATCCAGGGGCTGAACCGGGCCGGCAAGACTGGATTACAAACAACACAGAGCGGGGAAGCAGCCGGCAGCTGCTTCCCCGCTCTGTGTGTTTGCGTTTCTCATCCGGCGCAGTGTTTCTGGTCCGGCCTGGCAGGGCCGGACCAGAAACGGGAGACGGACTAACCAGCGGAGGCGGCAGCCGCTTCCCGGGGCACAAACGCTGCGTAGGGCTCCGCCCCGGTGTGGTCGTGGCCCCAGTAGCTTTCGGCGGTGATTTCCTCAGCCGTGTAGTAGGTCTCGTCCACGAGCATGCCCTGCGTTCCGTACTCGATGTCCCAGCCGCCGGGTGCCCGGACGTAGAAGGAGACCATCTTGTCATTGGTGTGCCGGCCCAGGCTTGCGGTGATGTTGAAGTTCATGCCACGGACCTTGTCCAGCGCCATTCCTACGGTGTCCAGGTCCTCAACCTCCACCATCAGGTGGACCAGTCCCGGCTCTTCACCGTGCGGAGCCGGGCCAATGGCCAGGCTGTGGTGGCGCTGATTGATGCCGAAGAAGCGGAACCGGACTGCGGGGCGCTGCGGGCCCAGGCGCACGGCGCCGCGGGGAAGGAAACCGAGGACGTCGGTGTAGAAGGATGTGGTCTCCTCCATCGCCGTCGTAGGCAGGACAACGTGGCCCATTCCCTGGGCGCCGGTGACAAACTTGTGCGCGTAGCCGGTCTTCAGCGGGCTGTGGTCCATGCGGGGGCCAAAGAAGACCTCCACCGGGGTTCCGCCGGGATCGCTGAAGCTGATGACCTGCTCCATGCCTCGTTCGTCATTGGCTTCCTCGTCGAGCCAGGTGACGGCGATGCCTGAAGCTTCGACGTCCTTGGCCACGGCCGCCAGGGCGAACTGGTCACGGACTTCCCAGCCGACAGCCAGAACCTTGTCGGACTCTCCGGGAAGCACGATCAGGCGTGCTTCGCGCTCGTCCATGCGCAGGTACAGTCCGTCGGGATCCGGCCCGACGACCTCCGCAAATCCCAGGCCTTCAACGGTGAGTTCGCGCCAGCGGGCAATGTGCTGGGTCTGGACCTTCAGGTAGCCCAGTCCACGGATATGGGTCATGATTTCCTCGCTCTACTGTTGGGGTGCAATTACGGGAAGGAGCTAAACGCCGGCAGCCAGGTTGGCCGGGGGCTCGAGTCCCAGCTCGGTCAGGACGGCTGCGTGGTAGGTGGGGCCGGGAACGTGGATGGCGTGGGCGCAGCCCATGTGTGCATCCCGCCAGAAACGCTGGACCGGGTTGTTCATCCGCAGTCCGTTGCCTCCGGACCGGGAAAGGATCGCGTCGACGGCGGCCGTGGCGCGCCAGGCGGCCTGGATCTGCGTCCGGCGGCCTACCGCCCGCTGCTCCAGCGTGACTTCCCGGCCCGAAGCGACCGTGTCATAGATCCGGCTGATGTTGTCCAGCAGTGCTGCGCGGGAGGCGCGGATCTCACCGGCCGCGTCACTGACCGCGTACATGCTGTAAGGATCCTCCACGGCCTTGAAACCGTTGATCTGCAGCCGGTCACGCTGGTACTGCAGGTGTGCGTTCAGGGCCCCTTCGGCGATACCGATAACCGCAGCAGTCAGGCCCAGCGGGAACAGGCAGTAGAACGGAATCCGGTGGATCGGTTCGGTCTTGCCGGCTTCCCGGGCCACTTTGCCGTCAAAAAGGTCGGTCTGGTCCACCACCCGGTAATCGGGCACAAAGACGTCCTTGATGATGACGTCCTTGCTGCCGGTGCCGCGCAGGCCCACAACATCCCAGGAGTCCTCGACGATCGTGTAGTCAGCCCTGGGCACCACCACATGCAGGGACCGGAACGGAGTGACCGGCTTGCCGTCGGCTCCGCCCAGGAACGCGCCAAGGATGACCCAGTCAGCATGGTCCGTTCCGGTGGAGAACTGCCAGTGTCCACTGAAACGGTAGCCACCGTCGACCGGCGTGGCGACGCCCATCGGCGCGTAGGGCGAGGAAACCCAGGTTTCCTCGTTTTCGCCCCAGATCTCGGCCTGGAGCTTGGGCGACATGAGTTCCAGTTCCCAGGGGTGGACACCGACCACGCCTGCAACCCAGCCGGCAGCGCCGTCCAGGCTGGCGATCTGCATGACCGTCTCGGCGAACTCCACCGGGTGGGCCCGGGTGCCGCCGTATTCCGGCGGGGCGAGCATTTTCATCACCCCGGAGGCACGCAGGATCTCCACGGTGGCATCGCTGAGCTTGCCCAGGTCCTCATTGACCTGGCCGTAGGAGCGAAGCTCTTCGGCGCGCTCGGAGAGCACATCGGAAATTGCAGTGATAGTCATTGGTCGCAACTCGCTTCCTCATTGAAGGACCTGTTCTTGGCCGCTGAGTGCAATCTAGGCGCGTTCCGTCCGGGGGAAGGGGGCGGTCCCGTTCACCGGGATCCACTCCGATTGAGTCCTCAAACGCAGTGCCGTCTTCCGTTTGCATCCCGGTGATCGGGACCCGTCCGACGCGTCCGGAAGCGGACACATAATCTCGGTCAATCAGTAGAGATCCGTACCCCGAGGAGCCTGAGAAATGACCACCTATCCTGGCTACGTGCCCCAAAGCAGCACGGTTCCTGGAAACGGCGAGCCAACGCTGCACGAGCTGCAGACCGGGCAGGGAATCCTGCGCTGGCACCGCATGGGGGAAGGGCCTCCGCTGCTGTTCCTGCACGGCTCCGGCCCCGGCGTTACCGGGATGCGCAACTTTGCAGGTGTGCTCCCTGCCTTCGCCCGGCATTTCGAGTGCTTTGTGCTGGAGTTCCCCGGGTTTGGCGTTTCCGACCCCGTGGACTCCCACCCCATGCAGGCCGCGGTGCAGGCGGTGAAGGACTTCCTGGACGGCCAGGGCCTGGACCGGGTGGACATCATCGGCAACTCAATGGGCGGCATGGCCGCAGTCCAGATCGCCATCGCACTGCCGGAGCGCGTACGCCGGCTGGTGACCCTGGGCGGCATGGGGCTGGGAATCTTCAGCCCTTTCCCCGCGGAGGGAATTAACCTGCTGGTCGAATTCACCGAAGACCCCACGCGGGAGCGGCTGCGCCAGTGGCTCTCCTCCATGGTTTATGACCAGGATCTGGTCACTGAGGAGCTCATCTCCCAGCGCTGGGAACAGGCAACCGATCCCCAGACGCTGGCCAGCGCCCGGCGCATGTACAGCCGGACGGCAATGAAGGCCCTTGCGGCACCGCCCGCTGACCCGCACGCCGTCCCGGCCTGGGCCCAGCTGCACCGGATCAAGGCCCGGACCCTGCTGCTGTGGGGCCGGGATGACCGCGTGACACCGCTGGACGGAGCCCTGGTGCCGCTGCGGACTATTCCCGATGTTGAACTGCACGTGTTTCCCCGGTGCGGGCACTGGGCCATGATTGAACAAAAGGAAGCCTTCGAGAGTACGGTCCTCGCTTTCCTGAGCCGTCCGGAGGCAGCACTGTGAGCGGCGTGGCAGTGAAGTCGCTGCAGGCCCGGGTGGTGGAAGTAGTCCGTGAGACAGCTGATGCCCATACGCTGGTCCTGGAGACTGCGGGCGAAGACGGTGCGCCGCTGAACTACAAGCCCGGGCAGTTCCTGACGATCCGCATCCCGAGTGAGCGCCCGGGGGGTGCCGCCCGCTGCTATTCGCTGTGCAGCTCACCGCTGCAGGACGAAAAGCTCAAGGTCACCATTAAGCGGACCCGGGACGGCTACGGCTCAAACTGGATCTGCGATAACGTGGTGGAAGGACATGTGCTGGACGTGCTGCGCCCGGCCGGAACGTTTACCCCCCAGACGCTGGACACGGATTTCCTGCTTTTCGCCGGCGGCAGCGGAGTCACGCCCGTGATGTCCATCCTCAAGTCCGCGCTCGCTGCCGGCACCGGAAACGTTGCACTGGTCTATGCCAACCGTGACGAGTCCTCCGTGATCTTCCGGGAGGAACTGGTGGCGCTGACCAAATCCCACCCCGGCCGGCTCAGCGTTTTCCACTGGCTTGAATCCGTCCAGGGAATACCGGACCAGGACGCCATAGCGGCGCTCGCGGCCCCCTACCGGGACCGCGAAGTTTTCATCTGCGGTCCAGGCCCGTTCATGGACTGCGTGGAACGTGCCCTTACCTCCCTGGGCACCGCACCGGAGCGGATCCATATTGAACGGTTCGTGTCCCTGGAAGCGGACCCCTTCGCACCCGTAGACACAGTCCTCCCCGAGGCTGATGCAGACGCCCCGGTGGTGGAAGTGGACCTTGACGGAGTCAGCCGCAGCCTCAGCTGGCCGCAGGGAACCCGTCTGCTGGACGTGCTGCTCGGCTCAGGCATGGATGCGCCGTACTCCTGCCGGGAAGGCGCCTGCAGCGCCTGTACCTGCCTGGTCCTCGAAGGGGAAGTGGCTATGGAAAAGAACGAAGTCCTGGACGCCGCGGATATTAAGGAAGGGTTCATCCTGGCCTGCCAGGCGGTGCCCTTGAGCGACCGCATCAAGATCACTTACGAGGCCTAGCCTCACC
>JBELYP010000026.1:0-35468 GCA_040273995.1 Arthrobacter sp.
GGCGTCGCCCTGATCCAGGCAGGCCAGAAGGCCTTCGCAAACCTGGCTCTGGAAGGCGACGAAGCTACCGGTGCCAACATCGTCAAGGTTGCCATCGACGCCCCGCTGAAGCAGATCGCCTTCAACGCAGGCCTTGAGCCCGGCGTCGTGGCGGACAAGGTCCGCGGTCTGGCTGAAGGCTTCGGCCTGAACGCCGCCACCGGCGAATACGAAGACCTGCTGGCTGCCGGCGTTAACGACCCGGTCAAGGTGACGCGTTCCGCGCTGCAGAACGCCGCTTCCATTGCCGGCCTGTTCCTCACCACCGAAGCAGTCGTTGCCGACAAGCCCGAAAAGGCTGCACCGGCAATGGGCGGCGGAGATGACATGGGCGGCATGGGCGGCATGGGCGGCTTCTAAGCCCCCATCCACGCCGGCGATGCCGGCTAGTGCTGCCAGAGAGGAGCGCGGTACCTTCGGGTGCCGCGCTCCTGCCGTCTCCGGGGCTTGTATCTCAGTCTGCATGGGGCGGTGCAGGCCGGTACCGGCCGATCCGCCCCGGGCCTGCCGGCACCCGGACGACGGCGGGAACGCGTCCTACGGCTGCGGAGGCTGCTCTTCCCCGTCACCTGGTTCGGACTCCGCCGTCCCCTCCGCGGGAATGTACGGGAGCCGGATGGACATGGTGGCACCGCCGCCGTCGGTCTCTGTCAGGCGGACTGTGCCATCATGCTGGGCTACCAGGGCAGCAACGATCGCCAGGCCCAGTCCGGTGCCGCCGGTCTCGCGGTATCTGGAGGAATCTGCCCGGTAGAAGCGTTCAAAGACCCGCGCCGCGTCTTCTTCGGAGATACCCGGACCGTGGTCCCGGACTTCGAGGACTGCGTCCATCCGGTCATGAATGACAGGGGCCACGCCAACCGCTACTTCAATGGGGCTCCCTGCAGGGGTGTACCGGAGCGCGTTGGTCATCAGATTGGCCACTACCTGCCGGAGCCTGGCTTCGTCGCCCATCGTGGGGGCACTCCGGGGAGAGCTGCCGTCCAGTCCAATCACCCTGATCTCACGGTCGGGGGCGCTGGCCCTCGCGTCCAGGGCGGCGTCGTTCCCCAGAATCATCAGGTCAACGGGGCCGTACTCCAGCGGCCGCTGTTCATCCACCCGGGCGAGTGTCAGAAGGTCCTCCACCAGCTGGCCCATCCGCTTGGCCTCGCTCTCTATGCGGCCCATGGCGGCACTGACGTCTTCGGGATTCTGCAGCGCGCCCTGCCGGTACAGCTCAGAGAAGCCACGGATCGTCACCAGCGGAGTCCGCAGTTCATGGGAGGCGTCCTGGACGAACCGGCGCATTTTCTGTTCGGAGGCGGTTCGGGCAGCAAAGGCCGTTTCAATGTGCGCCAGCATGGCATTGAGGGAACGGGACAGGCGGCCGATTTCGGTGGCAGGATTGCCCACATCCACGCGGCGGGAGAGATCGCCGGCGGCGATCGCCGCGGCGGTTTTCTCCACCTGGCTTAGCGGCCGGAACTGGCGTGTCACGGCCCAGTAGGCAATACCGGTGGCACCGAGGGTGCCCAGCAGGCCGACGGAAAAGACCAGCGAGGCTGCTTCGTCCACGGTCTCAGCAACGGAGTCCAGCGGAACTGCGACGGCGATGGAGCCCGGAAAGTTGGCGATGTGGAAGACCATGACACGCCAGCCCTTGCTGCCGGGGGCAGTGCCGGGGACGTCGAACCCGCGTCCGCCCTTGGCATCGACGTCAGCCGCGGTGAGGTTGTCAATTACCGGGGTGTCGAAGGTGGGTTCCGAGTGGGTTTCGGGGCCGTGGGTGCCGTCCTCGTTCAGATAGAGGCCGTAGAAGCGGAACAGGGAGGCGTCCGTGGTGGCGCTGCCAGAGACGAGGTACCGGGAAATCGCGCCGGCGTTGTCCTGGATGTCGGTATCGAGCCGGCTGATCAGGATCTGCCGCAGCACGTAAATGGTGGCGAGGCCCGTAATGGTCACCGTGACCACCATGAGCACGGCCATGATGACCACCAGCTGCGATCGCAGCGAGGCGGACTTCCAGCGGCGGAGCAAGGCTTAGCGCTTCTCCGTGGTGCGCAGGAGGTAACCCACGCCGCGTTTGGTCTGGATCAGGGCCGGCGCGTCCGGGCTGCTGTCAATCTTGCGGCGCAGGTAGGAGATGTAGGACTCCACGATCGAAGCGTCTCCGTTGAAGTCGTACTCCCACACATGGTCCAGGATCTGGGCTTTGGAAAGCACCCGGTTCGGATTGAGCATCAGGTAGCGGAGCAGTTTGAACTCAGTCGGGGAGAGCTCGATGGTGACCCCGCCGCGGCGCACCTCGTGGGCGTCGTCGTCGAGCTCCAGGTCTTCCACGCGGATCACGGCGTCGTCGTCATCAAGGGGCTGGGTACGGCGCAGGACAGCGCGGATGCGGGCCACCACTTCGTCGAGGCTGAACGGCTTCGTCACGTAGTCATCCCCGCCCACGGTGAGGCCGGTGACCTTGTCTTCCGTGTCATCCCGGGCGGTCAGGAACACGACCGGGAAGTGGCGGCCCGCAGCGCGCAGACGCCGGGTCAGCGTGAAGCCGTCCATGTCCGGCAGCATCACGTCCAGAACTGCCAGATCCGGGCTGTGTTCATCTACCGCGGCCAGTGCTTCGCGCCCGTTGCCGGCCGCTACGACGTCAAAGCCGGCGAAGCGCAGCGACGTGGAAAGCAGCTCGCGGATGTTGGGTTCGTCATCGACAACAAGAAGCCTGGCCTCAGGCGCAGATTTAGTCACGTGTCCTAGTTTCTAGCATTTGGCTGATGGTTTCCTGAATGCTAACTCAGCGTCTGCTGGATGAATAGCGGGAGTTAGGACACAGCGGATGCACGCCGGAGGGTGAAGTTCGGGATGAAGATCGGCTCCGGGACGCATCACGTTGCCGTGGTCGGTGAGCATGGAAGAAGCAGGACCGCACCGCCACGTGAGACTAGGAACCAATCATGCCGGGTACTCTCCCCATCCCCGTGCCTTCGACGGCGCTCACCCCCGGTGCCGTGCGCACAGAATCAGCGGAGCGTGCGGTCCCTGCCAGGCTGCAGGCCGGCCCGGACAGCTCCGATCAAGGTGCTCCGGTTGAAGTACCTGCAGCACGGCTTCGGTCAATCGTCACGGGACACTGGCCCGTCAGCTTTTCCCTCTAGCAGCGCGTGCTGCCGCTCGTTGGAGCTGGCGAGCATGCCAAGGACCGCCGGAGGGCGGCCGGAACCCCCAACCGGCCCGCCTTTCGGCTTTCTGCGGATAGCCGGAAGCCCCAACGCCCGGTGCCCGCAGCCGGGAATCCAGGCTTCCCTTGGGGGGAGCCTGGATTCCGCTTCAGTTCCTGGAGGAAGCCGCGGCAGCTACAGCAGTCCCCGGCGCAGAGCCTCCCTTAGGGCATCTTCGCGGCCCGATACCCCGAGTTTCCGGTAGAGTCCGCGCAGCTGGGACTTCACCGTGTTGACGGAGACAAAGTGCATGCCCGCAATGTCGGCAAGCGAACCGGTTTGAAAGAGTGAGCCCAGAACCGCCAGTTCACGCGGGGTCAGGGGAGGCGACCCCTGGGTGCTGCCGATTACGGCGCCTTGGCCAGGCGGCAGGCCAACGTCCAGTCCGGCATCCAAGGCTGCCTGCCGGACCCGGTCCAGGTCCGCGGCGGGCAGCAGGAGGGTGGAGAGCCTGAGCCCGTAGGCGGTGTAGAAGGCGGACAGCCGAGCCAGTTCCAGCTGCAAACCGGGAGTGAGGGCGGGGTCAAGCTGCAGGCGGGCGGCGACGGATAATCCGGTTGCCTCGGCCTGGCGGCGAAGGGTGCCCTCCGTGCGCAACGCAAGGGCAGAGCCCAGGACCTTTTCCGGATGGCCCGCTGCAAGGTGGATGCGTGCAGCTGCCAGTTCCCTGTCCCTCTTTGGGAGATTTGCGGCTGCGCCGAGGGCCTGGCCGGGAAGTCCGGCTGCGAGCAGGAGCAATGACTGCGCCTGGAAGAGCAGGGCGCGCTCCGGCTCGCTGACCGGGGGCAGGTCTGCCTGCCGTGCTAGCAGTTCCTCCAACCTGGCGAGGGCAGCGGCGGGGTTGCCGGAGGCAAGGTCCGTCATGGCATCCAGATACCGGACACGCGGCCAAAGTTCCATCGCATCCGCCTGGTCGAGGACCAGTGCAACGGCGGCCTTCGCGGCAGCATGGTCTCCTGCTTCCAGTGCGACCCTTGCCTGGGCCAGCCTGAAGGGCGTCTCAGAGTAGTGGTGGACTTCCTCGTCGCACCAGCCCAGGCTGCTGCAGAGCTGCAGGAAGCGGGCGGCTCCGGGCAAATCACCCGAATCAGCGAGCAGGCAGGCGCTGAGGGAGTGATAGTAGCCCTCGAAGTCCGGCTGGTCTTTGGCGGCTGCGAGGGAAGCAGCCTGGGCGAATGCGGTTTCGGCCCCGTCAAGGGAATCGGTCCGCCACAGGGAAATACCCAGATGGGCGACTGCTACGGATTCGAGCGGACCAATCCTCTCCCTCTCAGCCAGCGGCATTTCAGCATAGGCAAGCAGACCGGAGGAAGCCCGGGACGCGGAGCGGGCCAGCTGCCCGCATCCGCGCAGCCCAACAGCCTCAACGAGGATCAGCAGCAGACGCTCAGCCTCCGGCATTGAACGGAATACGGCGCGGACACCGGAGAGAGCCAGCAGGGTCAGTTCCGTGCCGCGCATGCGGCGGAACGCCGAGGAATTGTAGAGGATGGCCAGAGCCACGGCGGGCGCCGGCTGCCGGGCGAGTCTGATGAACGGAATTCCTTCGAGGAGTTTCCTCGTCTCAACGGCGTGGAAGGTGAACAGCTCAAGCGCCTGGTGGCGGATGATTTCCGTGGCCAGCTCAAGTGTGTCGGCGCCAAGGGCATGGCGCAGGGCTTCCAGCGGCTTACCGTTTTCCAGGAAGTACCGGCCACATGCTTCTTCCAGCGCGGCGACACGCGCCGGAGAGGTCTCGTTTCCGTGGGCCAGGATCACCCCTCGCAGCAGGGGAAGTACAGCCGTATCGCCGTCGTCCGTGCGAAGCAGGAACCCCTTCTGCTCAGCTTCACGGACGGCTTCGACGGGCCACCCTGCGCTGTCCTGGCACAGCTGCCGGGCGAGGGTATCCGGCAGGACCTGCGGCACGGACGCGGCGAGCAGGAAATCGGCGGTCGAAGCACTCACCTGCGGGGTTGTGACCATCCCGGCGAGATCCCGGGCCGCCGTTTCCAGCAGCGCCGGAAGCGGATCCCGGGACCGGGACCGGACGGCGGCAGGCGCCGTGAGGGCAAGGTAGCGGACCCACCGCGGCAGCCCGCCGGTTAGGTCCCGGACTTCTTCCGCCTGCTTCTCGAGTCCTGACCCGGACAACACTGCGGCGCATTCGGCGGCGGTGAAGGCGAGCTGGTCCGGCCCGATGACCGACACATCCAGATCCAGGAGCGCCCGTCCTCTTTCGATGCTCCCCAGCGCGGCGGTACTGGCCACGATCCGAAGACCGGGCACAGTCTGAAGCAGTTCCAGCAGGCTGTCTTCGGCAGGGAATCCCGCCGCCAGATGCAGGTCCTCGACTATCAGCACCCGGCACGGGACGACTAGATGGCCAAGAGGCGCCAGCGCGGCGGCTAGTCCTGCGCCGGCTGCAGCGGCCTGTGCCGTCCGTCCGATGCGGGCCAGCTGCACCGGATCCGTTGCTCCCAGGGCGCCGGCGAGCAGTGCAGACAGAAACGACGCAGCCGCGGCGGCCGGATCCGTCTCCGGCTCCTGGCCGCGGAGCGCCGTAACCCACCCGACCAGTTCATGCTGTGCAGCCGCCCAGTCCTGCAGCAGCGAGGTTTTTCCTGCCCCTGCTGGCCCACGCAGAATGGTCAGGGGTGCGGCTGCGGCGTCGTCCAGCGAGTCCAGCAGCCTGCGGCGGGAGAGGACGAAGGGATTCGGGCCCGGAGGGGACGGGATTGCGGCGAAGTGCGGCATTGGCTACGTTCGGCTTGGGGGACGCGGATGCCCGAAACCGCGCCGGTGCGCGCTCGGAAACAGCTTCAAGATAACCGCTGCGAATCCCGGTGCGCCATAATATGACGCCGTCCCTCGCCTTCAAGGCGGGTTCAACCCGGCGCCGGCTAGGCGGGTTTTTCGATGTCCGCTGCGTCCTGGATGGAATAGGCGTAGCCCTGCTCCGCCAGGAAACGCTGCCGCTTGGCGGCGAAGTCCTGGTCCAGGGTGTCGCGGGCGACGACGGTGTAGAAGTGGGCAGCCCGGCCGTCCGACTTCGGGCGCAGCAGGCGGCCCAGCCGCTGGGCCTCCTCCTGGCGGGAGCCGAAGGAACCGGAGACCTGGATGGCCACTGACGCTTCGGGCAGGTCGATGGAGAAGTTGGCAACCTTGGACACCACCAGGGTCTTCAGCTTGCCTTCACGGAAGTCGCTGAAGAGCCGCTGGCGCTCCTTGACCGGCGTTCCGCCATTGATCACCGGTGCGTCCAGCCGTTCGGCCAGCTCATCGAGCTGATCGATGTACTGCCCAATCACCAGAATCTGGTCTTCCTCGTGCCGGCGCACCAGGTCCTGTACCACCTTGGACTTCGTCTCCGAAGTGGAACACAGGCGGTACTTGTCCCCGTCCTCGGCCATGGCATAGGCAACCCGCTCATCCCGCGGCAGGTCCACCCGGACTTCAATGCACTCTGCCGGCGCAATGTAGCCCTGCGCCTCGATGTCCTTCCAGGGCGCGTCATACCGCTTGGGCCCAATCAGCGAGAACACTTCACCCTCACGGCCGTCCTCCCGGACCAGTGTGGCAGTCAGGCCCAGGCGGCGCCGCGCCTGCAGGTCTGCCGTCATGCGGAAGATCGGTGCCGGCAGCAGGTGCACCTCGTCGTAAATGATGAGGCCCCAGTCATTGGCGTCCAGCAGCTCAAGATGCGGATACAGCCCGCCGCGCTTGAGGGTGAGCACCTGGTACGTGGCAATGGTTACCGGACGAACTTCCTTGACGGCACCGGAGTACTCACCGATTTCGTCTTCGGTCAGCGAGGTCCGCTTCAGCAGCTCATCCTTCCACTGCCTCGCCGAGACGGTGTTGGTGACCAGGATCAGGGTTGTGGTGGAACTCGTGGCCATGGCGGCGGCGCCAACGAGGGTCTTGCCGGCACCGCAGGGCAGCACCACAACGCCGGACCCGCCCGCCCAAAAATTCTCCGTGGCCAGCTTCTGGTAGGGACGCAGCGCCCAGCCGTCTTCATCGAGCAGGATTGGGTGCGGTGTGCCGTCCACGTACCCGGCCAGGTCTTCCGCCGGCCAGCCCAGCTTGAGCAGGAGCTGTTTGAGCTGACCGCGCATGGCGGACTGCACCACCACGGTTTCACCGTCGATCCGTGGCCCCAGCAGCGGCTGGATCTTCTTCGCATGGAGCACTTCTTCAAGTACGGGGTAGTCAGTGGTGCGCAGTACCAGGCCGTGCTGCGGATCCTTCTCCAGCCGCAGCCGCCCGTACCGGGACATGGTTTCCTCAATGTCCACCAGGAGGGTGTGCGGCACAGGGAATCTGGAGTAGGTGAGCAGGGTGTTCAGCACCTGCTCGGCGTCCAGGCCGGCAGCCCGGGCGTTCCAGAGGCCCAGAGGCGTGAGCCGGTAGCTGTGGATGTGTTCGGGAGCGCGTTCCAATTCGGCGAACGCTGCAATGGCGTGCCTGGCCTCCACGGCCTTGGGATGGTCAACTTCCAGCAGGATGGTCTTGTCGCTTTGGACGATCAAAGGTCCGTCAACCATGTGCTGGGCTGCCCTCCACTAATTCAACATCCATTATCCGATGTATCGACACTACGCGCTCAACGTCCCGCCGCGGATCGAACACCCGTACCCGGCCGTCTCCTACGGATAGGGGAACGAAGATCTCCTGGCGTTCATTCCCCTGGCTGTCCACCACCCCCATCCGCACGGAGCTCTTGGTGCGGATGGCCTTGCGCAGCGTCTCCAGGCCTACCAGGGGAATGGCTTCGTCTGATTTGGCGGACACGGCGGGGCCGCGGCCCCGCAGCGCAGCAAGCTGGGCGTCTACGTCTTCCTCGGTGAGCTCCCACTGGTTTACACGGGTGGGGGAGGACGACGGCGCCGGTACCGGAGGGCGGGCATGGGAGCCGGCCGCCTGGCGGGCACGTCCCTCCATGACGGGAGCGTAACCCAGGCCGCGGATCGCCAGCGCGAGTTCCTGCGGGGTGGCAGCCGAGGCGATGACGGTGGGCGCAATCCGGGTGAGTCCCAGCGCGGCCGCACGCGGATCCGCCATGAGGGCGTTCAGCCCGGTTTCGTCATCGCTGCGCAGGTAGGACCACGCCGCCCCGATCCGCAGCCGCCCGTGCCGGGCAGCTGTGTCCTCCACCAGGTAGCGCAGCGGCTGCGGAACTTCGGTGGCGGAATAGTGGGACAGGAATTCAAGGATCGACGCCGCATCCAGGTCGGCATCGAGGGCGCGGCGGATCGAGTCCGGGGAAAAACGGTAGATTGTTGCCGGCCCCTGCCCTTCGGCGTCGGCCACCAGCGTCAGCTGCCGGGCCACCTTGGGATCCAGGTATCCGGGAGCCACCGCTGTAAGGTCTGCCTGCAGCAGGAACGAGCTCAGCGGTTCAGGCAGCACCTCCCGCAGCCGGTCCGCAGCGCGGTCCATGTCCCCGGCCGCGACGGCGTGCCCCAGCTCCGTCAGGGCACCGGATCCGATGAGCCCCAGCTGGGCTGCCTCTTTAAGGATTCCCGGAACCAGCCGGGCAAAGCGGCGCTGGAGCCTTGGCTGGTGCCAGGTGAGTGCGCTGACCAGGTCTTCTGCCGCGTAGGCGCCGGAATGCCCTTCCGCCACGGACTCCGCGTCGACCAGGGACGCAAACATTTCCAGCATGCGCCGCCGTACCAGCGGGGCATCTGGCCGGGACAGCTCGGCAGCGAGTGCGTTGACAGACCCCCCGCCCGGCAGCGGGGCACCGACGAGCGACGGCGCACGGTCCGCTTCCAGCCAGGACTCAACCAGGTGCCGCCACTGCATCTCGCGGTCCTTGGTGTGCCAGTCGCTTTCAGCCGTACCCCAGCGCGAGGTGGCGGCGTCCAGGACCAGCAGTCCGGAGAGGGCAGCCAGCTCCAGCAGCCAGGCGGTAGCCAGTCCGTCCAGCCGCAGGGCGTCGGAAACCCGCCGGACTTCACGCACACCCACACCGCCGGAGCGCAGCGTTCCGATTGGTGCTTCCGCGGCGACCGCGAGCAGTTCCGTCATAAGCCGGAGCGTTTCCGCCACCGCACCGTAGGCTGCGTTGTCCCGAAGTGCGTGCGGCACAGCCCGGGGGATGGGCGGCACCGGTTCGAGCTGGAAGTCGGAGACGATGACGTGGCCCCGGGAGGCCTGGCCCACAGGACGCGGCAGTTCAACATGGAGGGCGTCCAGCGGCACCAGCAGTCCGTGGGCCACCAGCCATTCGACCGGCGTGGGAGAGGGGTTGTCCAGGACGGCGCGGCTGATTGCCGCCCTGCGCGGAATGGTGCCCACCGGGGAGTACTTGAACCGCCGCAGCAGTTCATGGGTCTGTGGAGGTGCATCGGCCAGCAGGGCTTCCCAGCCCGCAGGATCGGAGACCAGATGGTGCAGCGAATGGGCTGCGGTGGAGGGGGTGTCAGCTTTCTCAAGGGGAAGCCCGCGCTGGCGAAGGCCTTCCACTATCGAGACCAGGCGCTGGCCGAACTCCGGCTGCTGTGCGGCCAGGGTGGAGTAGGGGCGGCCCAGGCCCGCGGGATACGCCCCCAGGGCTTCGCCCAGTACGGAGACGGGCAGGTAGAACTTGCGTCCGGCGTCGGCCTTGGGCGCACCCGGGTGGGGAGTTGCCCGCCGGAGCAGCGCCAGGGAATGCAGGTAGCTCAGGATCGCGTCCAGGGCCTTGATGGTGGAGCCGGAAATCGAGGCCTTCAGCCAGGAGGCCGTGGTACTCAGATGCGAGTCTTCGTTTGTGGTGAGGTCCAGTGCTTCCAGGACCTGGAGCTGGGGAGCGGTAAGTTTTTCGAGCGCGCGCTGCACGCTGATCCGCGTGGATGCCCGGGCGGCCAGGGCCTGGAAATCCGGCACCGGGGGCAGGGCCAGATCCGGCCGGGCGAGAAGGAGTTCACGCAGTTGTTCGTCACTGCGCGCTGCAAGGTCTTCAGCCAAGGCTCGGATCGCGGACATCGTCCAATACGTTACCCGAGTGGGACCGAAAACAAACGGGTTAGCCCCGGCGCCGCCGCAGGATTGAGTCAATTACCAGCCCCGCCATCATGATGAAGGCCAGAGGCAGTGCGTAGAAGGCTCCGGCGGCAAAACCGGGCCAGATGACTTCGCCCCTGAGTGCCTCTAGGAGTAGGGCTGCGAGGCTCCCGACGCCGGCGACGGCCAGCAGCCCGGCCAATGCCGTGACCAGCATCCGCACTGGTGAGCGCTTCGGCTTTCCAGCGCTGCCGGCGAGGTTCTCTGCAGGGGGTGGACCCAGGTGCTCCATGGTCTTTAACGCTAACAGCTAAAAAGGGGGCTCACCCAAAGGGTGGCGGGCCACGGATTAGGGGGCTCGGGATATTCTAATGGGAAGACTCTTCCCCGTAGTATCTCAACAGGCATCCGCCGCCGGCCGCGTCAAAGACCGGAAGACGGATACGCGCGGACGTACCACCCCTTCATTACGCGGTCGAAAGTCCGCACCCAACAGCTAAGAACGAGGTAAGCGAAGTGCCCATCGGCAAGGTCAAGTGGTTCGACACTGGCAAGGGATTCGGATTCCTGGCTACTGACGACGGCCAGGAAGTCTTCCTGCATGCTTCTGCGCTTCCGGCTGGTGTGAGCGAGGTGAAGCCCGGAACCCGCATGGAGTTCGGCGTGGCTGACGGACGCCGCGGCCCGCAGGCGCTCTCTGCCCGCATCCTGGAGGCGCCGCCGTCGGTGGCCAAGGCTGCGCGGAAGCCCGCCGACGACATGGCGGTGATTACCGAAGACCTCATTAAACTGTTGGATGGAATCTCCAACGGACTGCGCCGGGGCCGTTACCCCGAGAAGAAGCACGCCACCAAGGTGGCCGCCGTGCTGCGGGCCGTTGCCGACGATCTTGACGCATAGGGGCAGAACTACCGAGTGAAAAATTCCGACGCGACCGATACCCAACCGACGCCCAAGCCTGCTGCCGCGCGCAAGCCGCCGCGCAAGCCGTCCAAACCGGACGCAGTGCTGGCTGCTGCGCTCGAGACCGCCCGGGCGGGGCTGCTGGAAGTCGCGCCGGAAGAGCAGGTAGGGGAGTGGCTCAGCGCAGTTCCCGAAGCAGACCGGCTGGTTACCCACCGGTTCCGTGCCAACCTCCCCGGCTACCGGGGCTGGGAATGGTATGCCACGGTGGCGCGGGTTCCCCGCGGCAAGGTGGCTACGGTCTGCGAAGTGGGTCTGCTGCCGTCCGCTGATGCCATCCTGGCGCCCGAATGGGTGCCGTGGTCCGAGCGGGTGCGTCCAGAGGACGTTGCTGCCCAGGAAGCCGAACCCAAGGAAGAAGAAGCCAAGGAGCAGATCAAGGAACAGGCCAACGACGCCGACGCGCCAGCCGAAGCTCAAACGGATGCCGCTGCACCTGCGGCCATGGAGGACGAATAATCGGTGAGTGCACGGAATTCGGTTCACTGTCCCGGAAGGGAGAAGTGAACCTGTATGTTCCGTTCGCTTCAGATTTTCAACTACCGCATCTGGTTCCTCGGAGCCCTGGTGTCGAACATCGGCACCTGGATGCAGCGCACCGCCCAGGACTGGCTTGTCTATGACATCCTGACCAACCAGGACGCGGCGGCAATGGGAATTGTCATGGCGCTGCAGCTGGGTCCGCAGCTGCTCCTGGCCCCATGGGCAGGACTGGTGGCGGACACCTATGACCGGCGCAGGGTGCTGCTCACTACCCAGGTTTCAATGGCCGCCCTCGGTGCCGGCCTGGGCCTGCTGGTGCTCTCCGGCCACGCGGAGCTGTGGCATGTCTATGCGTTCGCGCTGGCGCTGGGCGTCGTCTCCGCCGTCGACGCACCGGCCCGCCAGAGTTTCGTGTCCGAGGTGGTCAGCGAGGAGAACCTGCCCAACGCCGTCGCCCTGAACAGTGCTTCCTTCAACGGCGCGCGAATGGTCGGCCCGGCAGCGGCCGGGCTGCTGACTGTAGCGGTGGGACCGGGCTGGGTGTTCCTCATCAACACGGTGACGTTCGCGGCCATGATCCTGGCGCTGTTGAAGATGCGTGTGTCCGAGCTTCGGGTGCTGCCCAAGGCGCCGCCCGGGAAGGGGCGGATCCGGGCCGGGCTGAAGTATGTCCGGTACCGGCCGGATCTGGTCATGGTCCTGGTGGCCATCTTTATTGTGGGAACCTTCGGGCTGAACTTCGCCGTATATATTGCCGCGATGGCGCGCACCGAGTTCGGCCAGGACGCCGGGATCTTCGGCCTGCTGAACTCGATCATGGCGATCGGTTCGGTGGCCGGTGCCCTGCTCTCTGCCCGCCGTGAGCGTCCGCGGCTGCGGTTCATCTTCGGTGCAGCCGGGGCTTTTGGCGTCGCCTGCACCGTAGCCGCGCTCTCGCCGAACCTGTGGATCTTTGCCCTGTCCCTGATCCCCGTGGGGTTGTTCGCCCTGACCCTGATGACCAGCGCCAACGCCTATGTCCAGACCACCACGACGCCGGTGATGCGCGGCCGCGTGATGGCGCTGTACTTTGCGATCTTCCTTGGCGGCACCCCGCTCGGCGCGCCGATCGTCGGCTGGGTCTCCAACGCTTTCGGTCCGCGCTGGAGCCTGGGAGTCGCTGCCGCCTCCGGCCTGATCACTGCCGTCATTGGCCTGGTGTGGGCCTGGCGTGCCCACCACCTGCGGCTGCACTATGACCGTTCGGTGCGCCGCCGGCTTTACCTGACCAGCGATGCAACCCAGAACCGGATAAACGAAGAGGACCCCAGGCCGCGGTAGCGGCGCCGGGGTCCTCGATCCGGGCTGGGGCCCGGACGCTGGGGATCAGCGGTTAGGAGTGCTCAATCACGTAGTCGATGCACTGCAGCAGCGCGCTGACGTCGTCCGGTTCAATCGCCACGAAGGTGGCGATGCGCAGCTGGTTGCGGCCAAGCTTGCGGTACGGCTCCACGTCCACGACGCCGTTTGCCCGCAGCGTCTTGGCGATGGCCGCGGCGTCGATCGAGTCATCGAAGTCAATGGTGGCGATGACGTTCGAGCGGTCCTCCGGGCGGCTGACGAACGGCGACGCCACAGCGGATTTCTCCGCCCACGAGTAGATACGGCCGGCGGAATCGGCCGTGCGGGCCGCAGCAAAGTCCAGTCCGCCGTTGGCGTTCAGCCACTGGATCTGCGCGTCCAGCGTTACCAGCGTGCTCAGGGAGGGCGTGTTGTAGGTCTGGTTCAGCCGGGAGTTATCCACTGCGGTCTGCAGGTTCAGGAAATCCGGAATCCACCGGTCGGACGCGTTGATCCGGGCCGCCCGTTCCAGCGCTGCAGGGGAGAACATGCCCAGCCACAGGCCGCCGTCGGAAGCGAAGTTCTTCTGCGGGGCAAAGTAGTACACATCGGACTCGGCCAGTTCCACGTCCAGGCCGCCGGCCGCGGACGTGGCGTCGATAAGGACCAGGGAGTCCGCGTCTGCGCCGGCCACCCGGCGGACCGGAGCGGCAACACCCGTGGAGGTTTCATTCTGCGGCCAGGCGTAGACGTCCACGCCTTCTTCGGCTGTCGCCTCCGGACGGGTTCCGGGCTCAGACTTGATGATGCTGGAGGCGGCCAGGAAGGGGGCCTTGTTGGTGGCTGCAGCGAACTTGGAACCAAATTCGCCGAAGGACAGGTGCTGGGCCTTGTTCTCAACGAGCCCGAAGGAAGCGATGTCCCAGAATGCGGTGGAGCCGCCGACGCCGAGGACAACCTCGTAGCCCTCGGGTGCGCGGAACAGCGCTGACAGGCCTTCGCGGACGCTTCCGACGAGGTTCCTCACCGGTGCCTGCCGGTGGGAGGTGCCAAGCAGCTTGGCACCGGCACTGGACAGGGCCTGGATCTGCTCAGGCCGGACCTTGGAAGGGCCGGCACCAAACCGGCCGTCCTTGGGAAGGAGATCTGCGGGAATCGTAACGGCGGGTTCGCCCATTTTCTGTATGCTCCAAGCGGGTTGGCAGGGTGCTTCAACGTACTCTTCTATTCAACACCCGGCGCCCTTACCGGTCCTATTTGTGACCGGGCTGGCGCATTGGCCCCTCCGGCGCGGATAATTCTCCCCGGTTTGGGCCGATGGGCTAACGTGGGAACGGAACCGGCGGCGCGTTCTGTGCCGCTGCGGGGATTCACTTCCGCACGATTGCTAGGAGCGGTACGGTCATGACGGACCTCATCGACACAACTGAGATGTATCTTCGAACCATCCTGGAGCTTGAAGAGGAGAACATCGTGGCCCTGCGGGCGCGCATTGCCGAGCGCCTGCGCCATTCGGGCCCAACCGTCTCCCAGACCGTAGGGCGGATGGAACGCGACGGCCTGGTAATCGTATCCGGCAACCGCCAGCTTGAACTCACTGAGCTTGGGCGGCGCCGTGCCACCGAGGTGATGCGTAAGCACCGGCTGGCCGAGAGGCTCCTCGCAGATGTTATTGGGCTTGACTGGGCCTACGTCCATGACGAGGCCTGCCGCTGGGAACACGTGATGAGTGAACGGGTGGAGCGCCGGCTGTATGACCTGCTGGGCAAGCCCACCGAATCGCCCTACGGAAATCCGATCCCGGGCCTCGAAGCCCTGGGCGGCGAAGCCGCGGTTCCGCCCGCCGCGGCCTACCAGGACCTGCTTTCCGCCGTCGAGCTGGTGACCCCCGGCCAGCCGCTGGTGCTAGTCCGGCTGGCCGAGCCCATCCAGGTTGACCCGGAACTGCTGACACAGTTGGATGAGGCCGGATTGCGGCCCGGAGCCAGCATCACTGCCGAAGTGGTGGGCGGCTACATTTCGGTGCGCGTCCCTGGAATAGAAGGCGCACTGGAGCTGCCCGCAGAGGTTGCCTCACACGTATTTGTCTCCGCTCCCGCTTCGTGACCTGAAGCCCCGGCAGGTAACGGAATGGTATCTTTTGGCCTTTTGCCCCTATAGTGGCATCTGACTACAGCAACAACACCGTTAACCGGTCCAACAGCCGAACCCTGCCACTGGACCGCAGGTGCAACCGTTCGCAGGCAGGGGCGGAGGACCCATCTACCGGCAGCGCTGCTGCCTTGGGGTGAAGCCTTCGAGCCGTTCAGGACTATTCGCCAACTAATAGTCCTGGGCGTCGGGGGCCGAGTTTCTCTACTCGAATCCGACAGCTAACTTCGCAGGCTATATAGAGAGGGAAAGTCTTGTCGAAGCATGCTGCTTCGGGCAGGCGCAGGGCCGAATCACCGGCTGTTGAACTGCGTCCACGCACCGCCAACCGGCCGGCCGGCAGGCGCCGTGCCGAACCTGTCCACCGCCCGCTGGGCGGCACCGCCCAAAAATTCGCCATCACGGCTGCCGCGTCCGGGCTCGTCCTGACCGTGGCAATGCCTACGACGGCGGCCGCAACGGATCCCGCCACCGCGCCGGAACCGACGGCTGCCCCGGCGCCGGTTTCTGCGGACCCCAATGCGGTCCTGGACTTTGACCGCGCCGCGCTTACCTCCAAGTTCGACCCGGATGCGAAGCTTCGCGGGCTCAGTGTCGCGGGAAGCGAAGTCACCCCGGCAGCAGCCAAGGGAACTCTCGCCACACCGCTGAAGGCCGACCTGATTCAGACTTCTTCCTTCGGGTACCGGGTCAGCCCCATCACGGGAACAGCCGGAGAGCTGCACACCGGCCAGGACTACGCCGCGGCCTGCGGGACCGAGGTGACCGCAGCCGCAGCCGGAACCGTCAAATCTGCTGGCTGGCACGAGTACGGCGGGGGCAACCGGGTTGTGGTAGACCACGGCAACGGGGTGGAGACGACCTATAACCACCTGTCAGCGATCAGCGTGTCCGTCGGCGACACCGTGGAGCGCGGACACCTGGTGGGTGCCAGCGGAACCACGGGAGCTTCCACTGGCTGCCACCTGCATTTCGAGGTACTCGTAAACGGTCATCCTGTCGATCCCCTCGGCTGGCTGTGACCGCGGTAATACCCTTTCGTGACCTGAGCGTGACATTTCCTTGATGTTGTTATATTCTCGTCACCGTGCCTGATTCGCCAAAGATCAGGCACTCTCGAACAGATCGCCGAGCTCTGCCACTGTCCGAGATCCGTTCGCAAAATCGCATGGCAGAGGCGGGGGAACCAATTTCGGGTTTCGCAAGAAGCCCTAGGGGTTAAGTTGCCGGACTTAGCAGTCCAGCAACCGGGTGACTCCCATCCGAATCCGACAGCTCACCTCGTAGGCATTGGGAGAGGCAAAACTGTGTCATCAGTCAATTCCGGCCGCCGTCGTGCCGCCACTGCGCCGGTAAGCCCGCTTACCGCGCTGTCCAAAGCCGTTACCGCAAACGCAGGATCCGTGGGCCGTCAGGCCGCCGTGGTCGTCGCTGCTTCCGGCCTCGTTCTGGCCGCAGGCATGCCGGCCCAGGCAGCTCCGGTTTCCACCGACCGCCAGGCTCTTGAAGCCACGCCCCTGAACGTTGTGACCTCCAACGGAACCGTTACGGTCTCCGAGCAGGCACCCTTCGAACTTCCGGTCCAGCCGCTGGCAGGATCGCTTTCCGGCGCGGAAACCCGTGCACAGATCGCGGCCGCAGAGCAGGCTGCCGCCGAGGAAGCCGCAGCAGTTGCTGCCGCCGCCCAGCAGGAAGCCCTCGCAGCCCAGCAGGCTGCAGCCCCGGCCCCGGCCGCAGCACCGGCTGCCGGCGAGGTCAGCACCGCTTCCTCCACCCCCGCCCCTGCCCCCGAAGCCAGCGCCAGCGGCGTTGCAGCCGGCCTGGTAGCCTCCGCCTACGCCCAGATCGGCGTTGCGCAGGACTGCACCGCCATGGTTGAGAACGCACTGCGCTCTGTTGGCAAGTCCGTCGGTGACCTGGCTCCCGGCCAGTTCTTCGCCTTCGGTGCCGTAGTTGGCAGCCCGCAGCCCGGCGACCTCGTTATCACTGGCGGCCACGTGGCCATCTACGTAGGCAACGGCCAGGTCATCAGCGGTGGTCTTAACGGAATGAACACCGGCCTGCACTCCCTGTCTGATCTTCCCGGCGCAAGCTTCGTCCGCGTCAGCTGACGCCCAGTTGCCAGAAACAACGGAGAAAACCTCTAAATGACCACGTCAACTGAGCGTGCGCGCCACCGTGCGCCCGTACAGCGCAACAACTCACTGACCGCCCTTGCAGACGCCGTCAGCAGTGCCGGCAATGTAGGACGCCAGGCCGCTGTCATTGCTGCTGCTTCCGGTCTGGTGCTGAGCACGGGCGTAGCTGCCACCGCAGCCGGCCCGGAAATGTCACGGGATGTACAGACCAGCAAGCTGGACCTGTCCTCCATTCCGCTGCAGGTTCCGTCCGACGCAATCGGTCCGGATCTGACCCTGACTCCGGTCCCGGGTGTGACAGTGGCTCCGGCTCCCGCGGCCGCTGAAGTGACCGTCCAGTCCCAGGAAGTCGCCGCAGCCGAAGCTGCAGAGGCTCCGGCGGGCACCGGTGCGGCTGCAACTGCGGCGGCACAGCCTGCCGCTCCGGCAGCACCCGCTGCGGCGGCGTCGGGTACGGCAGCAACCATTGCTGCCGCTGCCTACGCCCAGCTTGGTGTCATGCAGGACTGCACCATGCTGGTTACCAACGCCCTGGCCGCTGCCGGCATCAACTTCCATGACTGGCCCGCCGGATACCTGTCCCTGGGCCGCACCGTCAGCGCAGGCGAAGCTGTTCCCGGCGACCTGATTTACTACGCCGACGGCGGCATGGGCCTGGCCCACATCGCTGTCTACGTGGGCAACGGACAGGCCGTCCACGGTGGATTCTTCGGAAACCAGACCGTGGTTGCGCCCGCCGAACTCGGTTCCGGCGGCGTGTACATCCGCGTCGGAGGCTAGAGCCTCTGTCTGACTCAGTGAGTTCTTGACTGAGCAACTTCTTGACACAGTGAAGGGTCCTGCCGGAAACGGCAGGGCCCTTCTGCCTTTTCCAGCCCGGCCAGCGGGTTCAGCCCAACCCGTGCCGGTTTAATAGCGGGATTGCGTTCCGCGGCTTACCCTTGCAGTGAACATTCGAAGTACCGCAGTGCCGGTGGACGTTGTTGCTTCCGCCCGGCGGCGGGCAGGCGAAGAGGAACGTGCATGCGAACCCTGGTTCTGAATGCGGGCTATGAACCGCTGGCGGTGGTCACTTTCCGGCGTGCGCTGGTTCTGGTCCTAACCGGTAAGGCGAGCGTTCTCGCGGAGAGCGGGGACCCGGTGGTTGGGCCCGGGGACGTGTTTGCCCGCCCCTCCGTGATCCTGCTCAACCGGTATGTGAACATCCCTTATCGGGATTCCACAGCCGCTACCCGGCGCGGTGTACTGCGCCGCGACGGGCACAGCTGCGCGTACTGCGGGAAAGCAGCGTCAACCGTGGACCACGTCGTCCCCAAATCGCGCGGTGGCCAGGACAGCTGGGAGAACCTGGTGGCATGCTGCCTGCGCTGCAACAACAAGAAGGGGGACAAGACGTTGAACCAGCTGGGCTGGAAACTGCTGTTCACGCCGCGGGCGCCCCGGGGTACGCGCTGGCAGATCCGCGAGCTCGAACAGCCGGCGGCCCAATGGAGTCCGTTCCTGGGGGACACCGCGGCATGAGTTCCGGAGAAACCCTGAGGTTCGACGCCGTTATCCTGGCGGGCGGGCGTTCGACGAGACTGGGCGGCGAACCGAAGGCAAACCTGCTGCTCGGCCAGGAGCCACTGCTGGTCCGCGCCCTCCGTGCCGTGAGCGGCGCGGTCCGCACGGCTGTGGCAGGGCCCGATTCACTGGCAGGGATGCTGGCAGCGGCGGATTATGCCGGAATTCTTGTCAGGGAGGACCCGCCGTTCTCCGGCCCGGCTGCCGCCGTGGGTGCCGCGCTCACCGCCCTGGAGCAGGCTGCCGCCGGGGAGGAGGGCCAGCCGAGTCCCTGGACCATGGTTCTTGCCTGTGACATGCCGCAGGCCCGTGAGGCGGTTCCGGCATTGCTGGCGGCGGCGGAGCTTGATCCGGGCTGTTCCGTGCTGGCCGTGGACTCCGGCGGCAAGTCGCAGCCGCTGGCCGCGCTGTACCGCACGGAGGACCTGGCCGCGGCGGTGAAGGCACGCGGGGGAGGGCTGGCAAATCTTTCAATGTTCAGCATGCTTGCTAGGGTGCAGTGGAGAGAAGCTGCCGTTCCGGAGGGAAGCACAGCGGACGTGGACACCTGGGCTGATGCCGGGAAGTGGGGTATCCGGGCCGGGTCTCCCGCCGCCGCCCAGCCGGCCGGACCCGCAGCTGCCGCCAAGGACTAAGGAGCCAAGATGGGAACCCAGCAGCAGGAACTCGAGGACTGGACGCAGCGGCTGCTGCAGGCCTTCGAGCTTGACGGAACGCAGGTGGATATCAACGCCGTACTGGACCTGGCCGCAGCCGCTGCCCACAACGTGGTGCGCCCGGCAGCGCCGCTGACCACCTTCGTAGCAGGCCTGGCAGCCGGACTGGCCGCCGGTTCCGGGCAGGCAGATGACGCGGTCGCCATGCGCGCTGCCATTCGTGCCGCCCAGCGCGAATGCGACGCGGAAGCTGACCGGAAGGACTCAAAGTGAACGGAACCCTGCCCGTGATTCTGCCGCTCCAGCCGAACACATCATGGGAAGAAGCAAGGAAGGCAGCCTACGCTGCCGCGCGCCCGCTGCCGTTTGAAACGGTGCCCCTCGCGGAGGCCCTTGGCCACACACTGGCCTCCGACGCCGTCGCGCTGCAACCCGTGCCCCACTACGCTTCCTCCGCCATGGACGGGTGGGCCGTGGCCGGACCTGAGCCGTGGACCATAGTTGTGCCTGAGCCGGATCCCGAGCCCTGGCAGATCCATAAGGAGTCAGGCCGCCGGCCCCTGCAGTCCGGAGAAGCGGTCTCCATCCTCACCGGAGGTCTGGTTCCCGCGGGAGCGGAGGCCATTCTGCGAACCGAGAACGGCATCCTGGAGCCTGGGGAACCGGTAACGCTGCGGCGTGCCTCCGGCGCACGCGAGGATGAGCCGCGGCTGGGGGAACACATCCGTCCGGCCGGTGAAGAAGCCGCAGCCGGTGAAACCACAATCGCCGGGGGTACACTCCTCAACCCGGCGCACATCGCCCTGGCGGCTGTGTGCGGGCATGACACACTGCCGGTCCTGAGGGCACCGCGTGTGTCCCTGCTCTTTACCGGTGACGAAGTCATTGAATCCGGGCTGCCGGACTCCGGCCAGGTTCGGGATACCTTCGGGCCGCAGCTGCCGCAGCTGGTGGAGATGCTCGGCGGGCGCGTGGACGCTGTGCGGCGCCTGCCGGACAAGCTTGAGGACGTCACTGCTGCCCTCAGCACCGATGCGGTGGACGAGACCTCGCTCGCCATGTCTTCCGGCGACGTGCTGGTGACCACCGGGGGCACCGGGATCTCGGATGCAGACCACCTCCGGCGCGCGCTTGAGGCCGTCGGCGCTGAGCTGATCATTGATGGAATCGCCATGCGCCCCGGCCACCCCACCCTGCTGGCACGGCTGCAGGACGGACGGTTCGTCGTCGCGCTCCCCGGCAACCCGCTGGCAGCCATGATGGCGGTGTTCACTGTGCTTCAGCCCCTCCTGGATGGACTGCGGGGCGCCGCCTCAGCCCGTGAATTCCACGTGCTCTCCGGCGTGGATGTGGCGCCGCTGCCCGGGCGCACCCGCCTGGTTCCGTGCCGGATCCAGGACGGGCGGGCCCTGCCGTCTCAGTACTTCCGCTCCGGGATGCTCCGCGGCCTGGCCGAAGCCGACGCCATTATGGTGCTTCCCGAAACCGGCTGTGCCGCAGATCAGCCGGTCAGCGCGCTGCCGCTGCCGTGGCCGGTGAAGCAACCTCCAGCCGGATAATCACTGACTTGGACGTAGGGGTGCCGCTGACTTCGGCAACGGAGTCCAGCGGCACCAGCACGTTCGCCTCCGGGTAGTACGCCGCCGCGCACCCCACCGGGGTGTTGTAGGCAACCGCCCGGAATTGCTCGGCCCGCCGCTCGACGCCGTCCTCGTATTCGGAGACCATGTCCACCATGTCTCCGTCCTTCAGTCCGGCGGCGGCCAGGTCTGCCTCGTTCACAAACACCACACGGCGTCCGCCGTAGATTCCGCGGTAGCGGTCGTCCTTGGCGTAGATGGTGGTGTTGTACTGGTCGTGGGCCCGCAGGGTCTGCAGGATCAGCCGTCCCTCGGGGACCTTCGGATAATCCAGCTCATTGGCGGTGAACCGTGCCTTGCCGGTGGCCGTGGCAAACTTCCGGCCGTCCCGGGGGCCGTTCGGCAGCACAAAACCGCCGCCGCCGTGCTTGATCTTTGCCTCGAACCCCTCGAACCCCGGAATGACGTTCTCGATGTGCCGGCGAATGAGGGAGTAGTCCGCGCGCGCGCCGATCCAGTCCAGCTTCGGGGCGTTCTCGCGGAAGGGCGCGTGGGAACCGGTGAAGAGACGCTCAGCGAGTTCGCAGATGATGGCCACCTCGGACCGGACCTCAGGTCCGGGCGGATCCAGTCTGCCCTGTGAGGCGTGCACAGCGCTCATGGAGTCTTCCACGGTTACCCGCTGGTCTCCGCCGGCCTGGGTGTCCCGGTCCGTCCGGCCAAGTGCCGGCAGGATCAGTGCCCGGCGGCCGTGCACCAGGTGGGACTTATTCAGCTTGGTGGACACCTGGACCGTGAGCGCCGTATTGCGCAGCGCGTCCTCCGTGACGGCCGAGTCCGGGGTGGCGCGGATGAAGTTGCCGCCCATCGCCATGAACACCCGGACCTTTGAGTCGCGCATGGCGCGGATCGCGTTCACGGTGTCGAAGCCGTGGCGGCGCGGCGAAGCGAAGTCGAACTCGGCGTCGAGCCTGTCATGGAAAGCTTCCGGCATCCGCTCGAAAATGCCCATGGTCCGGTCGCCCTGGACGTTGGAGTGCCCGCGGACGGGGCACACGCCAGCCCCCGGCCGGCCAACGTTGCCCTGCAGCAGCAGGACGTTGACGACGTCGCGCAGCATCGCGACGGAGTGCTTGTGCTGTGTCAGGCCCATCGCCCAGCACACCACGGTGGACTTGGAAGCGATCAAGCGGGCGCCGGTGGCCTCAATCTGTGCGCGAGTCAGGCCGCTGGCAAAGCAGATCTCATCCCAGGAGGCCTGCCGGATCTCCGCAAGGTAGGCATCGAGCCCGTCTGTGTAGGAATTGATGAACATGTGGTCGAAGACGTTCCCGTGTTCCTCTTCCTGCTCCAGCAGGTACTTGCCCAGGCCCTGGAAGAGCGCCTGGTCACCGCCGAGGCGGATCTGCAGGAAGTCATCGGCCAGCTGGGTTCCGCCGCCGAGCTTTGTGCCAAGGATGCCGGAGGGGGTCTGCGGATTGTCGAACCGCAGCAGCCCTGCTTCCGGCAGCGGGTTCACAGCCACAATCGTGGCACCGTTCTTCTTGGCCCGTTCCAGGGCCGTCAGCATGCGGGGATGGTTGGTCCCCGGATTCTGGCCTGCCACGATGATCAGGTCTGAACCCTGCACATCGTCCAGGCTGACGGTGCCCTTGCCTATTCCGAGGGTCTCCGTCAGCGCCGACCCCGAGGACTCATGGCACATGTTGGAGCAGTCGGGCAGGTTGTTGGTCCCCAGTCCGCGGACCATCAGCTGGTACAGGAACGCGGCCTCGTTGGAGGTGCGGCCGGAGGTATAGAAGACTGCCTGCCCGGGGCTGTCCATGGCCGCGAGTTCCTCGACAATGATGTTGTAGGCGCCGTCCCAGGTGATAGGCCGGTAATGTGTGTCTCCGGCTTCCAGGACCATGGGGTGGGTGAGCCGGCCCTGCTGGCCCAGCCAGTAGTCGTCCTTCCGGAGCATGTCCGCAATGGAGTGTTCGGCGAAGAACTCCGGCGGAACTTTCCGTTTGGTGGCTTCCTCTGCCACGGCCTTGGCGCCGTTTTCGCAGAACTCAGCGGCGTGCCTCTTGTCGCCTTCGGGCCAGGCGCATCCGGGACAGTCAAAGCCCTTCTTCTGGTTCACGTTCATCAGCGTCTTGGCGCTGCGCAGCGCACCCATCTGATCGAAGGAAATGCGCAGTGAGTTGATGACCGCCGGGATGCCCACCGCGTGGGTCTTGGGATCTCCAACCCGCAGCTCTGATTCGTCGATTCCATCTTTCGGAGCCTTGCTTGGCACAGCTACCACGTCCTTGTGTAGGAAATCACCTAGTCTGAAGTGAGGCCAGTCTAAGACTTATTGAGGAGCGATGGGATGGGACGGGTTTCACGGCGTGCCCGCATAACGAGGTTCCGCACTGACGGGACGGTGAGCCGGCGCGATGACGTGCTGGCCGGAGAGGAGCCGCTGGAGATCCGTTTCCAGGGCAAATCCTTCACCGTGACCATGCGGACCCCCGGCGACGACTTTGACCTGGTTGCCGGTTTCCTGGTCTCCGAAGGCGTTATCTGGGAGGCCGGGCAGCTGATCTCCATGCGCTACTGCGCCGGCGTGGACGAGGACGGCCAGCAGACCTTCAACGTGGTGGATGTTCAGCTGCGCCCCGGTACGGACCAGCCGGACACGGGGATGGAACGCCACGTCTACACTTCATCCTCCTGCGGTATCTGCGGTACGGCCTCCATTGAGGCAGTGCGGAAGTCTTCCCACTTCGATGTGGCGGACGACGGCGTGGTGGTGCCTCTCGAGGTCCTGGCCTCGCTGCCTGAGCGGCTGCGGGAAAGCCAGGCACTGTTCGACAAGACCGGCGGCGTCCACGCAGCCGGGCTGTTTACGGCCGGCGGTGAGCTGCTGTGCCTGCGTGAGGACGTGGGACGGCACAACGCGGTGGACAAAGTGGTGGGCTGGGCACTGCGTGCGGGCCTGCTGCCGTTGCGCGGCACTGTGCTGCAGGTTTCCGGACGGGCATCTTTTGAACTTGTTCAAAAGGCTCAGCTGGCGGGGATCCCGGTCCTGGCGGCGGTCTCCGCGCCGTCCTCCCTGTCCATGGAACTGGCGCGCGACGCCGGCATGACGCTGGTGGGCTTCAGCCGCGGCAACTCGCTGAACTGCTACTGCTTCCCGGAACGGATCCAGGCGCAGGTGCCGGCACAGGCGGCGTCCGGCAGCTAGCTCGCCGGGAGCATAACCTCGGCGCAGGTTCCCTGGCCCATCTCGGAGCTGATGGAGAGCTTGCCGCCGTGCTGGTTGACGATGTCCTGCACGATGGAGAGTCCCAGGCCGGTGCCGGGGATAGCAGCCGCCGTGGCATTGGAGGCGCGGAAAAAACGGCTGAACAGCTTGGGCAGGTCCTCCGGGGGAATTCCGATGCCGGTATCCCGGACGCAGACCCGGATCATGGGTGCGGCTCCGTCCCCGGGGTCTGCCAGGGACGCTTCCACTCTGACCGTGCCATGCGGCGGGGTGAACTTCACGGCGTTGGAAATGAGGTTGGAAAAGACCCGCTCAAGCTGTTCGCGGTCCCCGTCCAGGCGCAGGTCCAGCCGCAGCTCGGGATCGGTGTCCTCCAGGGTCAGGGTAATGTTCCGGCTGGCTGCAGCAGGCGTCAGCGATGCGATGACCTGTTCCAGCAGGTCCCGCAGGACCAGTTCCTCCACATCCAGCCGGGTCTCTTCCGCATCGGCACGGGAAATGGTGAGCAAATCGCCAATCAGGTGGTTGAGCCGGTTGGCATTCCGGCCCACGATTTCCAGCATCTGCGCAATCTCAGGTGAGACTTCGCCGCCGGAGCTGTCCAGGATCAGGTCCAGATAGCCGGTGATGGAGGTCAGCGGTGTGCGCAGCTCATGGTTGATGGTGGCTACGAAATCGGTCTTTTCGCGGTCGAGCTCGCGCTGCCGCGCCAGGACAGTGCGCTGGGCGGTGATCAGGTGGCCCTGCACCAGGCCGTGGGCCAGGTTGCCGCTGACGTGCTGGATCAGAGAGAGTTCCGTGGGGCTCCACACCCGCGCGGCGTACTCGCCGGCGAGCCAGATGATGCCAAACGGACGGTCACCGTGTCCCAGCGGAACGATGACGGACGTGCGCAGCCCGGCTTCCCGGGGCGCCGGGTACAGGATGGGGTGGGAGTCCGACTCCGGATCAAGATGATCCCGTGCGGCGAGCATCTTGCCGCTTTCCCAGAGCAGCTTGGCCACTTCGAACGCCTGGGAAGGGGCAGGGACAGGAATCCGTGCGCTTGTGCCCGGGCGGCTCCAGTAGTTCTCGAGTGCAGGCACCCGCTCATCCGGGAAAGTGGTGAGCAGGACATGGTCCGCCCCGAAGGCATCGCCCAGTCCGGATACGACGGCGTCGGCCATGATGTGCGGGTCATTGGTCGCCCGTACCGCCGCGGAGATGACGCGGGTTTTCCCGCGCAGGCTGGCGTTGACCTCGCGGCGGCGGCGGACGGCAAGGGACTCTGCCCGGATCAGGGCGGCGCGGTAGGAGAGCTCGTCAAGGGAGACGGGGCTCAGGACAAAGTCCGTGATCCCGCGGCGGACCATCTCTTCCACGTCCGGGAGCTCACCCGACGTGATGAGGATGACCGGCGGTCCGGACCCGTCTGCAGCGGGCAGCAGCCAGCGGCGAAGGTCTTCTCCGGCGGCGGTTACTGTCCCGGTGTCCACCACAGCGAGGACAGGGAGAGGATCTCCGCCGCCTTCACCGTGCGGGACCGGACGGAGGCGGGCCCGGCCCAGTGCCGCTTCGACGTCCGCGCGCAGTGAGGCATCACTGACGGCGACCAGCGCCGGCAGGTCTTCGCTGATTCTGTCCGTAGACATCCCCTCATGGGCGGGCGCCGTCGGCATAGCGGCCTTTCGTTCAAAGGGCCCGGATGGATGCGGGCGTTTGCAGTGTATCCCAGGGACCTGCCGTTGCCAGCGGCACCGGGCCCATCATTGCGTGTCATTGCGGCAGTGGCAGCACGGGAATGCAGCGCCCCGCGCCTGCGTTATGCCGGGCGCCGCGGTCCGGGGGAGCTACTACTCTGGAAACAGCGCTACTAAAGGAAGTTGCAAAGATGAGCATGGAAGGCGCGGCATGGAGTTCGCTCTACAAGATCTCCACCGCAAAGGGCACTGACCGGAAGATTTCACGCGAGACGCTCAGGCGGATCCTGGCCTTCGCCTCGCCGTACCGCCGGCAGCTGATCGGCTTTCTTATCCTCTCCACGGGAAGTGCGTTTCTGGCCGTGGCGACGCCGGTCCTGGCCGGCGAGGTGGTCAACGCCATTGTGGCGGGATCCTCGGTGGAAACCGTGGTCTGGCTGGCGGTGCTGATTGCCCTGGTGGCGGTGGCCGACGCCGGTGTCTCACTGGCGACGCGCTGGTTCTCCTCGCGGATCGGGGAACAAGTGATCCTGGACCTGCGGACGGCCGTCTTCGACCATGTGCAGCGGATGCCGATCGCCTTTTTCACCAGAACCCGCACCGGTGCGCTGGTCAGCCGCCTCAACAATGACGTGATTGGCGCCCAGCAGGCCTTCAGCGGCACCCTCTCCGGGGTGGTAAGCAACCTCGTGGCACTGATCCTCACGCTGATCGTGATGCTGACAACCTCCTGGCAGGTCACCATCCTCGCCATGCTGCTGCTGCCCGTCTTCCTGATTCCCGCCCGGCGGATGGGAAGCAGACTGGCGGCGCTGCGGCGTGAAGCCGCGAACCACAATGCGTCCATGGGGACCCAGATGACCGAACGGTTCTCCGCACCCGGAGCAACACTGGTCAAGCTGTTCGGCCGCCCGGACCAGGAGTCCGCAGAGTTCGCCGTCCGGGCGGCGCGGGTCCGGGACATCGGCGTGAAGACAGCCATGATGCAGACGGTCTTCGTCACGGCCCTGACACTGGTCTCGGCCCTGGCACTGGCCCTGGTTTACGGACTGGGCGGCTGGTTCGCCCTCAACGGAACCCTGAACACCGGTGACGTGGTGACCCTGGCGCTGCTGCTGACCCGCCTCTACGCGCCGCTGACCTCTTTGGCCAACGCCCGCGTGGAAATCATGAGCGCCGTCGTCAGCTTTGAGCGGGTCTTCGAGATCCTGGACCTCAAGCCGCTGATCCGGGAAAAGGAAAACCCGGCAGCGGTTCCCGCCGGCCCCCTGGGCGTTGAGTTCGAGGACGTCACGTTCGCCTACCCGACGGCGGACAAGGTTTCGCTGGCTTCGCTCGAGGACGTTGCCGTACTGGACAGCCGGGGCGGCGAGGACGTACTCCACAACGTTTCCTTCCGGGTGGAGCCCGGGCAGACCGTGGCACTCGTGGGCAGCTCCGGTGCCGGAAAGTCGACCATTGCGCAGCTGCTCTCGCGGCTTTACGACGTCGACTCCGGTGCGGTGCGGTTCTCCGGCACGGATGTCCGTGACCTGAGCTTCGAGGGAATGCGGTCGGCGCTGGGCATGGTGACGCAGGACGGACACCTGTTCCACGAGACCATCCGCTCCAACCTGCTGCTGGCCAATCCCGGGGCGGGCGAGGAGGAGATCTGGGACGCACTGCGCCGGGCCCGGCTTCAGGACCTCATCCGGTCGCTGCCGGACGGCCTCGAAACGATGGTGGGGGAGCGCGGCTACCGGCTTTCCGGAGGTGAGCGCCAGCGCATGACCATTGCCCGGCTGCTGCTGGCGCAGCCCCGCATTGTGGTGCTGGATGAGGCGACGGCGGCGCTGGACTCGACGTCGGAAGCTGCGGTCCAGGCGGCCCTGACCGAAGCACTCCAGGGACGCACCGCCGTCGTTATTGCGCACCGGCTCTCCACGATCCGCAACGCGGACAAAATCCTGGTGATAGAGGATGGGCGGATCGCCGAGCAGGGAACACACGCGGAACTGCTGGCCCGGGGCGGGCGCTACGCAGAGCTTTACAACACCCAGTTTGCGGCCGCGGAGCCTGAGTCGCTCAGCGATCCGGCGGGCTGAGCGCCGGGGCGGTTAAACCACCCGCATACAAAAAAGTGCCCCCGGCCGGAATCGAACCGACGACCTGCCCTTTAGGAGAGGGCCGCTCTATCCTACTGAGCTACGGAGGCGGAGCCGCCGGCATCCGGCAGCGATAAACAGCTTACCTGTTTTCGGCTGCAGGTGCGGCGCGGCCTGCGCCGGACACGCAGCTACGTGTGCGGCGCCTGGGCCGGGGAGGTTTCGTCCCCGGTGCCGGGGTCCTCCAGCCGCTCCAGATAGGTGTTGTAGGCCTGGCGCATTCCCAATAGGAAGCTGTGCACCGTTTCCAGCTCAGCTTCCGAGTAACGGTCCATGACCTCCGTGGTCAGGGCACCCAGAGGCCCGAA
The DNA here is from genome assembly GCA_040273995.1 of Arthrobacter sp. GTDB lineage: Bacteria > Actinomycetota > Actinomycetes > Actinomycetales > Micrococcaceae > Arthrobacter_B. The sequence goes on from JBELYP010000026.1 coordinate 28,438, forward strand.
GTAGGCGCCCGCCAGTTCGCGGGCGAGCGGCTCGAAGTGCAGGGTGACTTTCCTCCGGTCTGCCTCGGAGCGGGCGCGGTGGATGTGGCCGATGTGTTCAAGCCGGTCAATGACCGCTGTGGTTGCCCCGGTGGAAGTGCCCAGCAGGGAGCTCAGCCTGCCGGCGGTGAGGGGCTCTCCGCGCATTTCAGCTTCCATGACCAGCGTGAGGGCACGCATGTCCGTGGAGTTGAGTCCGTGCTTGTGGGCGAAGGCGTCCGCAACCAGCTGGCCGTCCAGGCCCATTCCCCGGACAGCCTCCACGATCTGGCGCCGCAGCGCGTTCATCTCCACTCCCACATAGTAGCTTCACATTGAAGTATCTCGAAAAAAGAGATACTTTGTTCCCTAGTTACTTGCTCACCATACCTACACCCTTGGAGTATTCACATGAGCGCGAAGATAGTGAAATCGGCCAGGGCGGCGCTGGTCACGCTGTTCCTTGGCCTGGTAGTCATCGTGGGGCTCTTCGCCATACCGGTCCCCGAAAACGAATCCTCGACCGTGGGCCAGCTTAGTGACAAGTACCAGGTCACCCAGGTGCAGGAGCTGCTCAAGGAATTCCCCGACGCCCAGCAATCCACCGCCATTATTGTTGTTTCGCGCGAAGACGGCGGCAAAATGAGCGAGTCCGATATCGCGGGCATCGCTGACATCAGCGCCGCGGCAACGGATGCAGGCGTTGAGGCTCCGCCCGCTCAGGTTCCCCCGCTGGTTTCCGAAAACGGCGTAGTCGCCATTATTCCGGTCACGCTGCAGTCCGCCAGCGACGACGGCGACGCCGTGGGGGAAGAGGTTGCCAACCTGCGCGAGGCGGTCAGTGAGGCAGCCCCCGGGGGAATCAAAGCCGAACTCACCGGTGGCGCTGCGTTCACCGCAGACCTGGCCGGTGTATTCGCCGGTGCCAATTTCACGCTTCTGGCCGTTACCGCGTCCGTGGTGGCGCTGCTCCTGATCGTCACTTACCGTTCGCCCTGGCTGTGGATAGTCCCGCTGGCTATTGTCGCCACCATCGAACAGCTCTCCCTTCGCATGGTGGACGTACTGGCCCCGATTGCCGGAATTGAGGTCGACCCCTCGGCCGTCGGCATCACCAGTGTCCTGGTGTTCGGTGCGGCAACGAACTACGCGCTGCTTCTGATTGCCCGCTACCGCGAAGAACTCCGCGTCCACGACAGCGTCTACGCTGCCATGGGCAAGGCCCTCAGCCGCACCCGCGAAGCAATCATCGCCTCCGGCGGCACGGTGATCCTGGCGCTGCTGACCCTGCTCTTCACCGACACCATGAGCTACCGCGGGCTGGGTTTCTCCGCAGCCCTGGGCATCGTCTTCGCCATCCTCAGCGCCCTGTTCCTGCTCCCGGTGGCCCTGGTGCTGCTGGGCCGCAAGCTGTTCTGGCCGTTCGTGCCCAAGGTCGGCGATCCGGCACGTGAAGGCAAGTTCTGGGGCAGGCTCGGCGACGCAACAGCCCGCAAGCCGAAGACGATCGCCGGCATCGCCGTCATTGTTCTGCTGCTTATGTCCAGTGCCCTCTTCAGCGCCAAGATCGGCCTGAGCGAAAATGAGCAGTTTACCGAGAAGCCGGAGGCCGTAACGGCGGCAGAGACCCTCGAGGAGGGCTTCGCAGCCGGTTCGACCTTCCCCGTCATCGTGCTGGTGAACTCAGATGTTGCAGAAGCCGCAGTCGAAGAGCTGGGCAGTGTGGACGGCGTGGACAGTGCCAGCATCAGCGACGAACACGACGGCCTGACCCGGATCGATTTGATCACCACCTATGAAGCAGGAACCGATGAAGCCAACACCTTCATCCGCGACCTCCGCGCAGACCTCGCAGAAAATCCTGGCTACGGAGCCCTGGTTGGCGGCGAGGCAGCTGAGCGGGTTGACCAGCTGGACGCAAATACGCACGACGTGACGCTGGTGGTCTCCCTCGTGATCCTGCTGGTGTTCCTGGTGCTCGTGGCTCTGCTGCGGTCCCTGGTTGCGCCGGTCCTGCTGGTGGCCTCGGTGCTGCTGACCTTCTTCGCCGCCAGCGGCATCAGCTGGCTGCTGTTCGTCAACGTCCTGGGCTTCCCGGCCCTGGATACGCTGACCCTGCTCTACAGCTTCCTGTTCCTGGTGGCCCTGGGCGTGGACTACAACATCTTCCTGGTCACCCGGGCCCGGGAGAACGCTGCCACGATGGGTACGAAGAAGGGCATGCTGGCGGCGCTGCGCTCCACCGGTGGTGTGATTACCAGCGCCGGCGTCCTGCTGGCCGCGGTCTTCGTGGTCCTCGGTGTGCTGCCGCTGGTCACGCTCGCCCAGGTGGGCCTCACGGTGGCAATCGGTGTCCTGTTCGACACCCTGATCGTCCGGACCGTAATTGTGCCGGCCCTAGTGTTTGTCCTTGGTGACAAGTTCTGGTGGCCGTCCCGCCCGGGAGCTAAAAACGGCAAGCACGGACGCCATCAGGCTGAGCCCGAGGAGGACCCAGCGGGAGACCGTCAGGAAGCTGGCCAGGGCAGCGTCTCCGGACGCTAGCTCAGCAGACCCCAGAACGCCGTCAATGACGACGTTTTCCCAGAGATCCGCAATGACAAAGAGGATCGGTGCGGCCCACAATATCCAGCGCAGCGAACGGCGCCGGGTGTTGAGGCCGATGATCAGCAGCCATGCGAATCCGAAGATCAGGGGAAAAAGGGTACCTGCCGTCTTGTGGACGTAGCTGAGCTGGCCCAGCGCATCGGCATCCATGGCCGAGCGCAGGGCAGCCAGGTACTCCATGCTGTACCCGCCGATCAGCGAGTCCGGCATGGCCAGACCCCCCGAAAGCTGGGTCATCTGGTTTAGCACCAGCAAGTGGTAGTACCAAAACATAAACAATGCGGTGGCCGCCGCAGCAATCACGACCAAATTGGCGTTGGTCTTGGCCTGCTGCGGTGTCCGCTGCGTTGTCGGATTGGCTGGGAGCTGCGGTCCCGCCGGAAGTTGTGCCTTGTCGCCGTGCTTAGCGGCGCGCTGTGCCGGAGTTTTACCCATGCCTACAGTATGGCGGAGGGACTGACCCGCCCCGCCGGGCCCGCGGACCGTTTAGGCTAGCGCCCATGAATGCCAACGCCACAGAAGACGATTTCGCCCTGGCCGGGTCCCTGGTCCGCGAGGCTGGAACCCTGGCCCTTGCCATGCGCACCGAAGGACTGACCGGAAAGCAGAAAACCTCCGTGTCCGATGTTGTGACGGCGGCAGACCATGCAGCGGAAAAGCTGGTCCTGGAGACCCTCCGCCGGCTCCGGCCCGAAGACGGGATAGTGGGGGAGGAAGGTGCCAGCCACGAGGGAACCTCGGGGCGTACCTGGGTTATTGACCCGGTGGATGGAACCTACAACTTCGTCTCCGGCTCCACCTACTGGTGTTCCGCCCTTGCCCTCCGAGCCGCCGAACCCGCGGCGGGAGCGGAGGAAGAGCCGCATGTGCTGCTGGGTGCGGTTTATCAGCCGCAGGAAAACCGGCTCTGGCTGGGTGGCCCCGGACGGAACTCCACGCTGAACGGGGAGCCGCTTAGGCCGCTGGAAGACGCGGACCTGGACCGGCTGAGCGCGGGAACCTACCTGCATCCAACCTGGCTCCGCCGGGACGATGTTGCCGGGCCCTGGACCAGCGCCGCGGCCGGTGCGGCAACCCTCCGAATGCTCGGCTCCGGATCCTGCGACCTGGGCTCGGTGGCTGCGGGCCGGCTGGGCGCATGGTTCCAGCACAGCTGTCCTGAATGGGACTGGCTGCCCGGAAAAGCAATTGTGGAGGCAGCCGGGGGTACCACTGCGGTGCTGGAGGTCAACGGCTTCCGCTGGCATATCGCCGGCCCGGCAAGCGCAGTCCGGGAAATCCAGCACCGGCTGGCCGGCAGCTAGAGTCCCGGAACGGGCCGTCCCGAAGCAGCGTCCGGGCAAATGTCCGGGCCAGCACCTAGACTTAAAACCACCATGGACTATCTCTTTGATCCGTATTTTTCCACGCCCGCCAAGAGCAAGGCTTCCGCTGACCCGAAAGCGGAGACAGCCGGGAAAGAGGCCGGCCGGAAAACGGGAGCGGAAGCCGCCGGGGGCAGCGGCCCTTCCCGGACGGGCTCGGGGCGGGTGGACGAAGCCCGTGCGGCGGACCTTCTGCGCGGGCTGAACCCGCAGCAGGAAGAAGCGGTCAAGCATGCCGGATCACCGCTGCTGATCGTTGCCGGGGCGGGGTCCGGCAAGACCCGCGTGCTCAGCCATCGGATTGCCTACCTGCTGGCCACCGGCCGCTCCAACCCCGGCCAGATCCTGGCCATCACCTTTACCAACAAGGCCGCCGCGGAGATGCGGGAGCGCATCGAGTCGCTCGTGGGCGGGGTAGCCAAGACCATGTGGATCTCCACCTTCCACTCCTCCTGCGTGCGGATCCTGCGCCGGGAAGCCAAGACAGTGGGGATGAACTCGAACTTCTCCATTTATGACTCAGCGGACACCCTGCGCCTGATCACGCTGGTGGCCAAGGGGCTGGACCTTGATCCCAAACGGTTCGCGCCCAAGGCCATCGCCAATAAGATCTCCGGCCTGAAGAACGAACTCATCGATGATGAGTCCTACGCCTCCAGCGCCAACTATTCGGATCCGTTTGAGCAGGCCGTGGCCCAGGTCTACACCGGTTACACCCAGCGGATGCGCCAGGCCAACGCCCTGGACTTCGATGACCTGATTGCCCAGACGGTCTTCATGTTCCGCGCTTTCCCGGGTGTTGCCGAATACTACCGGCGCCGGTTCCGGCATATCCTCGTGGACGAGTACCAGGACACCAACCACGCCCAGTACGCCCTGGTCCGCGAGCTCGTGGGCGTCGAAGGTGAAGGCCACCTGGACATCCCGCCCGCCGAACTGACAGTGGTAGGCGACTCAGACCAGTCCATCTACGCCTTCCGCGGCGCGGACGTCCGCAACATCGTGGACTTCGAGAAGGACTACCCCTCAGCGCGCACCATCCTGCTGGAACAGAACTACCGGTCCACGCAGACCATCCTCTCCGCAGCCAACGCGGTGATTTCCCGCAACCCCAACCGTCCGGAGAAAAAACTCTGGACGGCGGAGGGCGACGGCGCGAAGATCGTCGGCTACGTGGGGGAGAACGAACACGAGGAAGCACGCTTCATTGCGGAGGAGATCGACCGGCTGCAGGACGAAGAGGACCTGCGGCCCGGCGACGTCGCCATCTTCTACCGCACCAACGCCCAGTCCCGCTCGCTTGAGGACGTCCTGGTGCGCGTGGGCCTGCCCTACAAGGTGGTTGGCGGCACCCGGTTCTACGAGCGCAAGGAAATCAAGGACGCCCTGGCGTATCTGCGCGTGCTGGTGAACCAGGACGACGTCGTGAACCTGCGCCGCATCCTGAACGAACCAAAGCGCGGCATCGGGGACCGCGCCGAATACTCTGTGGCGGCTCTCGCGGAACGGGAGCGGATCAGCTTTATGGCTGCGCTGCGCCGGGCCGAAGACGCCCCCGGCTTGGCCACCCGTTCCCTGAACGCGGTCAACGGGTTCGTGAAACTCATCGACGACCTGGCTGAAGTGGCGTCCGGTTCCGGTGCCTCAGCGGCCCTGGAAGCGGTGCTGGAACAGACCGGCTACCTGGCGCAGCTGCGCTCCAGCACCGATCCGCAGGACGAGTCCCGGGTGGAGAACCTGGCCGAACTGGTTGCCGTTGTCCGTGAATTCGAGCGTGACAATCCCGAAGGAACCCTGGAACAGTTCCTGGAACAGGTCTCCCTGGTGGCGGACGCGGACCAGATTCCCGACGCACCGGAGGGCTCCGCGGAGGAAGTGGCAGCCGCCGTCGAGGAATCCCGCCGCCAGGGCGTGGTGACCCTCATGACCCTGCACACCGCCAAGGGCCTCGAATTCCCGGTCGTGTTCCTGACCGGCATGGAACAGGGCATCTTCCCGCACCAGCGCTCGGCCACGGACCCGGCCGAGCTGGCCGAGGAACGCCGCCTGGCCTACGTGGGCCTGACCCGCGCCCGCCAGCGGCTCTACCTCACCCGCTCCGAGGTGCGCAGCATGTGGGGCCAGAGCCAGTACAACCCGGCCAGCCAGTTCGTGGGGGAGGTGCCTTCCGAACTCATCGAATGGAAGCGCGAGGGCATGGACCGGCCCACCTGGGGCGGAGGAGGAAGCATCACCTCCAGCCGGTACAGCGGATCGCACTGGGGCGCAGGATCGGCCTCATCCACCGGCGGAAGCATCGCCGCCGCGCCCGTGTCCAAGGCCATGGGCCGTGTCCAGCCGCAGAAGGAAGTCATTTCCGTGGCAGTGGGGGACAAGGTCAATCACACGTCCTTCGGCCATGGACAGGTGCTGGCCGTGGAAGGCTCCGGGGACAAGACCGTGGCGAAGGTGAAGTTCGACGTCGGCGAGAAGCGGCTGCTGCTGCGTTACGCGCCGCTGACCAAGGAGTCATAACACAGCCTCATCCCCATAGCGGAAAGGCCGGTTCTTCTACAAACAGTCGAACTGTGCCCTTCGTCACTAAAGCGGTAGTCTGTGGTGGGCCCCCGGCGCCAAGGGACTAAAGTGCCATTGGGGCAGCCCGGCTTGACGCATCTGCTTCTCGATCAGCTGATCGATACGTAAACCTACTTCGACGTAGAAGGACACTAGCCCGTGGACCTGTTTGAATATCAGGCGCGCGATCTGTTTGAGGCGCACGGAGTACCCGTGCTCGCCGGAATCGTGGCGCACACTCCTGAAGAAGCCAAAGCCGCAGCCGAGCAGATTGGCGGCGTCGTCGTCGTCAAGGCCCAGGTGAAGGTTGGCGGCCGCGGCAAGGCCGGCGGCGTCAAGGTGGCTAAGACCGCTGACGAGGCTTTCGAGCACGCCAGCAACATCCTCGGGATGGACATCAAGGGCCACACGGTCAAGAAGGTCATGATCGCCCAGGGTGCGGACATCGCCGAGGAGTTCTACTTCTCTGTCCTGCTGGACCGCGCC
>JBELYP010000027.1:0-34889 GCA_040273995.1 Arthrobacter sp.
TCCGGCAACTGGCGGGGATGCTGGAGATTGGCGGCGAAAAGGAAGCACGGGTAGTGCAGTCACTGGGACCGGACTTCGAGGCCGGGCAGGCGGAGCGCGTTGAGTACCGGATGGCACTGGGCCGGACCGACGTCGAGAACGTGGTTCTCATGGGTCCGTCCGCACATCATGTCGATGCAGCGGCCCTCTCGGACACCCTTGACCGAATGGAGTTTCCCGTGTGGGTGAGCGCTGCGTTTTCGCTCCAGCAGTTCCGGGCTGCGGGCCCGGCTGAGCGCTGAACTGCCCGCTGAACTGCGCGCTGCAGTCCTTCCGCCGCACCGGATCGTGCCACACCCGTGACCCGGGACGCCTAGGTAAACCCGCTTTTATCAGGCAGAATAAGCCACAAAGCCCGTTACTAACCACTCCGCCCGGCGCTGGACGGCTCTGCAGCACCCGGCACCGGGGTGGTCGGAGCCGGAGGGAAGATCATGCAGGAACTGTACAACTGGCTTGTCGACTACGGCTGGGTTCTCTGGCTCGTGCTCTTTCTGGGTTTTGCGGCGATCGAGACCCTCACCCTGGACCTCTTCTTTGCCATGCTGTCTGTAGGCGCCCTGGCGGCCATGCTGGCAGCGATCCTCTCCGCACCCCTCTTCCTGCAGGTTGTGGTGTTCTGCGTCGTGGCGCTCCTGATGATCGTTCTGGTCCGCCCCGCGGCCCTGAAGCACCTGAAGACCTCAAGCAAGGAACAGCGCTCAAACATCGAGCGGCTTATCGGTGACACGGCCATTACCCTCGAACCTGTTGGTTCGCGCACCGGCACCGTGAAACTTGCCGGTGATACCTGGACCGCCCGCACCGGAGACGGCTCGCTCCTTCCCGCCGGTGAGCAGGTGGCGGTCACGCGCATCGAAGGCGCGACGGCGGTGGTTGAGCCGCTGCGTTCCGCCGGGAGCGTGCCGGCCGAGGAGCACGACGACGGCGGCCCGTCCGGGCTCCGCTAGCGACGGCGCGCAGCACGGCCACACAAACCACAACGGGACGACCGGCCAGCCGGCCGGGTCCCCGGAGGCTCCGCGGCACGGAGCACTAAACAGGCTGGACCACAACCGCGGGCCGGCCGCAACGCAAGGGGGAATATGGAAACCACCGTCCTGTTAGTCATCCTGGCTGTCCTGGTCATCTTTGTCCTGGTAGTCCTCGTCAAGTCCATCCGCATCATTCCGCAGGCTCGTGCCGGCGTCGTGGAACGGCTCGGCAAATACCTCCGGACCCTCAATCCGGGCCTGAACATCCTGATCCCGTTCGTCGACCGCCTGCTTCCGCTGCTTGACCTGCGTGAACAGGTTGTCTCCTTCCCGCCGCAGCAGGTCATCACCGAAGACAGCCTGGTGGTCTCCATCGACACCGTGGTGTACTTCCAGGTCACCGACGCCCGCGCTGCAACGTATGAGATCGCCAACTACATCCACGCCGTGGAACAGCTCACCACCACTACGCTGCGCAACGTAGTGGGCGGGCTGAACCTCGAAGAGGCGCTGACCTCCCGTGACCGGATCAACGGACAGCTCCGCGGCGTCCTGGATGAGGCCACGGGCCGCTGGGGCATCCGTGTTTCCCGTGTTGAGCTGAAGGCCATTGAGCCGCCCCTGTCCATTCAGGATTCAATGGAAAAGCAGATGCGCGCCGAGCGTGAGCGCCGCGCCACCATCCTGACCGCAGAGGGCACCAAGCAGTCCCAGATCCTCACCGCTGAAGGCCGCCGGCAGGCTGCCATCCTCGCCGCCGAAGGCGACGCCAAGGCTGCGATCCTCCGCGCCGACGGTGAAGCCCAGGCCATCCAGAAGGTCTTCGATGCCATTCACAAGGGCAATCCGGACCAGAAGCTCCTCGCCTACCAGTACCTGCAGACACTGCCCAAGCTCGCAGAAGGCGATTCCAACAAGCTCTGGATCATCCCCAGTGAGCTGGGTGAGGCACTGCGCGGTGTGGGTTCCGCGCTCGGAGACTACCTGCCGGATGCCATGAACACCCGCGCCAACGGCAGCAACGGCAGCAACGGCAGCTCTGCTGCAGCCGGATCCGGGTCTCCTGCACCGGCCGCGCCGGCGGATCCCGGACTCCGGCTGGGATCCGGGGACGCCGTCCCCTAGTCCGCGGCTCGCCCGCGTGCCCGGCGGCCGCTATAATTGACTGTTTGCCGGGCACAGGACTTTGCCGGGAACAGGATGAGCGGCTGCCGCGTTGAATCCGAAGGAACAACCGGTGCGCAGCCGGCACGAGCTTTAGCGGCTGTCCTTCTGGGCAGCGGGCATTACTGATGGACCCGACGGGGTCTTTCGAAACTGATGAGGGAGAGAAAATGAGCGATCGTAGCCTGCGGGGTATGCGACTGGGTGCGCAGAGCATGGAGACGGAATCCGGTGTTGAGCCGGCTCCCCGCCAGCGCGTCGAGTACCGCTGCGAGGACGGCGAACGCGTGTTCGTGACCTTCGCCGCCGAGGCAGAGATTCCCCCGGTCTGGGTTTCCAAGACCGGCAAGGAAGCCCTCCTGGTCGACGGCGAGAAGCCGGACACCAGCAACGAGAAGCCGGTGCGCACGCACTGGGACATGCTGCTTGAGCGCCGCAGCATTGAAGAGCTCGAAGTAATTCTCCAGGACCGTCTGGACAAGCTCCGTGAACGCCGCGGAGAACGAACCGCGTCCTAAAGTCCCAAGCGGTTTTAACCAAACGGCGAAGGCCGGCAGCCACTGGCTGCCGGCCTTTCGCCGTTTGCTGCGCGTCCTTGGGTCCGCGCAGGCCGGGCTAGCCCCGCTTGGTGAGTTTCTCCCAGCGTGCTGACAGCCCCCACTTGGTGACGTTCGCTATTGCCTCAAAGACGATGTTCCCGCTCATCTTGGACGCGCCGAACTCTCGCTCCACGAAGGTGATGGGTACTTCTGAGATCTTCAGGCCCAGACGGGCCACCCGGAAAGTCATGTCCACCTGGAAGCCGTAGCCCACCGACTCAACAGCGGACAGGTCCAGTTTCTCCAAGGTGGTTCGCCGGAAGGCACGGTAGCCGGCGGTAATGTCGCGTACCGGAATACCGAGCATCAGCCGGGAATAGGTGCTGCCGGCACGCGAGAGGACCTTGCGGTGCAGCGGCCAGTTCACCACTGATCCCCCTGGGACCCAGCGGGAACCGATCACAAGGTCCGCACCGGCAGCCGAGGCCTCCAGCAGGAGCGGCAGCTGCTCGGGCTTGTGGGAGCCGTCTGCGTCCATTTCCACCAGGACGTCGTAGCCGTTCTCCAGGCCCCACCTGAATCCGGCAATGTAGGCCGCCCCCAGGCCTTCCTTGCCCTTGCGGTGCAGCACGTGGACCTGCGGGTCCAGAGCCGCCTGCTGATCTGCATAGGTGCCGGTACCGTCCGGGCTGTTGTCGTCCGCAATCAGCACATCCGAGTCCGGCACAGCGGTGCGCAGCCGCTGAAGTGTCTTTGGCAGCGACTCGATCTCGTTGTAGGTGGGGATGATGGTGAGGACGCGCACTCAATGGCCTTTCAACGAACACGAGCCGCGCTGATCGCGGCTCGGAAGGGGGTACTGCTGACGAAGGCAGGATTACCAGTATAGGCGACGGCAGGGGGGCCTGGCCTGAGGGAGCTCCGCCCGCCGAACACTCTGTCCACACACATCGGACACACGAAGGGACAGGTTCCGCCGTCTTCGGGCCAGTTCCGGAGGTTCCGGACCTGTTTTCTACTGACGGTTGAACCTGTCCCAACGCGCTGCAACGACTGCCTGTAATGCTGGGCTGGCCGGTGTTGCGAGGCCTGCACCGTATCCGCCGGCGGGGCATTCACCCCGCGCGGACGTTCGTGCCCGGGCCAAACAGCCGGTTTCCGGCTTGGCCGGTCCGTGCCGCGGTCTGTCTAGACTACGTCCTGAGCGAGGAGTGTCAACATGTTTCCTGACTAGGACTTAATCTGCGTTTGGGCAGGTCAGAGGCATATTGACGCAGGCTGTCCAACGCCAATCATTTTCGGGAACCTAGCTAAAATCCGGCGCCCGGTAGAGTTCCGTGCCATGGTGCACCGTCTGCAGGCAGCGGGGAAGCGTCTCGGTGTCGAGCGCCGGCAGCAGCGGCGTTCCGGCGCGCGGGTCGGTGCTCCAGGAGGCAACCGACGCATCGGGCGTCTGCACCATGAGCTCATCCGCCTCCCATACAGCGAAGGATGCCGGGGTCCCGGGTGCCAGCTGGCCAAGCATCGGGTTGCCGGTTCCGGCAGCACGCCATCCAGCCCGGGTGTGGGCAATGAATGCTGCGCGGGCCGAAATCCGTTCGGACTTGTTGGAGTGCATGACGGCGGCACGCACGGCACTCCAGGGATCCATGGCGGTGACGGGCGTGTCCGACCCGAAGACCACGGGGACGCCCGCTGAGAGCAGGGCGGCGAAACGGTTCATGGAGGCGCTGCGCTCCCCCAGCCGCTGGGAGTACAGGCCGGACGGTCCGCCCCAGGCGGCGTCGAAGGCAGGCTGCATGCTGGAGGTGATGCCGTAGCGCACCAGATCTGCCACAGCGCTGTCATCACTGAGTTCAAGATGCTCCAGACGGTGATGGACGGCCCGCAGAGCAGCTTCTCCTAAGGTTTCGGATGCAAGGTCCAGGGCCTTGATGGCGGTGTCCAGCCCGGCGTCGCCAATGACATGGAATCCGGCCTGGAGTCCGGCGCGGGTAGCCAGTTCCAGGTGCCGGGCCGCCTGCTCGGCGCTGAGGTAGAGGCTGCCGGATGTCTCCGGGGCGTCCGAGTACGGCGTCCGCAGCGCTGCCGTGCGGGCACCGATGGACCCGTCAATGTTCAGGTCGCCGGCGAGGCCCAGCAGCCTGCCGTCGAAAGCGGCCACGATCTCGGCGAGCTCCGACTCAGTCTGCGCCAGCTGGCCCCAGTAGGGCAGGATCTGCGGTGCCGGGGCATCCCCGAGGCTGCCTTCGAGGCCGAGGAGCTGACGGAGGTCTTCAGCGGGAGAAATGTGCGGTGCTGCCATTTCGGCAACGGCAACGATGCCCTGCGATGCCGCCAGGTCCAGTGCTGCGCGCTGGTAGCGGGCACGGTCGGCCAGAGTAAGGCTGCGGGACACCGTCCGCGCCGCCTCATGGGCATCGCGGAGCACAAAGCCGTCTTCCCAGCCGTCCAGGGCGGCCAGGCCCAGTTCGGCAGCGAGGGTTCCGGAAACCACGGCACAGTGAACATCCGCCCGCGCAAGGTAGACGCTGCGGTTGCCGGAAGCCCTGTCCAGCTCCTGCGCCGTGGGTACCCGGCGGTCCGGCCAGCCCGATTCGTCCCAGCCGTGACCAATGATCAGGCCGGACGTACGGGCAGCTTCCGCGGCTACGGCGTCGAGCATTTCCGCCAGGCTGCGCACCCCGGAGAGATCAACGGAGGAAGCAGCCAGGCCCGTCTCAGTGAGATGGACGTGGGAATCCACGAACCCCGGGGCCGCCAGTGCGCCCTGCAGGTCCACTACGTGCATCTTGTCGTCCTGGATGGAAGTGGCTGCCTGTTCCGAGCCCACCCAGGCTACGGTTCCGCCGTCCACCAGCATGGCTGTGGCAAAGGGATCGGCGGAACTGTAGACCGAGCCGTTCCGGTAAAGGGTCAGGGCATTGGCCGGGGCCGTGCTGTTCAAGGACTCACCTGTTCTGTGGTTCGTGGGGAGATGACGGATGATGAGGAATCGTCTGCAGGTTACTGTGCGGAGGGATACGGCAGCTGGGTTATTCGCTCACCGCGGAGTAAGCGACGACGCCGCGTTTGATGAGGTCGATTGCCTCACGGCAGCGGCGGCGCAGGTCCGCCGGAATTTCCGGAACCTTCGCGAGCTGGTCGATCAGGTCGATCACCTGCTTGGACCAGCGGACAAAGTCACCGGCCGCCAGCTCCGTGCCGTTCAGTGCCACCTGCAGATGCTTGCCGCGGACCCACTTGTACATGGGCCAGACCAGTCCCAGCTCGGGCTCCCCCGTCACCGGCAGCTTTTCCGCCTCCTCCAGGTCCGTTAGCTCGGACCACTGGCGGATCAGGATATCCACGGCACCGTCCAGGACCGCACTGGGCATCTTCGGGCGCAGTCCGCGTTCTTCGCGCTTGGGCTGGTACACCAGGGCGGTGGCGAGGCAGGCCAGCTCCACGGCATCCACGTCGTCAAAGGCGCCGTTTTCCAGTGCCAGGGCTGCCAGGAGATCCTTCTCGCCGTAGATGCGGCGGAGCTTATTGCCCGCGTCCGTCACCCGAAGCACGCCGTCCCCGTCCGGGGACACGTAGCCGTAACGGGCCAGCACGGAACTGACGCGGTCGAAGGTCTTGGCGATGGTGTTGGTCCGGCCCCGGATCTGGGAGGCAAGGACGTCCGTCTCCCGGCGCAGCTTCCACCAGCGCACAGCCCAGCGGGCGTGGTCTTCCCGGTCACTGCAGCCATGGCACGGGTGGGCGCGCATTTTCCGCCGCAGCTCTGCGATGGCCTGTTCCTGCCGCTCCGTGCCGCCGGCGTGGAGGGAAGCTCCGCGGCCTCCTGCCGGACGCGGCGGACGGTGTTCGCGCAGGGCATTGCGCAGCGAGGAAGCCAGGTCCCGGCGGTCCTTGGGGGTGCGGGCGTTGAAGGACTTGGGGATCCGGATCTGGGAGACCACGTTCACGGCGCCGTCCAGGTCCTGCACATGCAGTCTGCGGATCTGCTTATCCTCCGTGAGGATAGTGGGCCGGGGGTCCCGGGCACCGGAGTCCGGCGAGAGCACCACGGCGTAGCCGGGGCTTCGGCCGCCGGGTACATCCACAACGTCGCCGGGCCGGAGGGTTTCCAGCGAGGCCGCGGCGGCGCTGCGCAGGCTGCGGGCCTTGGACCTGGACGCATTGCTCTCCAAATCCGACAGCCGGCGGCGCATCGCGGCGTATTCGGTGAAGTCCCCCAGGTGGCAGGTCATGGCCTTTTCATATCCGGCCAGTGATTCTTCCCGGGAACGCACCTGGCGGGCCAGGCCTACAACCGACCGGTCGGCCTGGAACTGGGCGAAAGAGGACTCCAGGATCTCCCGCGCCCGGTCCCGGCCAAACTGGGCGATCAGGTTGATACTCATGTTGTAGGTGGGGCGGAAAGAGGAGTTCAGGGGGTACGTCCGGCGGGACGCAAGGCCGGCCACCGCTGCGGGATCCGTACCGGGCTGCCACAGCACCACGGCATGGCCCTCGACGTCGATTCCCCGCCGCCCGGCACGGCCGGTCAGCTGGGTGTACTCCCCCGCCGTGACATCAACGTGCGCTTCGCCGTTGAACTTATCCAGCTTCTCCAGCACCACGGACCGGGCCGGCATGTTTACGCCCAGGGCCAGGGTTTCGGTGGCAAAGACGGCGCGCACCAGTCCGGCGGCGAACAGCTTCTCAACCACTTCCTTGAAGGTGGGGAGCATCCCGGCGTGGTGGGCGGCAAAGCCCCGGATGAGTCCTTCACGCCACGTCCAAAAACCCAGGACTTCCAGATCATCCTCGGGAATGTCCCGGGCGGCTTCATCCACAGTCCGGGCGATCACGGCGCGTTCGGCCTCGCTGGTCAGGGCGAGGCCCGCGTCTACGCACTGCCGCACGGCGGCGTCGCAGCCGTTGCGCGAGAAGATGAAGGTGATGGCCGGCAGCAGCCCGCGCTTGTCCAGCTGGCTGATCACCTGCGGACGGGAAGCGCGCGGGGTTCGTGTCACGGCGTTGGCGCCGGAGGGCCCCCGGCGCGCGTTGGCGGGCTTGCGGCCGCCTGGACCGGACCTCGGCCCGCCCCAGCGTCCGCGCTGGCCCAGACGGGACTCGCTGCGGGCCAGTTCCTGCAGCTCGGGGTTGACCTTTACCTTCTGCTTCGCCCCGGCAGGGCCGGAGTCTGCTGCGGCTGTCTCATCGAAGGAAACGTCGGTGGCGAACAGGTCCAGGATGTCCCGTCCCACCATCACGTGCTGCCACAGCGGAACCGGCCTGTGCTCGGTGACAACGACGTCGGTGTCCCCGCGGACAGTGTCCAGCCAGGCGCCGAACTCCTCGGCGTTGGAAACGGTGGCACTCAGCGACACCAGCTGGACGTCGGAGCGCAGGTGGATGATGACTTCTTCCCAGACGGCTCCGCGGAACCGGTCCGCAAGGTAGTGCACCTCATCCATCACCACGTAGCCGAGATCATCCAGGGTGTCTGAGTTTGCGTACAGCATGTTCCGCAGCACTTCGGTGGTCATAACCACCACCGGGGCATCCGGGTTGATGCTGGTGTCCCCGGTCAGCAGGCCGACGTTCTCCGCGCCGTAAGAGGCAGCAAGTTCGGTGTACTTCTGGTTGCTCAGGGCCTTGATGGGAGTGGTGTAAAAGGCCTTCAGGCCGCGTTCCAGGGCCATGTAGACGGCGAACTCGCCCACCACGGTTTTTCCCGCACCGGTGGGGGCGGCAACCAGGACGCCGCGGCCGGCCTCTACCGAGCGGCACGCCTCCAGCTGGAAGGGGTCAAGATCGAAACCCAGCGACTGCTCGAAGACTCCCAGGCGGGTCCGTGCGTGGCCGGTGCGTTCTTTGGCGGCAAGATACCGTTCAGACGGGGAAGTCATACCTCCAGCCTAGACGCTGCGGCGGGCGGGTTTCGTCCCGCCACCGCTCAGCACCGCTCAGCGCGCCCCGCGGCAGTCCCGCGGTCCCCCGCAGGGACGGCGGGACTGCCGCCTAGAGGTCCTGGATGCTGGACGCCTTGTCCGCGTCAGCCTCGACTTCGGCTTCGCGGGCTGCGTTGCGCCGCTTCCGCCGCTTGTCATTGATGAAGCACAGTCCCACGGCCACGGCGAAGAGCACCAGCAGCGGAGCCGCAAGGTAGAACATGCTCAGGGCGTCTCCGCCGGGAGCCGCCATGGCAGCGAACAGGCAGATGATGAACACCGTGATCCGCCAGTACTTCACAATCGTCTTGCCGCTGAGCAGCCCCAGCAGGTTCAGGCCCACCATGACCACCGGAATCAGGAAGGCAATGCCAAAGGCGAGCAGCAGACGCAGCACAAACGCCAGGTATACCGACGCCGTGATGACGTTGGCGGCGCCCTCGGGGGTGAAGTCCGTCAGGACGCCCACGGCGTTGGGCAGGATCAGCCAGGCCAGGTACACCCCGGCCAGGAATAGCGGAACAGCGGCGGAGAGGAAGCCCAGGGCGGCCCGGCGTTCCTTGGTCTTCAGGCCCGGAGTGATGAAGGCCCACAGCTGGTAGAGCCAGAAGGGGCTCGAAACCAGCACTCCGATGAACACGGAGACCTGGATCATCTGGTCGAACGAGGTGGCAACGCCGTCGAAGTTGATGGTTGCCAGCCGGCCCTGCTCTTCGGACAGCTCACGGACAGGGCGCGTCAGCTCGTTGAAGACGGGCATGTAGAGGAAGAAGCCGCCCACGGTCCCCAGGACCACTGCAATGGCAGCCTTGAACAGGCGGTTGCGGAATTCCCGCAGATGCTCCTTGAGGGCCATCCGCCCTTCAGGGTTGGATTTGCGCCCCCGTTTCAGCGCCACAGCCGCTACGGGTTGGCGGGCGGATTACCGCTGCCGGTATTGGGTCCGGACGGCGGGGTGTGGCCCGCTGAGGGTCCCTGCTGCGGTGCAGTGTGGCCCGGATTGTTGACGACGCGGCCCTCGACCGGATCTCCGTCCGTTCCTGCGGTGGTGTTTTCATCCTTCATCTGGCGTACCTCGGACTTGAAGATCCGAAGTGACTGGCCCACGCTGCGTGCCAGTCCCGGCAGTTTCGGCGCACCGAAGAGCAGGATCGCGATAACAATGATGATGACAATGTGCCAGCCTTCTAGGCGCATGCCGGTGTCCTTTCGTTTGAGTGCATTCTATGTCAGAGGCCGGGGATGTCACGCCAGGCCCGCGGTTGTCCGCGCAGGGTCCGGCGCTGCACACGGCGTTCACGCCGTGCCTCCTTCCGGGATGCCTTGCCCTCCTCATAACGGATCCGCTCAGCCTCCGGATCCGCGAACACCGCAGCCTTGAACTCCGCGGCCGGAGCCGGCGGAACAGGCGCAGGGATAAAGGACAGCCGCTCCCCGGCTGACTGGACTTCACGCAGCACTGCCATGAACTTGCGGAAGATTCGGTAGCCGATCAGGACATAGAGCAGCAGGGCCACCGCTGTGAGGGCAACCCAAATCAGAATCCACGACCACCAAGGCATGTACCCAGCATAGTGGAGCGCAGCGGTGATCAGGTGCTGAAGCCGGTGTGCCCGCTGCGCACTTCATCAGCTGTTCATTCGTAGTTTGCTGCCGCCTGATCCAGCCACGCCTGGGTGGCCCGGCGCAGCTCTGCTGGTTCGAGCACGGCTCCGGATCCCGCCAGACGGGCGATAAACCCCGGAATCCAGCCGGAGCTGGCGGTACGGAGGACAACGGCCTGGCTGCCGTCCGGAAGCCCGGCGCGCTGCTCGGAGTGGTAGGCGTCCGCCACCCAGGCGGCGTCGGGCAAAAGGCGGATTGTGACGAACTCATCCGCCTCCCCCGGGGTAAAAAGACTGGAGGGAAACTGCGGGTCCGCTGCGGGCAGGTCTTCTGCCGCTCCGCCCTGGTCAGCGGCGGAGAGGATCCGGTCCACCCGGAAGAACCGCCCGGCCTGTGCACGGTGGCACCAGGCATCGAGGTACCAGATGTTGTTGTCCGAGAAGATGCGCCGCGGATCAACCAGCCGGTCCGAGACCTCGTCACGGCTGGGAACAACGTACCGGATGGACAGGCGGCGCCTGCCCGTGACCGCGCGCTGGAGTATATCCAGCAGCTCCGGTGACGTTCCTGAGGGCAGCAGTTCAGCGGCCAGTGACGTCCCCGCGCCGGCCGCGGTGCCCGCGGCTTCGGTGAGTTTGGCGTGGGCAGAGGCCACCGCATCGGTGGGTGCGGCCCCGGGAAGGGCTGCGAGGGTGTCCAGCCCCACCACCAGGGCAGCGGCCTCGTCCATGGACAGGCGCACGGGCTGGGAAAGGTTCTGCGCGTTGTCGATATAGATCTCGCCGGTCTCGAAATTAACGTCCATCAGGCCGTTGGGGTAATACCGGGGGCCGCTGACGAACAGGAGGTTCAGGTCCGAGGCCAGCTGTTCCGGGGTTACGCCAAACCGCTCGGCGGTTCGGGCCAGGTCTGCGCCCTGGTGGGCCAGGACGTAGGGAACCAGGTCAAGCAGGCGGCTAAGTCTTTCCTGGGCGCCGTGGGCCTTTGGCCCGGTGTTCCGGGCAGCGGCCGGGGCCGGATAGTCCGGGACCGGCTCGGCCTGGAAGTTTCGGGCCCGGGCCAGTGTGGCCCGGGCAGCTGACGAAAGTTCGGGCGGATGGACGGCGCGGGCCGCGGTTCCCAGCGCCGCGGCGTCGGCCGCAAGGGCCTCAAGGTCAGTGACGGCAAACCAAAGTCTGTCCCAGCCTGGGGACGCGGCCGGAAGCTCGGCTGCAGGGTCCGCCGAACCGGTGGCCCGCAGCCGCAGTTCGGCACCTGTTCCCGTCCGCACGTCAACCGCGGCGGCCACTGGAGCGAACACTGAATCGAGTGAGGCCAGGGAGGCATGGATATCAAAGTCCTCCGGCACGCTGTAAGTGCCTTTGGCAGAGGTGACGTCCGTCGTCATCCGTGAGAGGCGGAACCAGCGCTCTGCTCCGCGGTCCGTGTCCCAGCCCACCAGGTACCAGTGGCCGTAGCGGGATCCCATCCCCCAGGGCTGGACGCTGCGGAACGATTCAAGGCCGTTCGAAGCCCGGTACCCGAAAGTGATCGGCGTCCTGTTCGTGACAGCACGGAAAACGCGGTCGAAGTTCGGGTCCGCCGTCCGGATCGCTGGATGGACCGGGCTGGCGGCGGCGTCTTCGGCAAGGACCCCGCGGGCCCGGAGTTTGCGCAGGGCGCGGGCCGCAGCGGAACCGAGGGATGCCTGCTCCCACATCTGGGCGGCGAGTGCCAGGACTGCTGATTCAGCCGGTGTGAAGGACACCTCGGGAAGCCGGTATTCCTCGCTGCGGATGCGGTAGCGCTGGACGGAGTTGTCCTGCTCAAAAACCGGATCCTCGCTGTAGGACTCCACGGGTATCCCCTGCTCGCGCAGGAACTTCTTGTCCCGGTCAAACAGCTTCTCCCTGGCGTCGGGGGTCGCAGCTTCGGAGTAGAGCTCGATCTCGTCGAACAGTTCCTGCTTGGTGAAACCGCGTCGGGTCGAAAGCAGGGCAATGACCAGGTTGAGCAGGCGCTCAGTGCGCTTTTCGGCAGATTTGGCAGACACAGGGCTAATCTACCGTTGCCGGAGCCGGAATCACGCAAAGGGCGGCCCGCCGGATCACGTTTGACCGGCGGGCCGCCCCCACATGGAACTGCAGGCTTAGCGGACCCCGAGCAGGTCCACGACGAAGATGAGGGACTCACCCGGTGCGATAGCCGCGCCGGCTCCGCGGTCGCCGTAGGCCATGTGCGCCGGGATTTCCAGCCGGCGGCGTCCGCCGACCTTCATGCCGAGCAGGCCCTGGTCCCAGCCCTGGATGACCTGGCCGATGCCAACCGTGAAGTCCAGCGGCGCACCGCGGTTCCACGAAGCGTCGAACTCTTCACCGGTGGAAAAGGCAACGCCCACGTAGTGGGTGGAGACGGTATCTCCGGCCTTGGCCTCGGCTCCGTCACCGACAATAATGTCTTCGATGACGAGGTCGGTCGGGGCATCGTGTTCCGGGAAATCGATTTCCGGCTTCTGGCGGTCGTATTCGCGCTTTCCAAATGACATGGGACTCCTTATTTTTGGGACTGCCTGCAATCTTATCCGGGCTTGCCGGTTACTTGGTCTCGAGGATGTCGACGACGAACACCAGCGTCTCGTTCTGCAGTTCGTTGCCCTCAGCTTCGCCGTAGGCCGTCGCGGGCGGAGCCACGATCAGCACCTGGGATCCGACGGTCTTGCCGGCCAGGCCGTCAGTCCAGGCCGAGATGACCTGGTTCAGGCCGAAGGACGTGGGTGCGCCGCGCTCCCAGCTGGAGTCAAAGACGGAGCCGTCGGACCACTTCACGCCGTGGTACTGCACGGTGACGGTGTCGTCGGCTTCAACCACCGGTCCGTCGCCCTTCTTGAGCTCCTGGGCAATCAGCTCGGTGGGCGCGTCGCCCTCCGGAACGGTGATGGTGGGCCTTCCGTCGTCGTCCAGAGTCACGGTGGGCTGGCCATCTACCGGATCGACGTCGGTCCCCCAGGCACGGGTGGGAATGTCGCGGGCGTCGGTGAGGGTGAAGACAATGAACTGCGTGGCAGTTCCGGCCTGCTCGTTTTCGGGAACGTAGTAGGCGAAATCGGAACCAACCGGAGCGCCGACCAGGGCGTCGTACATCTGCTCGTTGCCCTGCTTCAGGGTCTCGTCCACAGCGATGTCTTCAGCGCTCTCGGCAGTGTAGGTCTCCTGGCCTGCTTCGCCGCTTTCAGGGTCCATGACTACCAGCCGCACGGAAGCCGTCTGGCCTTCGGTGAGCTCCGCGCCGTCGCCGTCGTTCACCCGCACCAGGGTCGGTTCCTCAGCGGTGAGCGGGGTGTCGAACTCAACCGTGGGGACGGATCCGTCACCGTTGGAGGTGACCTTGACGGAGGAGAGCGGATCGCTGCTGCCGTCTCCGGTGCATGCGGTCAGCAGCAGGAGCGCGGGCAGGAGCAGAGCTAGTACTTTTCGCACAGTACTTCTTTCAGTGGCGGACAAATGTTCCTGCCCATGGCCGAGAGCACGGGCAGGCCCGCACCCTCTCCGGGCAGCAAGACCAACCCTAACGCTTTCACCTGAAAGGTTCCTAGACTGCGCCGGCGGGGTCCGTCCGCAGGGTTTTGTTCAGAGAGTGGAGAGCAGCGCCTCAACCCGTTCGTCCACTGCCGCGAAGGGGTCCTTGCACAGTACGGTCTGCTGGGCGCGGTCGTTCAGCTTCAGGTGGACCCAGTCAACGGTGAAGTCACGGTTGGCTGCCTTGGCCCGGCGGACAAAGTCACCGCGCAGCTTGGCCCGGGTGCTCTGCGGAGGCACGTCCACCGCTTCCTTCACTGCGCTGTCATCTACGACGCGGGCTGTTTCCCCCCGGGACTGCAGCAGGTAGAACAGGCCGCGCCTGCGTGAGATGTCGTGGTACGTGAGGTCGATCTGCGCCAGCCGCGGCGCGTCCATCTCCAGTCCCCCGCGCTCGGCATACCGGTCCACGAGCTTTTTCTTGATCGCCCAGTCGATCTCGGTGTCGATTCCGGATGTGTCCTGGTTCTCCACTGCGTCCAGTGTCCGTTTCCAGAGGTCCAGGATGCGCGGCACATGCCGGTTGTGCGGGCCGTTCTCTGCCACGAAGTCCTGCACCCGGTCCAGATAGAGGCGCTGAAGCTCCAGGGCGGTCATGGTGGATCCGTTAGCGAGCTTCAGGGGCGCCGAGCCCGTGAGGTCGTGGGAAATCTCGCGGATGCTGCGGATCGGGTTCTCCAGCCGGAGGTCCCGCATGATGACCCCGGCTTCGATCATGCGCAGCATGAGGTCCACAGAGCCGATCTTGAGCATGGAGGTTGTCTCGGACATGTTTGAATCGCCGGCAATAACGTGCAGGCGCCGGTAATGTTCGGCATCCGCATGAGGTTCATCACGGGTGTTGATGATGGGCCGGGAGCGGGTGGTGGCCGAGGAGACGCCTTCCCAGATATGGTCCGCGCGCTGCGAGAAAGCGTACAGCGAGCCGGACTGGGTCCGCAGCACCTTGCCGGCACCCACCAGCAGCTGACGGGTGACCAGGAACGGAATCAGGATGTCCGCCAGGCGAGAAAACTCGAGCCGGCGGGGAATCAGATAATTTTCGTGACTCCCGTAGGAATTGCCGGCGGAATCGGTGTTGTTTTTGAACAGATAGACGTTCCCGTTGAAGCCCTCCGCAGCGAGGCGTTCCTCAGCTTCGTCCACGAGGTCGTCCAGGATGAGTTCTCCGGCCCGGTCATGGGCGATTAGCTGGGCAAGGTCATCGCACTCAGCTGTGGCGTACTCGGGGTGCGAACCGACATCGAGGTAGAGCCTGGAGCCGTTGGTGAGGAACACATTGGAAGAACGGCCCCAGCTGACTACCTTGCGAAAGAGGTAGCGGGCAACTTCTTCCGGTGAGAGCGGGCGGGAATCCGGTCCTGAGTAGGCGATGCCGAACTCCGTCTCGACACCAAAGATCCTGCGTTCCATCAGTCTCCTTCCGGGCTGGACAGCAAACGGTCCAGCTCAACGGTTCCTATCCTGCGGAACGCCCTTGCCGTTCCCCGGGTGGAGAGCGGGTCCCGGTCAAGCACCGCCACTTCCAGGAGCCCCGCCCCCAGCAGCTCCGTCCCCAGCAGCTCCCTCCCCTGCGCCGCCTCGGCGTCCTGGCCGGACGGGTTTGACTGGGTTTCGGCCGTCTCCGGCGGACGCCGGGTTGCGGCGAGAGCCCGGACAGCCACCTTGATGGCCTCAGGGAAGGTGGTGTCCGGCGACCAGGTGCGGGCCAGCGAATCATTTACTACCTCGGCCTGGCCGCCCATCACCACGTAGTTGCTTTCATCGGCAATGGAGCCGTCATAGGTGAGGCGGTAAAGATGGTCGCCGTAGGGCTCCTTGCCGACTTCCGCCACCGCCAGTTCAACCTCGAAGGGCTTGCCGTCGGCCGTGAAGACGGAGCCCAGGCTTTGCGCGTAAACGCTGGCCAGTCCCCGGGCTGTAACGTCTTCCCGGGCATAGGAGTAACCCCGGACGTCCGCATACCGAACGCCCGCCTGCCGCAGGCTCTCGAATTCGTTGTACTTGCCGACTGCGGCAAAGCCGATCCGGTCATAGATCTCACCCAGCTTGTGGAGCGAGGGTGAGGGATTCTCCGCCACGAAGGCAATACCGTCCCGGCAGGTCAGCACCACCACCGAACGGCCGCGGGCTATGCCCTTCCGGGCGAAGTCCGCCCGGTCCTTCATCAGCTGCTCGGGCGAAACGTAGAACTGCTGCGTCATGCCTAGGCCTCCCGTCCGGCGATGGAGCGCCGGCCAATGAGGTCCTGCGCGAGCTGGTGCAGTTCACGTTCAGGGACTTCCCGCATCCCTGCGGAATTCACCACGTAGACCACCGGCCAGAGCTGGCGGACCAGATCCGGCCCTCCCGTGGCGGAATCGTCGTCGGCCGCGTCGTAGAGGGATTCGACGGCGATGCGGACCGCCTCGTCCTGGTCCAGCCCGGGACGCCAGAGCTTCTTCAGCGCTCCGCGGGCGAAGACGGATCCGGAGCCCACACTGTGGTGCTCATACTCCTCGTACCGGCCGCCGGTCACGTCGTAGGAGAACATCCTGCCGGTGTGCCGCTCGGTGTCGAAGCCGGCAAACAGCGGAATGACCGCCAGGCCCTGCAGGGCGAGGGGAAGGTTCTGCCGCACCATCGCCGCGAGCCGGTTGGACTTGCCGTCCAGGCTCATCGGGGTGCCTTCGATTTTCTCGTAGTGTTCCAGTTCCACCTGGAAAAGCCGGATCATGTCCAGGGCCAGTCCGGCGGTCCCGGCAATGCCCAGGACAGAGTAGGTGTCCGCAGGAAAAACCTTGCGGATATGGCGGCTGGCGATCATGTTTCCCATCGTCGCCCGCCGGTCTCCGGCCATGAGCACACCACCGGCATAGGTCAGCGAAACGATGGTGGTGGCCTGCGGTGCTGCCGCAGATGCCGATCCTGCAGGAGCTGTTCCGAGCCTCCGGGCCGAGGGCAGCAGTTCCGGGTGGTGCCGGCTTAGGTGCTCACTGAAGGATGCCCCCGCTTCAGCGGCCACCGTGTGTGCAGGATCAGTTGGCACCATCCGCTACTGACCGCCCTTCTGGATGAATCCGCGGACGAACTCTTCGGCGTTGTTCTCCAGTACGCCGTCGATTTCGTCCAGCAGGTCGTCAACGCCTTCGGTTTGGGCTGAGGACTGCTCCGCGGGCTCGGCGGCCGGCGGCGGCGTCTCCTCGGTTTCCTCCAGATCCTGGGGACGTGATCCGGTATTTCTGCGGTCCTGGGTTGCCATGTTGCTGCCCTTTCCTGCTTGCGCCTTGCTGAGGAATGTGTCCTAGGTCCTATGGTGCCACGGTCGGTTCCGGACCGGTCAGGAGACGGGTCACAAAATCTTCCGCGTCGGCCGAAACGTCGAACAGTTCTCCGGTGAGGTCTTTGGTGCCCCGAAGCGGTTCCCGGGTGGGAATCCGCTGGAGCCTGCGCCGGGAAGGAAGCTCGAAGATGATGGAGTCCCAGCTTGCCCCGATGACCTCGGCTGGGAAACGGGTAATGCAGCGGCCGCGGAAATAGGCGCGGGTATCCTCGGGCGGGTGTGCCACCGCGGCTGCGATTTGGGCGTCGGTCAGGAACCGCTCCATCTGGCCGCGGGCGGCCAGCCGGTAGTACAGCCCCTTCTCCGGGCGCATATCCGAATACTGCAGGTCGATCAGGTTTAGCCGTGCATCATTCCAGGCCAGTCCGTCCCGGTCCCGGTAGGCCTGCAGCAGCCGCAGCTTGGCCACCCAGTCGATCTGGGCCGAGGCAGCCATGGGGTCCCGTTTCAAGGTTCCCACTACTGACGTCCAGCGGTTCAGGATGTCCTCTGTGGCTGGGTCTGCCCGCCCTCCGCGCCGCGCATGCGCCGCCGCCGCCTCCAGGTACATCTCCTGCAGGTCCAGGCCGGTAACGCTGCGGCCGTCCTTCAGTTCCACCAGGGCAGCCAGGGTCGGATCGTGGCTGATGGCCTGAAGAGCCCCCACGGGATCCCGGAGCTCGATCTGCGGTGCGGCGGCGTCTTCAATCATGGACAGGACTGCCGACGTCGTTCCCACCTTCAGGAGTGCGGAAACCTCACTGAGGTTCGCATCTCCAATGATCACGTGCAGTCTGCGGTACTTTTCGGCAACGGCGTGCGGCTCGTCACGGGTATTGATGATGGGGCGCCGGATAGTGGTTTCCAGGCCCACTTCCGTTTCGAAGAAATCGGCACGCTGGCTCAGCTGGTAGCCCGGGCGCTGGTTGCTGGTGCCGATCCCCACCCGGCCGGATCCGCAGATCACCTGGCGTGAGACGAAGAACGGCAACAGGCCGGATACCAGCCGGGTAAAAGGCACACTGCGCGGAACAAGGTAGTTCTCATGGGCGCCGTAGGAGACACCCTTGTTGTCCGTATTGTTCTTGTACAGATGAACGGGCGCAAACCCCGGCGTGGACGCAATATGGCGCATAGCGGTGAGCACCACCGCGTCACCGGCCTTGTCCCAAAGCACCGCGTCATGCGGATTGGTGGTCTCGGGCGAGGAGTACTCCGGGTGGGCGTGGTCAACGTACAGCCGTGCCCCGTTCCCCAGCACCGTGTTCATCAGCACGGAGTTATCTTCCGATTCCCCGTACAGGGCAGACGGTCCCCCGCCCTCCATGGCGATCTGCTCCGCGTCAAGGACCGGAGGCGCGTCTGTCAGCTGCGTGGGGTCGGCAGCCGTCCGGGGCACCGCATAGCCGCGGGCATCGTTCAGCGGCGCTTCGTCGGTGTAGTCCCAGCGCGTGCCGCTGAGGTTCCCCTGGCCGGCCCGAACGGAGGCTGCGTAGGCATTTACTACCTGGCTGGACAATACGGTGGCGTTCGCGTTTGGCAGGGCCGGAGCCAGCACGCCGTACTCGGTTTCCGTGCCCATCACCCTGCGGACCGTCACAGATACTGTCCCGGGTTGGCGGCTGTCTCGATGGTGCGGCCGGGCTCCTGGCCCGCCTTGCCCTGGATGATGGTGCGGATGTAGGTGATGCGTTCGCCCTTCTTGCCGGAGATGCGTGCCCAGTCATCCGGGTTGGTGGTGTTGGGCATGTCCTCGTGCTCACGGAACTCATCGACGACGGCGCGCATCAGGTGTTCGATGCGCAGGCCGCGCTGGTGCAGTGTCAGGAAATCCTTGATCGCGTACTTCTTGGCGCGGTCCACAACGTTCTGGATCACGGCTCCGGAGTTGAAGTCCTTGAAATAGAGCATTTCCGTGTCACCGTTGGCGTACGTGACTTCGAGGTACTCGTTGGACTTGTCCTCCGCGTACATCTTCTCCACGGTCCGGCGGATCATCTCCTTCACCGTAGCCACGGGATCGTAGCCGTGTTCTGCCAGATCGTCCCGGTGCAGCGGCAGGTCCGGGGTGAGGTACTTGGCGAAGATTTCCCCGGCGCCTTCGGCATCCGGGCGCATGATCTTGATCTTCACGTCCAGGCGGCCGGGCCGCAGGATGGCGGGATCAATCATGTCTTCCCGGTTGGAGGCACCGATGACAATCACGTTCTCGAGCTTCTCCACGCCGTCGATCTCGCTGAGGAGCTGGGGAACAATGGTGGTTTCGACGTCGGAGGATACGCCGGTGCCGCGGGTGCGGAACAGCGAGTCCATCTCATCGAAGAACACCACAACGGGGCTTCCGTCCGAGGCCTTTTCCCGGGCACGGGAGAAGATCAGGCGGATGTGGCGCTCCGTCTCCCCCACATACTTGTCCAGCAGCTCCGGGCCCTTGATGTTCAGGAAGTAGCTTCGGGTACCGGGAATGCCGGTCTGTTCCATGACCCGCGCGGCCAGGGAATGGGCCACGGCCTTGGCGATCAGGGTCTTGCCGCAGCCTGGAGGTCCGTAGAGCAGGATGCCCTTGGGCGCCTTCAGTCCGTGCTCACGGTAGAGGTCCGGGTGCATAAAGGGCAGTTCCACGGCGTCGCGGATCTGTTCGATCTGCGGGCCCAGGCCGCCGATGTCCGAGTAGGAGATGTCCGGGACCTCTTCCAGGACGAGGTTCTCCACTTCGCTGCGCGGGATCTTTTCCAGTGCGTAGCCGATCCGGGTGTCAACCGTCAGGGCGTCCCCCACGCGGATCTTTTCTTTCACAAGGGGGCCGTTGAGCCGCACCACTCTCTCGTCGTCGGCGCGGCCGACCACCAGCGCACGGTCTCCGTCGAGCAGTTCCTGGACGGTGAACAGCTCGCCGGCCTTCTCGAAGCCGAGCCCCGCGACCACGGTGAGCGATTCGTTAAGCAGCACTTCCTGTCCCGGAACCAGCTGGCCCAGATCCAGCAGCGGGCTCACAGCCACCCGGAGCTTGCGCCCGGACTGGATGATGTCCACGCTCTCCTGCACGGTGGCCGTGGTGGTGACACCGGGCGCCGGCTCAGTCCGCTGGTTGACGGCTATCACCGTTCCGAAACTGAACGGTGTGGCCCCTTCCTTCTCCAGGGCGTCCTTGAGGCGGACAATTTCCGCCCGTGCCGTTTCCAGCATGGCCACCAGGCGGGCGTTGTTATGGGTCAGCGCAGCCAGCTGGCGGTCCAGATTGCGCAGCTTGTCCCGAAGGACGTTCAGCTGGCGTGCTTCCGTTCCGTCCGTGCCGTATCCGCCGTCCATCGCGCCGCCCATGGGGGCCCCGCCGGTGTTTTCCGCATCAACCATGTTCCGACCGCCTTCATAGCTTTCGTCCCTTCGTTTGACGATAACGCAGTGACGCACGCAATACACCGGGCGCGGAGACTTGTGTTTCTCCGCGCCCCGGATAAGAGGTCCGGCCGGCGGACCGGCTTAGTCGCCGCTGCCGGTGCCGTGCTCCTCCTGGAACCGTTCAGCCTTGGCCAGCGCGCCGCGCTGCACGGCGGAGCTGGCGTCCTTCGCCGCACGCCGGAGTTTCTTGTCCGAGACTTCGCGTTCACCCACTGCGGCCGGGGTCCAGGCGTTCAGGTCCTCCTGGCTGAAGTCGGTCTTGGAAGCCCGGCGCTTGGCTACGAGTCCGGTGGCGCCTTCGGCAAGCCGGCGGGCTGAGAGCAGGAAACCGGTGTGCGCTACCATGCGGTGGTCCGGGCGGACAGCGAGGCCTTCCAGGTGCCAGCCGCGCACCATCGATTCCCAGCCTTCGGGTTCGGTGAAGCGGCCGTCGGCACGGATGGCCTCGGCGGTCCGGGAAAGCTGGGTGACGGTGGCCACGTAGGAGATCCACACGCCGCCGGGGGCCAGGACGGTGGCGACGGCGTCGGTGCATTCCCAGGGCGCCAGCATGTCCAGCACCACCCGGTCCACGCTGCCGGGTTCCTGGGTGCGGACAACTTCGTCCTGGAAGTCGCCGAGAGTGATGTCCCAGGCAGGGTGCGGGCCGCCGAAGAATGTTTCTACGTTGCCGCGGGCAATGTCGGCGAACTCTTCACGGCGTTCGTAGGAGTGCAGCGAACCGTTGTCCCCCACGGCGCGCAGAAGGGAGATGCTCAAGGCTCCGGAACCCACTCCGGCTTCCACCACGCGCGCTCCGGGGTAAATGTCAGCCATCGTTACAATCTGGCCGGCATCCTTGGGGTACACCACGGCGGCCCCGCGCGGCATGGACAGGACAAAGTCGGAGAGCAGCGGACGAAGGACCTGGTACTGGTGGCCGGTGGTGTTGGTGACAATCGTGCCCTCGGAAACACCGATGACGGCCTCGTGCGGCAGGTACCCGCGGTGGGTGTGGAAGGCACCGCCCTCGGTGAGGGTGATGGTGTTCCGGCGCCCTTTCTCATCGGTGAGCTGGACGCGTTCGCCGGGACGCAGCGGTCCGCGGCGCATGTCTGCACCGTGCGCGGCGGGCGTTTCGGGGGTACCCGGGTTGTTCATAAGTAGCTGTCCTTCGTTTCTGCGGGGCTTATTCGGCATTGCTTGGTCTTGCGGGTCTTGGTAGTTCAGGAACGGCGCGGCTGGAGGCGGCGGCCGGTTATTGCGGCAACCACGGTGTCCTGCCGGAGCAGGCCCACTACCCTGCCCTCGCGGTTGATGACGGCATACTCGCTGCCTTCAAGTTTGGAGAGATAGCTGATGAGTTCCTGGCCGTTGGCGACCTCGGGTATGTAGGCACCCGGCGCGAGGGCGCGCGCTACGGCTGAAGCAGGGGTCCGGGCAGCATGCTCTTCGGGGACGGCGGCAAGGGCGCCGGGGTCGATGATGGCCTGCGGCTGTCCCGTGGGAGCCGTGAGGACCAGTGCGGTTCCGGGCGCCGCGGCGGCGGCTGCGCGCCGCACTTCGGTTACCGGCGCCTCGGCGGGGAGCTGGATGGCCGGCTCCATCAGCGCCGCGGCCGAGACGGCGGGCAGCCGCAGGCGCATCCGTGCATTGGTGATGGATGCTCCCGCGCCCATCCACAGGAACCCGGATACCAGGGCCGTAATGAGCAGCAGGCTAAGGTCCGGCGTCCCGCCCTGCAGGAACGGCGGGAGCACGATTGCCGCCACCAGCACGGCGGCGATGATGCGTCCGGCCCAGCCCGCGGCCAGGGTGCCCCGGTCCTGGCTGCCGGTAGCCTTCCAAACGATCGTCTCGACGATCCTGCCGCCGTCCAGCGGCAGTCCCGGAAGAACGTTGAAAACGGCCACCAGAAGGTTCGCCCAGACGAAGATGTCTGCCAGGAGCCGGCCCACGGTGCCCGGTTCAAGGAAGAACAGGAATGCCAGCCCGGACAGGGCCAGGAGGAAATTGGCGGCCGGCCCGGACAGCGCCACCACGAGTGACTTTCCGGGAGTAGACCGCACATCGCCGAACTGCGTGTGCCCGCCCCACAGGGTCAGTACGATCCGGGGCGCGGGCCACTTCCACGCTTTGGCCGTAAGGGCGTGCGCCAGCTCGTGGACGAGGACCGACAAAAGCAGCAGCAGGGCGTACCCAAGCGCGACGGCGTAGGCCGCTGCGGTGCCCAGGCCGGGTACGGCGGCGGCAACGCGGGGCCCGAACAGGAAGACGATGACTGCCGCGATGATGAACCAGGACCACGCGAGGGTCACCGGCACACCGCCGATTCTGCCCAGAGGCAGGCCTTCGCTGCGCCGGGACTGGGTTGGACTTGCGCTCACCGGGCGGCTCCCTCTCCAGCGGTGACAAGGTTCTCGAGGTCCTGCAGTGAGCGTCCCGCGAGGGTATCCCACTGGATCCGGTGCGGGTCCGGCGGGAGATCGATGAGGTGCGGGACAGCCACGGCAGCCAGTCCCGCGGCATGCGCTGAGGTGTAGCCGGGAAGGGAATCTTCCAGTGCCGCGCAGCGGGTTTTAGAAAGCCCCGGGATATCTGCCGCCAGCCGGTCAAAGGCCAGCTGGTAGGGATCCGGGTGCGGCTTGCCGCGCTTAACCATTTCGCCGGTCACCAGCAGGCGGAAAGTTCCGGCGGGCAGCTGCCCGGCCACAAGACCCGCCAGCGGACCGGTGGACATTGTCACCATTGCGCAGGGAACGTTGGCCGCCGCCAGTTCTTCCAGCAATTCACGGGCACCGGGACGCCAGGGCACCTGCTGCTGGATCCGCCCGGCGACCTTCTCCGTCAGGGCAGTGATGATGCCTTCCACCGGGAGCGGAACGCCGGCCTGCTGGAGCCGCCGCGCCGTGTAGTCCAGTGCCTGGCCTACCAGTTCCAGCGCATCGGCGTCGGTCCAGGACCCGCCGTACTCGCTGACCAGTTCCTTCTCCGACCGGATCCAGTACGGTTCGGTGTCCACGATGGTTCCGTCCAGGTCCCAGAACACGGCCTGCAGCACAGGTTCGGGTCCGTCGGTCGGGACGGGAATTCCAGGCAGGGGCATAACGCCAGTCTACGTGGCAGGGCGGTTGTTCATTGCGCGGCGGCCGGTGTTCGGCAGCGTGCGGGCCTGACAGTGTGCGGCAGGGGGCATAAGGTGAAATCGTGAGCAACAGCGATATCAGTCCGGCCGCAGGCCTTCAGGATTTCTTTGCCGGCGGCACCGGTGACCGGGTCACCGTGATGCTCGCTGCCTTCGAGGGCTGGAATGACGCCGGTGAAGCGGCGTCGGATGCCCTGAATTTCCTGTCCCTGTACTGGGACAGCGAGAAGATCGCAGGAATAGACGCCGACGAGTACTACGACTTCCAGTTCACCCGCCCGGCAATCGAACGGACGTCCTCCGGCAAGCGCCGGATCAAGTGGCCGACCACACGGATCTCGCGGGCAGAGGTGCCCGGTTCCAACCTTGACCTCATTCTGGTGACGGGTGTGGAGCCTTCCTACAAGTGGCGGGCCTACACGGCGGAACTGATTGGCCTGGCCAAGGAACTTGAGGTTGACTGCCTGGTGCTGGCCGGTGCCCTGCTGGCTGATGTGCCGCACACCCGGCCAATCCCGGTCACCGCCACCTGCGAGGAAGAGGACCTGCGGGCACACCTGGACGTGGAACCGTCAGAGTACGAAGGCCCAATCGGGATTGTCGGTGTGCTCGCTGAAGTGGCCGCGCTGGCTGATATCCCCACGCTTTCCCTCTGGGCGGCGGTGCCGCATTACGTAGGCCAGGCGCCCTCCCCCAAGGCTCAGCTGGCGCTGCTGCACCGGATTGAGGAGCTGCTGCAGGTGCCAGTGGACACATCGGTGCTAACCGAGGAAGCACAGGCCTGGGAACGCGGCGTCGATGAACTGGCAACCGAGGACCCTGAGATCGCTGCGTACGTGCGCCAGCTTGAAGAAGCAAAGGATACCGCCGAACTCCCGGAAGCTTCCGGCGAATCGATTGCCCGGGAATTCGAGCGCTACCTGAAGCGCCGCAGGCGTGATTAGCCGGTCGCCCGCTTCGCCTCCACCGAGATAGCAGAAACTGCACGTATCAGCGCTGGTACGTGCAGTTTCTGCTATCTCTAGGGGTAGAAGGTGAATGCAAGGCTGCCCGGACGGACTAGCGGAGGTTGATCCCCAGGAGCGCGTCGAAGGCTGAGGCTGCCAGGTCAGCTCCGGAGTCGGCGGGAGCATCAGCACCGGCGTCGAGCAGCCGGGCGGCCCACTCATCCGCGGCGGCCAGCGCGGCGGGCGCATTCAGGTCATCCGCCAGGCACAGGCGGAACCGCTGCAGCAGCTCTTCCGCCGCCGCAGTGTCGGTCAGCGTCAGTGCCTGCCGGTAGCGGCCCACCCGTCCCTCGGCACGGCCCAGGTCGTCGGCGGTCCAGAACCAGTCCGAGCGGTAGTGGTGCCCGGCGAGCGTAGTGCGGATCGCTGCCGGGTCGACGCCGGCGGCACGCAGCTTGGACACCAGTACCAGGTTGCCCAGGGACTTGCTCATCTTCTCCCCGTCCAGGCCCACCATGCCCGCGTGGGCGTAGTGCCGGGCCAGCGGAACACCCGAGCAGGCGTAGGCATGGCCCGCGCTCATTTCGTGGTGGGGGAAGATGAGGTCCGATCCGCCGGCCTGTACATCGAACGGGGCGGGCAGATAGTGCCGGGCAATGACTGAACATTCGATGTGCCAGCCGGGACGTCCCGCTCCGAGGGACTCCCCGGGCCACTGCGGTTCCCCGGGACGGGCCACGCGCCACAGCAGTGCATCCAGCGGGTTGCGCTTGCCGGGGCGCTCCGGGTCGCCGCCGCGTTCAGCGAAGACGGGAAGCATCTGTTCCGCTGTCAGCTGGGAGACCTGCCCCAGCCACCAGGCGTCAGCGCCGTTCTCTTGCAGCTCAGGGGATTTGTCGATTTCAGCGGCGGCGTCGACGGAGAAGTAGACATCGCCGTCGGGCTCTCCTCCGGTGCCCGGGACGCGGTAGGCGATGCCCCGTTTCAGCAGGTCTTCGACGACGGGCACGATCGACTCGATCGATTCGACAGCCCCGATGTAGCTGCGCGGCGCGAGCACGTTGAGGGCTTCCATGTCCTCGCGGAAGAGCTGGGTCTGTTCTTTCGCGAGCACTGTCCAGTCAACGCCGGTAGCTTCCGCCCGTTCCAGGAGCGGGTCGTCAATGTCCGTGACGTTCTGGACGTAGTTCACGGTGTGTCCGGCGTCCCGCCACTGCCGGTTCAGCAGGTCGAAGGCAACGTACGTGGCCGCGTGGCCCATGTGGGTGGCGTCATAGGGAGTGATGCCGCAGACATAAAGTCCGGCTTCGGGGCCCGGTGTTACCGGTACCGTGCGGCGCTGGGCCGTGTCGAAGAGGACCAGTTCCGGGGATTGTCCGGGCAGTTCGGGAAGGGGGCGGGATTTCCAGGCGATCACGTATTCACTCTACTTACTTGGCAGGCGCGGTTCATTTCTGCGGCAGTCCGATGCGTTTTACGGCTGCAGGACACCGAAGGCCAGGGCGATGTAAATGGCGACGCCGAGGCCAATGCGGTACCAGACGAAGAGCTGGTAGCTGCGGGTCGAGACGTAGCGCAGGAACCAGCCGATGATGATAAAGCCGACGACGAATGCCACTACGGTTGCCAGTGCGGTCTCTGCGCCGCCGTAGGGGCCGGTCTCTCCCCAGGACTTCGCCAGCTGGTACAGGCCGCTGCCAAAGACTGCAGGAATCGCCAGCAGGAATGCGTACCGTGCCGCTGCCTCGCGTGTGTAGCCCATGAGCAGGCCTGCGGTGATAGTGCCGCCGGACCGGGAAACACCGGGGATCAGGGCCAGTGCCTGGGCGAAGCCGTAGAGAATGCCGTGCTTGTAGGTGAGCTGGTCCAGCGTGCGCTGCTGCTTTCCGACTGCGTCCGCCACCGCCAGGATGACGCCAAAGACGATCAGCATGGTTGCGACGATCCAAAGGCTGCGGAAGGTGGACTCGATCTGGTCCTGGAACAGCAGGCCCAGGATCACGATGGGCAGGGTTCCCACGATGATGAGCCAGCCCATCCGGGCATCCGGGTCCGAACGCGGAACGCGACCGGAGAGGGAACCGAACCAGGCTTTGAGGATCCGGACGATGTCCTTCCAGAAGTACACCGCGACGGCGGTCTCCGTACCCAGCTGCGTGATAGCCGTGAAGGCCGCCCCGGGGTCCTGTGCGCCCGGGAGCAGTTCACCGGCGATGCGCAGGTGGGCGCTGGAGGAAATGGGCAGGAACTCGGTCAGGCCTTGAAGGAACCCAAGAAAAATCGCTTCGAACCAATTCACCCTACGACTCTAGGGCACGCCGGCCCCCGCCCACGTCAGGCGTGCCGCAGTGGGCAGTGCCCTAGCGGTCGCTGCCGGTCTGGCGGGCCGGTCCCTGATGGTCGACGGCGCCCTCCCGCGGATCTTCCGTCCCGGCGGCATAAAGGCCGTCGTCCTCAATGCCGAAGCCCGGACCGCCTAGCAGCTCATCGTCCTCATCGACCAGGTCCTCCCCGGACTCGTCATCCTCGTAGATCTCCAGCGGCGTAACTTCGCCGTAGGCGTCGTAGAGCACCTCTTCATAAACTTCAAAGGCATCGGCAATTGCCAGGTAGGCGTCTTCAACGGCCGGGTCCTTTTCTCCGCGGCGGGAGGCCGCAGCCGCGAGGTGCTCTTCGAGAGCAGCAACCAGGGACTGGAGTGCAACGCGCGGATCTATGGTCATGGACTAGACGTTAGCCCCAAAGCAGGCAAAATGGGATGGAAATGCGAGAACAAATTCTGAGACCAGAGGTCTCTTTCAAGACCGCTCCCGCCAAGGACTATGAGTATCTTGTGCTCTCCGTAGGGCCTCACGAGTCACTTCCTGATGCCCGCAGGCTGATCACTGATCATGCGGAGTACGGCAAGTGGGAACTCCAGCGGACCCGCATTTACCGCGGCGGTACGCACCGATACTGGCTGCGCCGGAAAATCATGCGGGTTGCCCGCACGGTCTGAGGTCCGGGCGCCGGCCAGGCCGAGCCCGGGTCAGGGCCCGAGACAGGGTTAAGGCACCGGTCCCAGTACCGCCTTGGCCATGGAGTCATGGGCGGAATCTTCGCTGGAGGGATGGAACATGCCGGCCAGGACGTCGCGGTACAGCCGTTCGAGTTCCTGCCCCCGGAAGTATCCGGAACCGCCGGCCACCTGCAGGGCCGTCTCCACTATGCCGCGGGCCGTGTCAGTGGTGCGCAGCTTGAGCCCGGAGAGTCTTGGGAACCAGAAGGCCCCATGATCCGTGCCGGCCTCAAGGCCGGTGGCTACGGCGTCGAGCTGAAGCACCACACCGTCCAGCCGGATCGCGGCGTCGGCTATGCGCCAGCGGGTATGCGGATCCTGGGACGCCGGCTGTCCCTGGACGCTTCGTTTCTGCGCGGCTGCGGCAGAAAGTTCAATGGCCCGCTCCGCAATCCCCGCGTAGACCGCGGAGAGCAGGGTCTCGAAGAGGCCGAAGATGCCGAACACGAACGCATCAGTGTGGGGGCCCACCGGAGTGTGGCGCACTATCCGTCCGGCCGGTACGACGGCGTTGTCCAGGAGGGTGGTGCGCGACTGGGAGGCACGCATGCCCATGGTGTTCCAGTCATCCAGGGACGTGATTCCGCTGGTGCTGCGGTCAGCGAAACCGAAGACGAGGCGGGGATCATCGGGGCTGGAGCTGTCCTTGCCGAAGATGCCCAGACGGGTCCACGCCGGAGAGAGGCTGGTGAAGATCTTGCGGCCGGTGAAGGCGTAGCCGCCGCCGTCCTGCGGTACGGCGTCGGTCTTCGAATCAAAGAGCACTGCCGGGTTGCCCGGTTCGGAGATGCCGAAGGCAAAGAGTTCTCCGGCGGCGGCCTCTTCGAGCACGAAGGAGAGCGAGGCATCTCCTCCGCGGGCGAGCAGGTGCGCGACCCCGCACCAGACCAGATGCATGTTCACTGCCAGGGCGGTGGCCGGTGCAGCGGAGGCCAGCCGGCGCTGGCAGGCCACCACGGCGGGGATGTCCAGGCCGGCCCCGCCCAGTTCCTGCGGCGTGAACAGTGCCAGGTAGCCGGCACTGCGCAGGTCTTCGAGATCTTCAGTGAAGAACGCGTTGTCCCTGTCGTATCCCGCGGCGCGGCCTCGGATCCGCTCCAGCAGTTCGGGGGGCAGGACTTCTTCGGGGGACGTCACAACAGCTTCCTTTCCAAATACGTGCAGGGTTTGCTGCTAGCAGCCGCGCAGCAGGCGGCCCAGCACCCGGGTGCCGAACTTCAGCGAGTCCACCGGAACACGCTCATCAACTCCGTGGAACATGCCGGTGAAATCGAGGTCCTCGGGCAGCCGCAGCGGGGCGAAGCCGTACCCGGTGATGCCGAGCCGGCTGAGGGACTTGTTGTCCGTGCCGCCGGAGAGCGTGTAGGGCAGTACGGGGGCACCGGGATCTTCGGCCTGCAGCGCTGCGACCATCGAGTCCACCAGGTTTCCGCTGAACGGAACTTCAAGGGAGACGTCCTTGTGTTCGTAGCTGACGTCAATTCCCTCCCCGGCAAGGGATTTGATGATCTCCAGGAGCTGTTCTTCCTGCCCGGGCAGCGTCCGGGCATCGATGAAGGCCTCGGCGGTGCCGGGAATGACGTTGTGCTTGTAGCCCGCGGCCAAAAGCGTTGGGTTGGCTGTGTTCTGCAGGGTTGCACCGACGAACCGTGCCACCGTGCCAAGTTCGGCCAGGAGCTTGTCCGGGTTCCCGGGATCAAATTCGACGCCGGTCAGTTCAGTTACACCGTCGAGGAAAGCGCGGGTGGTGTCGGTGAGCTCAATGGGCCATTCGTAGGCGCCGATCCGGGAGACAGCGCCGGCGAGACGGGTGACGGCATTGTCCGTGTTGATCTGGGAACCGTGGCCCGCCCGCCCGTGTGCCTGCAGGCGCAGCCAGGAAATCCCTTTCTCTGCGGTCTGCAGCAGGTAGGTCCGGCGGCCGCCGATCGTCGCAGAGAAGCCGCCTACCTCGGAGATTGCCTCGCTGGCGCCCTCGAAGAGTTCGGGCCTGTTTTCCACGGCCCAGCCTGCACCGTAGCTTCCGCCGGCTTCCTCATCGGCGAAGAACGCAAAGATTATGTCCCGGCGGGACCGGGTGCCGGTGCGTGCCATTTCCCGCATCACCGCGAGGATCATGGCATCCATGTCCTTCATGTCCACCGCGCCCCGGCCCCAGATGAGGCCGTCCTGTTCCTCGCCGCTGAACGGGTCTACGGTCCAGTCCTGTTTCTGCGCGGGAACCACGTCCAGATGTCCGTGGACCACCAGGGCAGGAAGGGAGGCATCGGTGCCGCTCATCCGGGTGACCACGGAGGCGCGGCCGGGTGCAGATTCGAAAATGTCTGCTTCGAGTCCCGCCTCTTCGATGAGGGCGGCTACGTACTCAGCGGCCTTGCGCTCCCCCGGTCCGGAGCCGTCACCGTAGTTTGAGGTGTCGATGCGGATCAGGTCCCGGCAGATGCGGGCTACTTCGTCTTCGGCGCGGATGCTCATGCGGCTCTCTCCTTGCTGGGCAGCTTTACGGCCCAGCCTAGCCACTGGACGTCCTCTGGTGGGTGCAATGTTCCGGCGCATGTCCCGTCACACTCGGACCCGAATTCCCCGATTCGTCGTTCTCACAGAAACCGTGTTAGAGTTTTTCCCGTTGCAAACGAAGAAACGGAATAAACACGCTCTTCGGAAGACACCTAAGCGCGGGTGGCGGAATGGCAGACGCGCTAGCTTGAGGTGCTAGTCCTCTTATTGAGGGTGGGGGTTCAAGTCCCCCTCCGCGCACAACACGATGTGCTGAACATCGAAAACACCCCGGTCCACGGACCGGGGTGTTTTGTTTTCTCCGGACCCCGGGACCTCTGGACCCGTACCGGGTGTGCATCTGATCACATCCGGTGATCTTAACCGGACGCCGGGAGCTGCGTGCCCCGGCGCTGCCGCGAGAGCAGCGGCTTGGTACCCTCGCAGTATGGACGTCAGCGGGAACGTCATTCTGGTGCTCTTCTTTATCCTGCTGGGCGGATTGTTTGCCGGAGCAGAGATGGCACTTGTCTCCCTCCGCGAGGGGCAGATCCTGCGCCTTGAAGCATCCGGACGGCGGGGAGCGAAGATTGCCGCACTGGCGCGCAACCCCAACCTGTTTCTCTCCGCCATCCAAATCGGCGTGACGCTGTCCGGTTTCTTCTCCGCGGCGTACGGCGCGTCCGCCCTGGCACCGGCAGTCTCCCCGGCGCTTGAAAGCTGGGGCCTGAACCCGGCTGCCGCACAGACGGTTGCCTTCATTGCCATGACCCTGGTGGTGGCCTACCTGTCACTGGTGTTTTCGGAGCTGGTGCCCAAGCGCCTGGCCATGCAGAACGCCGAGGGGTTTGTCCGGGTCCTGGCTCCCCCGCTCTCGGTCTTCGCCACCGTGATGCGGCCGGTCATCAAGCTGCTTTCCGTGTCCACCAACGGGGTCGTGCGTGCCCTGGGCGGAGACCCCAATCTGAAGAACGTGCCCATCTCGCAGCAGGAGCTGCTGGAAATGGTGAAGGCGAGCCCGGTGCTGGCCGATGAAAGCCGGAGCATCCTGGCGGACGTCTTCGGCGCCGGGCAGCGGCTGCTGCAGGAGGTGATGAGGCCCCGGCCGCAGGTTGAGTTCCTGCAGGCAGGGCTCACAGTTGCGCAGGCCCGCGGTGCCGTTCACGTGCTGCCCTATTCCCGGTATCCGGTGATCGGGGACTCCCCGGACGACGTCCTGGGTTTTGTCCACGTGCGTGACCTGCTCGGCCAGGACCCGGAAACCGCGGCACAAACCCGGCTGGCGGGGATCCTGCGCCCAATACTGTTCCTGCCGGGCACAGCGGCGGTGCTTCCGACGCTTTCCCGGATGCGCCGGGAAAACAGCCACATCGCCGTCGTGGCTGACGAATACGGTGGAACGGACGGGATCGTCACGCTGGAGGACCTCGTGGAGGAACTGGTCGGGGAGATCTACGACGAGTATGACACCGGAAAGGACCCGGAAGACCAGCACCTGGCCCTGGAAGGCGAGCTGGTGGTGGACGGCGGCCTGATCCTACAGGAGTTCGACCGGCTTACCGGAATCAAGCTGCCCGAAGGACAGTACGAGACCGTGGCCGGCTACATCCTGGAACGTCTGGGCCGGATGGCCGAACCGGGAGACACCGTGGGCGCCCCCGGCGGAAAACTCCGGGTGCTGGAGGTCGAGCACCACCGCATCCTTGCCGTGCGGGTTGTGCCGGACGACGCCGCCGGTTAGCGCCTGCCGGCCTGCTCTGAACACCGGTGATTACCGGCCCGGGAACGGGAAATGCTGCGTGCGCATTGCGGGCCAGTCCCGGACGCGCGCACAATACCGGGCATGAGCGCACCCGGCGGAGGCGAGGGAACGGCTACCAGCGGCGTGCCGCAGTCCGGTGACGGCCCGCAGCTGAAACGGGTGATGGGCACCAAGCTGCTGCTGCTGTTTATCATCGGTGACATCCTGGGCACCGGTGTCTATGCCCTGACCGGACGGATAGCCGGGGAGATCGGCGGGGCCGCATGGGCACCGATCCTGATTGCCTTCGCAGTTGCCACGATTACAGCGCTGTCCTATCTGGAGCTGGTCACCAAGTATCCGCAGGCTGCCGGGGCCGCGCTCTACACGCACAAGGCATTCGGCATTCACTTCGTCACCTTCCTGGTGACGTTTGCCGTGCTGTGCTCCGGGATTACCTCGGCCTCGACGGCGGCCAAGTTCCTGGCCGAGAATTTCCTGGTCGGCTTCAACCTCGGCTGGGGACAGTTCGGGGTGACCGCGATCGCCGTCGGCTTTATGGTCCTGCTGGCCCTGATCAACCTGCGCGGCGTCGGGGAGAGCATCAAGTTCAACGTCGTGCTGACGGTCGTGGAGCTGACCGGCCTGCTGATCGTCATTGGAATCGGTTTCTGGGCCATGGGACAGGGCAACGTCGATTTTTCCCGAACCGTGGTTTTTGAAACGGAGGGCGGTAAATCCATTTTCCTGGCGCTGACGGCAGCAACCTCGCTGGCCTTCTTCTCGATGGTCGGTTTCGAAGACAGCGTCAACATGGCGGAGGAAACCCGGGACCCGGCCCGGATTTTCCGCAAAGTCATGCTTACGGGCCTGGGCATTACCGTATTTATCTACCTGCTGGTTTCCGTGGCGGCCGTAGCCGTGGTCCCGGTCGGGCAACTCTCAGAGAGCCAAACGCCGCTGCTGGAGGTGGTGCAGACAGGCGCCCCGGACTTCCCTATCGATGTGTTCTATCCGTTCCTGTCCATCTTCGCGGTCGCCAACACGGCCCTGATCAACATGCTGATGGCCAGCCGCCTGCTCTATGGCATGTCCAAACAGGAAGTCCTTCCCCGCCCGCTGGCACTGGTCCTGCCCGGGCGGCGGACCCCTTGGGCTTCGATCGTGTTCACCACGCTCATAGCAGTCGGCGTCATTGTCCTGGTGACCAACGTAATGGGCCCGGAAACAGTCTCCGCTCTTGGCGGCACTACCGCACTGCTGCTGCTGTGTGTCTTCACCGTAGTGAACATAGCCTGCCTGGTGCTGCGCAAGTCGCCGCCGGACCCGGTGGAAGGCGAGAGCACGGCGGCAGGCGGAGCCGGACGGAAGACCTTCCGCTCCCCCGGCATCATGCCGTGGATTGGCGCGCTCAGCTGCGCGTTCCTTGTGGGGCCCTGGGCCCAGGACCCCATCGAATATTCGATAGCCGGCATCCTGCTGGCCATCGGTGTGGTGCTCTGGTTCTTCACCTGGCTGTGGAACCGGGGAGTCAAAGCCAAGCGCACCCGCTTCACTGATCCGGAGGAACTCCATGGCTAGCGTCATTGTGGGCTACGTTCCGGCCCCGGAGGGCGCAGCAGCCCTCGCCCATGCCCGCAGGGAGGCAGAGCTGTTTCAGGACAGGCTGGTGATCGTAAACGTCCGCACCACCGGACGGGGCCTGGGGCACGGACACAGCGGGGAAGACGCCACCGGGGAGCTCGAAGCGATCACCGCGGAACTGGAAGCGGCAGGGTCCGACTTTATGCTGATCCATCCCGAGGGCGATTACGATCCGGCCGAGGAGATCCTGGCGGCTGCTGCCCGGAACGCGGGCCGGCTGATCGTCGTCGGCCTCCGCCACCGCACGCCGGTGGGAAAACTGATCCTGGGCAGCACCGCCCAGCGCGTCCTGATTGAAGCGCCCTGCCCGGTGCTGTGCGTCAAGGCCGGACAGTAGCCTGCTCGGGACCTAGGAACCTGCCAGAAGGTCAGCAGCTATGGCTTCGATCCCGGTCCAGGTTTCGGCAAAGGACGTCGACAGCGGGGACAGCCCCAGGCGGATGCCGTTGGGACTGCGGTAGTCCGGGATGATTCCCTGTGCCCACAGCCGGGCCGTCACGTCCTTGAATGCCGGATGGTCAATGGTGATGTGGCTGCCCCGCTGCGCGGGATTCCGGGGAGAGGCAAGGACGGCGCCAAGCGGGGCAAGGATCTCGTCGAAGGCCTCGACGGCGAAGGCCGTCAGCTGTACTGACTTCTGCCGCACTGCATCCATGCCTGCCTCGGCGATGAGCGCGATCATGTCCTGCATGGCGATCATTCCCAGAATGGGCGGAGTGCCGGAGACTACCCGCTGGATGCCCGGCGCCGGAACATAGTCCCGTCCCATCCCAAACGGATCGCCTGCTCCGAGCCAGCCCCGGATCGGCTGGTGGAAGCCGTCCTGGTGCCGGGCCGCCACGTAGGCCCAGGCCGGAGCTCCGGGACCGCCGTTCAGGTACTTGTAGCTGCAGCCGGCCGCGTAGTCCACGTTCCAGGCATCCAGCTCCGCGGGTACGGAACCTGCGGAATGGCAGAGGTCCCACAGCACACGCCCGCCGGCACGGTGCACAATCTCTGTGATGCCGGGGACATCGGCGATGAACCCGGAACGGTAAGCGACGTGGCTGAGCACCACCAGCGAAGTCTTCGGTCCGACAACTGCGGCCACTGCCTCGGGCCGGACTCCGCCGTCGTAATCCGCCTCCACCCAGCGCAGGGTGAGGCCGCACTCAGCGGCGATGCCCTCCATGACATACCGGTCAGTGGGAAAGTTGTCCCGGTCCAGGACTAGTTCGCTCCGGTCCCCGCCGGCAGCGACGGCGGCGCGGGCCAGTTTGTACAGCAGGACGGTGGTGGAGTCGGCGACGACGCACTGTCCCGGTGCCGCGCCCAGGACCTGTGCCCCCAGCTCGTCGCCGATCTGCCGGGGCAGGGCCAGCCAGGCTTCGTCCCAGC
>JBELYP010000028.1:0-34138 GCA_040273995.1 Arthrobacter sp.
CCGAGCGCTACCCGAAGGTCGTCACCGCAGCCACGCTGGACAACCTGAAGGATGCCGGTTTCTACTGGGCCACCCGCTCGGGCGTCACCGTCGCCATCTCGGACATCGCTGCTCCGATCGACAAGCCGGCCATCATGGAGGTTTACGAAGCACGTGCCGCAAAGGTTGAAAGCCAGTACGGCAAGGGCCTGATCGCTGAAGACGAGCGCCGCCAGGAACTCATCGACATCTGGAACCAGGCGACCAACGAGGTTGCCAAGGCTATGCGTGACAACATGCCGATCCAGAACAACATTAACCGCATGGTTTCCTCCGGTGCTCGAGGCAACTGGCTGCAGGTCCGGCAGATCGCCGGTATCCGTGGCCTGGTGGCCAACCCGAAGGGCGAGATCATCCCGCGTCCGATCAAGTCCTCCTACCGTGAGGGGCTGTCGGTTCTGGAATACTTCATCGCCACGCACGGTGCCCGTAAGGGTCTGGCCGATACCGCTCTGCGTACCGCCAACTCGGGTTACCTGACCCGTCGTCTGGTGGACGTCTCGCAGGACGTCATTGTCCGCGAAGAGGACTGCGGTACCGAGCGCGGCCTGAAGGTCACGATTGCTGTTCCGGACCACAACGGTGAGCTGGTCCTGCACGAAGAGGTCGAGAACTCGGCGTACGCCCGTACGCTGGCCACCGACGTCACCGATGCTGAAGGCAATGTCCTGGCCAAGGGCGGCGACGACGTCGGCGACGTGCTGATCGATAAGCTGTTCAAGGCCGGCGTCACCGACATCAAGGTCCGCTCCGTGCTGACCTGTGAGTCGGCAGTCGGAACCTGTGCCCTCTGCTACGGCCGCTCGCTGGCCACCGGCAAGACCGTGGATATCGGCGAAGCCGTTGGCATCATCGCCGCGCAGTCCATCGGTGAGCCCGGTACCCAGCTGACCATGCGTACCTTCCACACCGGTGGTGTTGCCTCGGCGGAAGATATCACCCAGGGTCTGCCCCGTATCCAGGAGCTCTTCGAAGCACGTACCCCCAAGGGCGTTGCTCCGATCTCCGAGACGGCCGGCCGGGTCACCATCGAAGAGACCGACCGCCAGATGCGTCTGGTTGTCACTCCCGATGACGGCTCCGAGGAAATCGCGTACCCGGTTCTGCGCCGTGCCCGCCTGCTGGTTGCCGACGGCGACCACGTTTCGGTTGGCCAGCAGCTGGTTGCAGGTGCAGTGGATCCCAAGCAGATCCTCCGTATCCTCGGCCCGCGCAAGGCACAGGAGTTCCTGGTGGACGAAGTCCAGCGCGTGTACCGCAGCCAGGGTGTAGGCATCCACGACAAGCACGTGGAAGTCATCGTCCGCCAGATGCTGCGCCGCGTGACCGTGATTGAATCCGGCGATTCCGACCTGCTCCCGGGCGAGCTGGCCGAGCGCCGCCGGTTCGAGAGCGAGAACCGCCGCGTGGTTTCCGAAGGACGCCGTCCGGCCGCTGGCCGTCCGGAACTGATGGGTATCACCAAGGCATCCCTGGCGACCGAGTCCTGGCTCTCCGCTGCTTCCTTCCAGGAAACCACCCGCGTCCTGACGCAGGCGGCCATGGAAGGCAAGAGCGATCCGCTGCTCGGCCTGAAGGAAAACGTCATCATCGGTAAGCTGATCCCGGCCGGAACGGGCCTGCCCCGTTACACCGAGGTCACGGTTGAGCCGACTGAGGAAGCAAAGGCCAATCTCTTCACCGGCCCGAGCGCCTTCAGCGACTTCGACTACGCCGGAGTTGACGGTGGCCTGAGCCCTGAGTTCCACGCCATCCCGCTGGATGACTACGACATGGGCAGCGAGTTCCGCTAAGCGGAGCAGAGCACCGAAGCGACAAGGAAGGACCCCGCCGCTCGGCGGGGTCCTTCCCGCGTTAAGACCTTCCCGCGGAGACGGTTCCGCCGCCTCGGCGACATGAGTATCAAGAGCGGGACGCTGCCGTATGCCAAAGTACATATATGGCCAATTCCCCCTCCGGCGATTCAATGGCGGAACGGATCGTCCGGATGATTTCAGCTTTCGACGCCGAACGCCCTGCCATGCCGGTTGCCACCCTGGC
Organism: Arthrobacter sp.; assembly: GCA_040273995.1. Lineage (GTDB taxonomy): Bacteria > Actinomycetota > Actinomycetes > Actinomycetales > Micrococcaceae > Arthrobacter_B. The sequence goes on from JBELYP010000028.1 coordinate 2,080, forward strand.
GCGCAGAGCCGGACTGCCGCTGTCCACGGCGCATCGGCTCGCCGGCGAGCTTGTTTCGCTGGGACTGCTGCAGCGCGCGGACAGCGGCGAGCTTCGCCTGGGCCTGCGGCTGTGGGAACTCGCCAGCCGCAGCTCCTCGGCGCTGGACCTGCGCCAGGTGGCGATGCCTTTCATGGAAGACATCCAGGCAGTTATCCGGCAGCACACTCAGCTCTCGGTGCTGCAGGAAGACGAGGTCCTCTTTATCGAACGGCTCTCCAGCCGGGGCTCCGTGTCCAATTTCGCCAAGGTAGCCGGCCGGCTTCCCCTGCATATCTCCTCCTCGGGGATGGTGCTGATGGCCCATTCGCCGAAGCACGTCCAGGAAGCATTCCTTTCCCGGCACCGCGCCGAGCCGCCGCCGTTCCCGGATGCCAAAACCCTGCGCGCCCAGTGGGCGGAGATCCGGCGGGAAGGCTGCGCCACCCTGCCGGGCGTCGTCGACCCTGACACCACCGGGATTGCAGTGCCGGTGTTCGGGCCGCACGGCTCCGCCGTGGCGGCGCTGGGTGTGGTGGTGCCGCGCGGCCGGGAGAACACCGCGGCCACAGTGCCGGCATTGATGACGGCTGCCCGCGGAATCTCGCGGGGACTCGGAACCGACTCAGCCGAAGCAGGGCCCCGCCACGGCAGCGGTGCAGCGGCGGGGGACTGACCCCGTCCATCGAGATGACAGAAAAAGCTCTTATGAGCGTTCAAACGGACAGATTCTGTAATCTCGATTGGGGAAGATTTCCATTGAATGGGAATGGGCTCGCGGGAGGCATGTGCCGGTCCTCACACTGAGAAGGGGTGTTCCGCCCCGTTCTTCCCGCCTGTCCCGAAGGAGTCCTGCATTGGCTGCAGCCCGCACTGTCTTGAAGACCAAAGTCGGCATTGTCGGAGGTGGTCCTGCAGGACTGATGCTCTCCCACATGCTGGCGCAGTCCGGTATCGAAAGCATCGTCGTGGAAAAGCGTGATCACGAAACGATCCGCACCACGCACCGAGCAGGCATCCTGGAGCACGGCAGTGTCCGCATGCTCACCGAGGGCGGCGTCAGCGACCGCGTACTCACGGACGGGTACAAGCACGACGGCATTGACCTGCGGTTCGGCGGGGAGAGCCACCGGATCGATTTTGAGGACCTGGTAGGGGAGTCCGTCTGGCTCTACCCGCAGAACGAAGTCTTCGTTGACCTTGCCGCAGCCCGCGCACGCGACAACGGTGATGTCCGCTACGCCGTCTCCAACACCGAAGTCCTGGACCAGACCACCGATGTCCCCAAGATTCGTTTCACCGATGCCGAGGGCAGCGACTTCGAGATCCACTGCGACATCCTGGTGGGTGCTGATGGATCCCAGGGCATCTGCAAGCGCTCGATCCCCAAGGAACTGCGCACCGACAACTTCATCGAGTATCCTTTCGCGTGGTTCGGTATCCTCACCGAAGCCCCGCCCAGCGCACCCGAACTGATCTACGCCAACTCCGAGCATGGCTTCGCCCTGATCAGCCAGCGCAATGACAATGTGCAGCGCATGTACTTCCAGTCGGACCCCAACGAAGACGCCGATGCCTGGAGCGACGAGCAGATCTGGAACGAACTGCAGCGCCGCGTCGACGGACCGGACGGCTTCCAGCTCAAGCGCGGTCCGATCTTTGAAAAGACCGTGCTCAAGTTCCGTTCCTACGTGTGCGAGCCGCTGCGCTACGGGAATATGTTCCTTGCCGGCGACGCCGGGCACACCGTGCCTCCCACCGGTGCCAAGGGCCTGAACCTGGCGCTTGCGGATGTAAAGGTGCTGTTCGAGGCGATCGATTCCTTCTACGCCACCAAGTCGGCAGACCTGCTGGACGGCTACAGCGAGAAGGCACTTAAGCGGGTGTGGCGCGCCCAGAACTTCTCCTACTGGATGACGTCGATGCTGCACACGCGCCCGGACGCAACGGACTTCGAGCGCAAGCGCGCGCTGGGTGAGCTCAACGGCGTCGTCTCCTCCCGCCATGGCCAGGCCTACCTGGCGGAGGCTTACACCGGATGGCCGGAGCATTAACTTCATAGTTTCGTTCACATAGTGAACATCTGTACTAAGAGTGAACACGGGTGTACTGTGGTTTCCATCCACGGGAAGCCTACCCATCGCGGGACGCAGCGAGGCGTCCTGCCCTGACAGGAAGAAGGACCATGGACAAGAACACCATGGACACGGACAACGGTTCCGCCCTCGCGGAAGACCTGTCCGCGGACGGCCATGTGGCTGAGCGTCTCGACGCCGCCGAGGCTTCGCAGGACCAGATCTCCGAGGAGATCCGGACAATCCACGAAGCGTACCGCAAGGGCGTTGAGGAAGGTGCGCCGGAGGAAACCCAGCCGCGCGTGGATTTCCGGCCCTACCGAAGCTCGCTGCTGCGCCACCCGACAAAGAACCTGCACCACACCGATCCTGAGACCATCGAACTGTGGTCCCCGGCGTTCGGACACCAGGATGTGCATCCCCTGGAAGCGAACCTGACCATCCAGCACAACGGTGAACCCCTGGGTGAGCGGATCATCGTGCGCGGACGGGTGCTCGACGGTGACGGACGTCCGGTCCGCAACCAGCTGATCGAGGTCTGGCAGGCAAACTCCGCCGGACGCTACATCCACAAGCGGGACCAGCACCCGGCCCCCATCGACCCGAACTTCACCGGCGTCGGCCGTGCCATCACCGGTGAGGACGGCTCCTACGAGTTCCTCACCATCAAGCCCGGACCCTACCCGTGGAAGAACCACTTCAACGCCTGGCGTCCGGCGCACATCCACTTCTCCCTCTTCGGCACGGACTTCACCCAGCGGATGATCACCCAGATGTACTTCCCGGGTGACCCGCTGTTCGCCCTGGATCCGATTTACCAGTCCATCACGGACCAGAAGGCGCGCGACCGGCTCGTCGCCACCTACGATCACAGCATCACTTCGCACGAGTGGGCCACCGGCTACAACTGGGACATCGTGCTGACCGGAAGCAACCGCACCTGGATGGAAGAAGAGGACGCAGAGTAATGACCGAGAAACTCACGGCCACTCCCGGCCAGACCATCGGCCCCTTCTACGGCTACGCGCTTCCTTTCGAAAAGGGCGGAGAGCTGCTCGCCCCGGGACTGCCCGGAGCTATCCGGCTGCAGGGCACCGTGCGCGACGGCGCCGGGGCCCCGATCCCCGATGCCCTGCTTGAAATCTGGCAGGCCGACGCTGAAGGCAATATCCCGCAGAAGACCGGCTCGCTGGTCCGGGACGGCTACACCTTCACCGGCTGGGGACGGGTGCCGGTGGACAACACCGGCAACTACACCTTCACCACCGTCAACCCGGGTCCCACCGAAGAGGGCGCCGCACGGTTCATTTCGGTGGTGATCTTTGCCCGCGGCCTGCTGAACAAACTCCACACCCGGATGTACCTGCCGGAGGACCAGGAAGCCCTGGCCAAGGATCCGCTGCTCTCCTCGCTGCCGGAAGACCGCCGCCGCACCCTGATCGCCACCCGTGAGGCAGACGGCGGACTGCGCTGGGACATCAAGCTGCAGGGCGAAGACGAGACCGTCTTCCTGTCCTACCCGGGAGCGTAATCCCTTGGCCTCTGCGGAAACTGCCGACTACGGACTTTTGTCGCCGGCATGGGCCGGCACCCGCGCCGCTGCACTGACCTCGGACTGGGCACTGCTGCAGGCGATGCTCGACGTCGAACTCGAGTGGCTGCGTGTGCTCGCTTCCGCGGGGCTGATCAAGGAGGGCGTTCCCGACGCCGTTGCCCCGGCCTGCCAGGCTGACCGCTACGACATTGCGGACCTGGCAGCCCGGGCGCAGGGCGGCGGAAACCCCGTCATCCCACTGCTGGCGGACCTGCGGGCGATCGTCCGGAAAGAGGCCCCGGCTGCGGTAGGTCCCATCCACAAAGCTGCCACCAGCCAGGACATCCTGGACTCCGCGCTGATGCTGATGTCTGCCCGCGCACTGGAGATCATCCTGGCGGACGCCTTCCGGGCCCAGGCTGCCCTCGCAGACCTCGCCCGCCGGCACGCGCATACCCTGAGCGTGGCACGCACCCTCACACAGCATTCGCTGCCCTCCACCTTCGGACTGAAGGCAGCCCAGTGGCTGCACGGAATCGGCCAGGCCACTGCCGCCCTGGAAGCCGTTGCCGCTGCCCTGCCCCTGCAGTGGGGCGGAGCCTCCGGAACCATGGCCGCGCTCACCACCGCCGCTGAAGGATCAACCGCAACGCCGCTGGAGCTCTCCGCAGCCCTCGCCGCACGTCTCGGACTGGCCGTTCCCACAGCGCCCTGGCAGACCAACCGGCTTCCGGTCACTGCCCTCGGCAGCGCACTGGCGGACCTGCTGGCTGCCGCCGGAAAGATCTCCAACGATGTGCTGCTGCTCGGCCGGCCGGAAATCGGCGAGGTGAGCGAACCGCGGGAAGCCGGCCGCGGCGGATCCTCTGCCATGCCCCAGAAGCAGAACCCCGTCCTCTCCGTACTGATCCGCAGTGCGTCCCTGGCCGCACCGGGTTACACCGCCATGCTGCAGGCCGCTGCAGGCGCGGCAGACGACGAACGTCCCGGCGGATCCTGGCACGTTGAGTGGCAGGCCCTGCGCCAGCTGCTGCGGCTCGCCGGGGGAGCGGCCGCCAAGCTCGCTGAGCTCGCCGGCGGACTGCACGTCAACACCGAGGCCGTTGCCCGGAACCTTGCCGCTGCCGGCCCGCTGGTGGTCAGCGAGAAGGTCATGGCACGCGTGGCCCCGCTCCTGGACGACGGCACTCCCGGCCAGGGAAAGAAGAGGGTCCAGGAACTCGTCGCGCGTTCACTGGCGGGAGAGGACTTCGCCGCCCTTCTGCGCGCAGAAGCCCCGGTCCTCAGCGACGGCGAAATCGCAGACCTGCTCAACCCGGCAAACTACATCGGCCAGTCTGCCGAACTGATCGAGAGAATCATCTCGGCCTACCCCGGAAGGAACAACGCGTGAGCGTCCCGCAGATCAAAGCCACCCTGCTCTCCAACGCCGGCCCCGAGGCCCCCGTGCTGATCGCAGGGCCTTCCCTGGGTACCTCCGGCACCGCCCTGTGGGCCAGCACGGCGGCACTCCTGGACGGTTTCACCGTTCTTGCCTGGGACCTGCCCGGCCATGGCAACAGCCCGGCCGCTGCTGAGCCCTTCTCCATTGAAGAACTGGCAGCCGCCGTCCATCAGCTGGTTCAGGACGCCCTTGCCGCAGGGGACATTTCCTCCCGGCAGGACGTGCACTATGCGGGCGTCTCACTGGGCGGAGCGGTTGGCCTGCAGCTGGGGCTGGACTTCCCCAAGACCTTCACGTCCCTTGCCATTCTCTGCTCCGGCGCCAAGATCGGCGACGCTGAAGGCTGGGAAACCCGGGCGGAAACCGTCCGGAACCAGGGCACACCGGCGGTGCTTATCGGCTCGGCCCAGCGCTGGTTCGCCGCAGGCTTCATTGAACGCGAGAAGGGCGCATCCGCGGCACTGCTTCACTCCCTGCAGGACGCAGACCGCTTCTCCTACGCCTTCTGCTGCCAAGCCCTGGCAGGATTCGATGTCCGCAGCAGGCTTGCGGAGATCGAGGTGCCGGTCCTGGCTGTTGCCGGCGCCGAAGACGTGGTGACACCGGCATCCTTCGCCGAGCTGATCGCTGACGGCGTGCAGAACGGCCGCTGCGCCGTCGTGCCTGATGCCGCCCATCTGGTGCCGGCGGAGCAGCCCGCCGTTGCCGCCGAACTGCTTGGCAGCTTTTTCCGCGCGGCAGAGTAGCCCGCACCACCGCAGCCACATCCCCTGAAATACCCGAAAGTCCAGAGAACAGGCATCACCGTGATTGAAGAGTCCAGCGCCAAGACCCAGCAGGAAATCTACGACGAGGGCATGGCGGTGCGCCGCGAGGTCCTGGGCGATGCCCACGTGGACCGCGCCAATGCAGCGAAGGACAGTTTCACGGCTGACTTCCAGGACATGATCACCCGCTATGCCTGGGGAACCATCTGGACCCGCCCCGGGCTGGACCGGAAGATGCGCAGTGCCGTGACCCTCACCGCACTCATCTCCCACGGCCACCTCGAAGAGCTGGCGATGCACGTGCGCGCAGCGCTGCGCAACGGGCTGACCCGGGACGAGATCAAGGAAATCCTGCTGCAGTCCGCCATTTACTGCAGCGTCCCCTCGGCCAACTCTGCGTTCAAGGTAGCCCAGAACGTCTTCGCAGAACTGGACGCTGCAGAAAACTGAGGCTGGCAGAAATTGCCATTCTCGGATAAATTCGCATCTTGTACGTGTGTTCGCTGATTGAACACGATGGGGGCCGTCAGGCGGCTCCTGTCCGCAGACACGGGTACAGCAACCAGCCAAAGGAGCCCCGGTGAACCAGGCCTACATCTACGACGCCGTCCGGACCCCGTTCGGACGATTCGGCGGAGCCCTCGCGGGCGTCCGTCCCGACGATCTTGCCGCGCAGGTGATCCGGGCATCGGTTGCCCGGGCACCTGAACTTGATCCGGCCCGCGTTGACGAAGTCATCTTCGGCAACGCCAACGGCGCAGGTGAGGAAAACCGCAACGTCGCCCGCATGGCCTCGCTGCTGGCATCCCTGCCGGTTTCAGTTCCCGGCACCACGGTTAACCGCCTCTGCGGTTCTTCCCTCGACGCGGCCATGATGGCTTCCCGCCAGATCAACACCGGCGAAGCGGACCTGATGCTGGTGGGCGGCGTGGAGTCCATGAGCCGTGCACCCTGGGTCCTGCCCAAAAATGAGAAGCCGTACCCGGCGGGGGACCAGACGCTGGCCTCCACCACCCTGGGCTGGCGGCTGGTCAACCCCCGCATGCCCAAGGAATGGACAGTCTCCCTCGGAGAAGCCACCGAACAGCTGCGCGAGAAGTGCGGCATCACCCGCGAACGCCAGGACGAGTTCGCTGCCAAGTCCCATGAGCAGGCAGCCCGCGCCTGGGACGAAGGCCGCTACGAGAACCTGACCGTCGCCGTCGACGGCGTTGACCTGCAGCGGGATGAGAGCATCCGCGCCGGATCCAGCGTCGAAAAGCTGGCCACCCTGAAGACTGTCTTCCGTCCGGTGTCAGACACCCCGGCCGGAGGTACCGTCACGGCAGGCAATGCTTCGCCGCTGAATGACGGCGCCTCCGCCGCCTGGCTGGGCAGCGAAGCCGCAGCCGGGATCCTGGGCCTGGAGCCGCTGGCCCGCATAGCCGGACGCGGCGCTGCGGCCAATGAGCCGCAGTTCTTTGGCTACGCCCCGGTCGAGGCGGCAAACACCGCGCTGAAGCGTGCCGGCATTTCCTGGGGCGATGTGGGAGCCGTTGAACTCAACGAAGCCTTCGCAGCACAGTCCCTGGCATGCCTGGACGCCTGGGACATCGACCCCGCACTCGTCAACGCCTGGGGTGGCGCCGTCTCCATCGGCCACCCGCTGGGCGCCTCCGGCACCCGTATCCTGGGCACACTGGCCCGCAGGCTGGAGGCCACCGGCGAACGCTGGGGTGTAGCCGCCATCTGCATCGGCGTCGGGCAGGGACTCGCCGTCGTACTCGAAAACACCAAAGCCTAGCTCCTAGGAGAACCGTGCTGAACATTCTGCAGGACGTCGACGAAGCCGTCGCACCAATCCACGACGGCGCCACCGTGATGATCGGCGGTTTCGGCAAGGCCGGGCAGCCGGTCGAACTGATCGAGGCGCTGCTCCGCCAGGGCGCCAAGGACCTGACGGTCGTCAACAACAACGCCGGCAACGGTGAAGAAGGCCTCGCTGCGCTGATCGGCGCCGGCCGGGTTCGGAAGATCATCTGCTCCTTCCCCCGCCAGTCAGACTCGCAGATTTTCGATGCGAAGTTCCGGGCCGGGGAAATCGAACTCGAACTGGTGCCACAGGGCAACCTCGCCGAGCGGATCCGTGCCGCCGGTGCCGGAATCGGCGGATTCTTCACGCCCACCGCCTACGGCACCCCGCTGGCCGAAGGTAAGGAAACCCGGATGATCGACGGACGTGGCTACGTCTTCGAAACCCCGCTCCACGCGGACTTCGCCCTGGTGAAGGCGCTGAAGGCCGACCGCGCCGGCAACCTGGTCTACCGCAAGACCGCCCGTAACTTCGGCCCGATCATGGCCGCCGCGGCAAAGAACGCCATTGTCCAGGTACGGGAAATCGTTGAGGCAGGGCAGATCGATCCGGAAATCGTCGTAACCCCGGGAATCTACGTCAACACCCTGGTTCCGGTAACCCGCGAGAAGGAACCGGCAGCAGCATGAGCGAGAAGGCAGTGAACACCACCGTGAGCGAAAAACTGGACCGCAACGCACTGGCCGAACTGGTGGCGAAGGACATCGCGCCCGGTTCCTTCGTGAACCTGGGCATCGGGCAGCCGACCCTCGTCTCGAATTACCTCAAGCCTGAGCAGCAGGTGACCCTGCACACCGAGAACGGCATGCTGGGCATGGGCCCCGAAGCACAGGGTGAGGAGATCGACGGCGACCTGATCAACGCCGGCAAGATTCCGGTGACCGAACTGCCCGGAGCCTCTTACTTCCACCACGCAGACTCCTTCGCCATTATGCGCGGCGGGCACCTGGACGTCTGCGTCCTGGGCGCGTTCCAGGTCTCCGCCACCGGAGACCTGGCCAACTGGCACACCGGCGCACCCGACGCTATCCCCGCCGTGGGCGGGGCAATGGACCTGGCAACCGGCGCCAAGGATGTCTACGTAATGATGTCCCTGTTCACCCGCGAGGGCGTCAGCAAGCTGGTTGCCGAGTGCTCCTACCCGCTGACCGGCGTTGGCTGCGTCACCCGCGTCTACACTAATGAAGCGGTGTTCCTCATCAAGGAGGACGGCGTCCACGTACGCGAGACCTACGGAATCAGCTTCGAGGAGCTTGCCGCGAAGATGGATGTGCCCCTGATCGGGCCGTCCGCCGGCACCGACTAAGAACAACAGCGGGGGAGACATGAGCGAAACGATCGCGGCCAGTGACCAGTTTGTCCAGTCACTGGCCCGCGGCCTGTCCGTGATCCGGGCGTTCGACGCCGAGCACGTACAGATGACCCTCAGCGACGTCTCCCGCCGCACCGGCCTCACCCGGGCCACGGCCCGCCGTTTCCTGCTGACCCTGGTTGAACTGGGCTATGTGCGCACCGACGGCCGCAGCTTTGAACTCACCGCGCTGGTCCTGCAGCTTGGTTACTCCTACCTGGCGGGGCAGTCCCTGCCGCAGCTGGCCCAGCCGCTGCTGGAGGACCTGTCCCGCGAAATCCACGAATCGACGTCGGCCTCCATCCTGGACGGCAACGAAATTGTCTACGTGGCCAGGATCCACACCCGGCGGCTGATGACGGTGGGGATCACGGTGGGAACCCGCTTTCCTGCCTATGCCACTTCCATGGGGCGGGTGCTGCTGGCGGGACTGGATCAGGCACGGCTGGACGCGTACCTTTCCGAGGTTGAACTGGTGCCCCTGACCGAACGGACCATCACCGACGAAGCGGCGCTGCGCATGGAAGTGGAGCGGGTGCGCCGGCAGGGCTGGGCAGTGGTGGACCAGGAGCTGGAGCGGGGACTGCGGTCAGTGGCCGTTCCCATCTTCAGTCCCGGCGGGGAAGTGATCGCAGCGCTGAATACTTCCATGCAGGCGACCCTGGGCCTGGACGGGCCTACACTGGAGGAGGCGGCGGCACAGGTGCTGCCCCAGCTGCAGGAAGCGTCCCGGAAAATTACCCAGGCGCTGGCAGCCCGGAGCTGACTCCGGGTGCGCAGGCAGCCCCGGCTGAAAGCCCGCCGGGAAGTCTGCTAGACTGTTAATAATTGTTTGTGTGGCAGTGGATGAAGGCCGCTCGCATGTTTCCCGGGATTCCGTCTCCGGGGCGCGGGTGGGGGCCTGTTTCCGGGTTGCAGGGTTCTTGTGCAACGAATGCCACACTTTTGCACGCCTACGGTCGCTTCGGTTCACGGAACGTCTCGGGGGCACTGCGGCAACAACTTTGAAAAGCCTCGCTCCGGGACCCGCACCAAGCGGACCGGGCAAGCGCAACCAGAGAATTTTTCTCGAGATAAAACGGAGAACTGATAAGTGCCTACGATTCAGCAGCTGGTCCGCAAGGGCCGCTCACCCAAGGTCTCCAAGACCAAGGCTCCTGCCCTTAAGGGCAGCCCGATGCGCCGTGGTGTGTGCACCCGTGTTTACACCACCACCCCGAAGAAGCCGAACTCGGCTCTGCGCAAGGTAGCCCGTGTCCGCCTCAACGGCGGCGTCGAAGTTACTGCCTACATCCCCGGTGTGGGTCACAACCTGCAGGAACACTCCATCGTGCTGGTTCGCGGTGGTCGTGTGAAGGACCTGCCCGGTGTCCGTTACAAGATCGTTCGCGGCGCACTGGACACCCAGGGTGTCAAGAACCGCAAGCAGGCTCGCAGCCGCTACGGCGCGAAGATGGAGAAGAAGTAATATGCCCCGCAAGGGTCCGGCCCCCAAGCGGCCGCTCGCAGTCGATCCCGTCTACGGCTCCCCGCTGGTCACGCAGCTGATCAACAAGGTCCTCATCGACGGCAAGAAGTCCACCGCAGAGCGCATCGTTTACGGCGCACTTGCCGGTGCTCAGGAGAAGACCGGACAGGATCCGGTTGCAGCCCTGAAGAAGGCCATGGACAACATCAAGCCGAGCCTTGAGGTTAAGTCCCGCCGCGTCGGCGGCGCCACCTACCAGGTTCCGGTTGAGGTTAAGCCGGGCCGCGCAACCGCCCTGGCTCTCCGCTGGCTGGTTGGCTACTCCAAGGCCCGCCGCGAGAAGACGATGACCGAGCGTCTGCGCAACGAGATCCTGGACGCCTCGAACGGTCTTGGTGCTGCTGTGAAGCGTCGCGAAGACACCCACAAGATGGCCGAGTCCAACAAGGCCTTCGCCCACTACCGCTGGTAATAAGCACCACGTACATCTCTTCAGCCCAAGGCCCTGCGGCCCGCTCCGGCGGGCCTCAGGGCCGCAGGCCGAATAGGTGACCGGCGGGGCCAGAACCAAAACTAGGGAGTAACCGTGGCACTGGACGTGCTTACCGACCTCAACAAGGTCCGCAATATCGGCATCATGGCGCACATCGATGCCGGCAAGACCACCACCACCGAGCGCATCCTGTTCTACACCGGTGTCAACCACAAGATTGGCGAAACGCACGACGGCGCTTCGACCATGGACTGGATGGCACAGGAGCAGGAGCGGGGTATCACCATTACCTCCGCAGCTACCACGTGCTACTGGGACAACAACCAGATCAACATCATCGACACGCCGGGTCACGTTGACTTCACTGTCGAGGTTGAGCGGTCCCTGCGCGTGCTTGACGGCGCCGTCGCTGTCTTCGACGGCAAGGAAGGCGTGGAGCCGCAGTCCGAGACTGTCTGGCGCCAGGCTGACAAGTACAACGTCCCGCGTATCTGCTTCGTCAACAAGATGGACAAGCTGGGCGCTGACTTCTACTTCACCGTCGACACCATCATCAACCGCCTGGGTGCCAAGCCGCTGGTTCTCCAGCTGCCGATCGGTGCCGAGAGCGAATTCGAGGGCGTCGTTGACCTCCTCGAAATGCGTGCACTCACCTGGCGCGGCGACGCCAAGGGTGACGTGACCATGGGCGCCAAGTACGAAGTTGAGCCGATCCCCGCAGACCTGCAGGAAAAGGCCGAAGAGTACCGCGCGAAGCTCGTGGAAACCGTTGCCGAGGCCAGCGAAGAACTCATGGAGAAGTACCTCGAAGGTGAAGAACTCACCCTGGAGGAACTGAAGGCCGGCATCCGCAAGATGACCGTCAACTCCGAGATCTACCCGGTTCTGTGCGGTTCCGCATTCAAGAACCGCGGCGTTCAGCCAATGCTTGACGCCGTCGTTGCCTACCTGCCGAGCCCGCTTGATGTGCCGAACATCAAGGGCCACGACATCCGTGACGAAGAGGTTGAACTCGAGCGCGCTGCTGACGCCGACGCTCCGTTCTCGGCCCTGGCCTTCAAGGTTGTGACGCACCCGTTCTTCGGCCGTCTGACCTACATCCGCGTTTACTCCGGCAAGGCTGCTTCCGGTGCTCAGGTCATGAACTCGACCAAGCAGAAGAAGGAGCGCATCGGAAAGCTCTTCCAGATGCACGCCAACAAGGAAAACCCGGTCGAAGAGATCACCACGGGTCACATCTACGCTGCGATCGGCCTGAAGGACACGACCACGGGCGATACCCTGTGCGACATCCAGAACCCGATCGTGCTGGAATCGATGAGCTTCCCGGAGCCCGTCATCTCCGTGGCCATCGAGCCGAAGACCAAGGGTGACCAGGAGAAGCTCTCCACGGCTATCCAGAAGCTCTCCGAAGAGGATCCGACCTTCCAGGTCTCCCTCGACGAAGACACCGGCCAGACCATCATCGCCGGCATGGGCGAGCTCCACCTGGATATCCTCGTGGACCGCATGCGCCGCGAATTCAAGGTTGAAGCCAATGTGGGCAAGCCCCAGGTTGCTTACCGCGAAACCATCCGCCGTGCAGTCGAGAAGTACGACTACACGCACAAGAAGCAGACCGGTGGTTCGGGCCAGTTCGCAAAGGTCCAGATCGCGATCGAGCCGCTGGACACCTCAGAAGGCGCTCTGTACGAGTTCGACAACAAGGTCACCGGTGGCCGTGTTCCGCGCGAGTACATCCCCAGCGTTGACCAGGGTATCCAGAGCGCACTCAACGACGGCATTCTTGCCGGCTACCCGGTAGTCGGCATCAAGGCCACGCTGATCGACGGCGCTTACCACGACGTCGACTCCTCGGAAATGGCGTTCAAGATCGCCGGCCGCCAGGCTTTCAAGGAAGCTGCACGGATGGCCAGCCCGGTTCTGCTCGAACCGGTCATGGATGTCGAAGTCCGCACCCCTGAGGAATACATGGGTGAAGTCATCGGTGACATCAACTCGCGCCGCGGGCAGATGCAGTCGATGGAAGACGCCAGCGGCGTGAAGGTCGTTCGCGCCCTCGTTCCGCTGTCCGGCATGTTCGGGTACATCGGCGACCTGCGGTCCAAGACCCAGGGCCGCGCCGTTTACTCGATGCAGTTCAACAGCTACGCAGAGGTCCCGAAGGCAGTAGCCGACGAGATCATCCAGAAGACGCGCGGCGAGTAAAACCCCGCCGGCGTTCCGGTAAAACGGAACGCCGGCCGTGTGCGGCCCGTCCTGAGGGGAGACCCGGACGGACGGGCCGCATGGCCAGACTGAGCGGGACCTGCGGGAACCGCGGCACAAGGCAATTTCATCAAATAAACAGCCCCAAGTAGACTTGTATCGGATCAGTTGCGAGAAGCGCGGCTGGTGATTGAGTCTTCTAACCTTTCTAGGAGGAACCCGTGGCGAAGGCAAAGTTCGAGCGGACTAAGCCGCACGTCAACATCGGCACCATTGGTCACGTTGACCATGGAAAGACCACGTTGACCGCTGCCATTTCGAAGGTGCTTGCTGACAAGTACCCTGACCTGAACGAGCAGCGCGACTTCGCTGCTATTGACTCCGCGCCGGAAGAGCGCCAGCGCGGTATCACCATCAACATCTCGCACATTGAGTACCAGACCGAGAAGCGTCACTACGCACACGTTGACGCCCCGGGCCACGCTGACTACATCAAGAACATGATCACCGGCGCTGCTCAGATGGACGGTGCAATCCTCGTGGTTGCCGCCACTGACGGCCCGATGGCTCAGACCCGCGAGCACGTTCTGCTCGCCCGCCAGGTTGGTGTTCCCTACCTGCTGGTCGCGCTGAACAAGTCCGACATGGTTGAGGACGAGGAACTCCTCGACCTCGTGGAAATGGAAGTTCGCGAACTGCTGAGCTCCCAGGAGTTCGACGGTGACAACGCTCCCGTCGTCCGCGTTTCCGGCCTGAAGGCACTGGAAGGCGACCCCAAGTGGGTTGCGTCCGTCGAAGAACTCATGGAAGCCGTTGACAACAACGTTCCGGACCCCGTTCGCGACAAGGACAAGCCGTTCCTGATGCCGATCGAGGACGTCTTCACCATCACCGGCCGTGGCACCGTTGTGACGGGCCGCGCCGAGCGCGGTACCCTCGCTATCAACTCCGAGGTCGAGATCGTCGGCATCCGCCCGGTCCAGAAGACCACGGTTACCGGTATCGAGATGTTCCACAAGCAGCTCGACGAAGCATGGGCCGGCGAGAACTGTGGCCTGCTGCTCCGCGGCATCAAGCGCGAAGACGTAGAGCGCGGCCAGGTTGTCGTCAAGCCGGGTTCCATCACCCCGCACACCGACTTCGAGGCCAACGTCTACATCCTGTCCAAGGATGAAGGCGGCCGCCACAACCCGTTCTACTCGAACTACCGCCCGCAGTTCTACTTCCGCACCACCGACGTCACGGGTGTCATCACCCTGCCCGAGGGTACGGAAATGGTTATGCCCGGTGACAACACCGAAATGACCGTTGAACTGATCCAGCCGATCGCAATGGAAGAGGGCCTCGGCTTCGCTATCCGCGAAGGCGGCCGCACCGTTGGATCCGGCCGTGTCACCAAGATCATCAAGTAATTTGATGTTCTGACGCGGGACCGTTTGGTTCAGCTTTGAAGGGCTCCGCTGCTCCGGCAGCGGGGCCCTTCTGCATGTCCGGACCCTTTCCGGCCAGCGCGGCTGCGACGGCGGTTCCGGCCTCCAGTCCCTGCCGGAACGCCCGGACGGCGTTGAGGCCCGCCGCGCCTGCTGCCCCGCCCACCACGGTGCAGGGAATCCCGGTGGCCGCGAGTTCAGTCTGCAGCCGGGTGTTCTCCACCTGACCTGCGGCGGCAACCACTGCGTCTGCGGCAATCAGCTCGGTCTGCCCGTCCGGGCCTTCAATAAGCAGGCCGTCAGGAATCAGCTCCCGGTAGGTAATTCCTGTCCGCAGCTCAACACCGGCATTGCGCAGCGCCTGAAGTGCTGCCCACCGCGTCGAAGGTCCGACGCCCTGGCCGATGCGCGGCCCGCGGCGCAGGACAGTGATTTTCCGGCCGGGACGCGGCGGGCCGGGAGCCAGATGCTCACGCCGGAACCGGGCAGCAGCCTGGGCTTCGGATTCCGGTCCGGGGGACGCGGAACCGGCTTGCTGCACCAGCAGGTGCGCCAGGTCCACGGCAATTCCGCCGCCGCCCACAATGGCCACCCGCCGCGGCAGGGCATCCGGGGCCTTGAACGCTGCACGGTAGTCCAGCAGTGGAATCCCGCTCCCGGGCAGGCTCACCGAGCGGGGCAGGACCCCGGTGGCGTCCACCACGTGATCGAACCCGGACAGATCTGCTGCTGTTGCGTGTACGCCGGTATGGACATGTACTCCCAGCCGCGGCAGTTCGCCGGCAAAGTAGCGGATGGTCGCTGCAAAGTCGCTCTTCCCGGGGACGATTCGGGCGAGCCGGAACTGTCCGCCCATTTCCGATTCGGCTTCGAAGAGCCGGACTGACAGCCCGGCAGCCGCCAGCGTAACTGCCGCCTGGATCCCTGCGGGTCCGGCACCCACCACGGCCACCGAAGCACCGCAGGAACGGGCCGGATGCACCGCGTGCGGGAAGTCAGTCTCCCGTCCTGCACGGGGGTTGACCAGGCAGGAAACCGGCTCCGTACCGAGGGATCGGTCGATGCAGGCCTCATTGCACCCTATGCAGGTGTTCACCAGGTCTTCCCGGCCGGCCGACGCCTTGGCCACGATCCGGGGATCGGCCAGGAAAGGGCGGGCCATCGACACAAAATCTGCACTTCCGGCTACCAGCGCTGCATCGGCCTGGGCCACAGAATTGACCCGGTTGGAACCGATGACGGGCACCGAATGGCCGCGGCTGCGCAAATGCGCCCGGATCCTTGAAGCCACCTCGAGCCAGCCGCCGTGCGGCACCAGCGACTGGACCGTGGGGATCCTCGATTCGTGCCAGCCGATGCCGATAGCCAGTGCTGCTGCACCGCCGGCGGCCAATGCCTCAGCCAGTGCTGCGTATTCCTGCGGTGGAGCCGAACCCGCCACGAGGTCTGCGCCGGACATCCGGAAGATCACGGGATAGTCTGTTCCGGCAGCGCCGCGCACCGCCGCGAGGACAGCCAGCGGAAACGCCCGCCGCCGGATTGCATCGCCTCCCCAGGAGTCGTCGCGCTGGTTGGCGGCGGGAGAAGCGAACTGGTTGATCAGATAGCCTTCCGAGCCCATGATTTCCACCGCATCAAAACCCAGTTCCCGGGCCTGGGCGGCAGCCGCAGCGAAGTCCTCCAATGTGTACCGGATCTGCGCTTCGTCCATAGCCCGGGGCACGGTCCTCGCGAAGCGGGACCACAGTGCCGAAGGCGCCACCGGCATCAGCCCGTAGGTCCCGGGAAAGGCGTAGCGTCCGGCATGGAAAAGTTGAAGGGCAACCCGCCCGCCGGCGTCGTGCACCGCACCAAGCACAGCCTCAGCCGCACGCAGGTACTCCGGTTCCCCGCACACCAGGTAGGTGGGGCCCCCGGATCCTTCCCGGTTTACGGCAGCCCCTCCGGTGACAATCAGGCCGGCTCCGCCCGCAGCCCGCTCCGCGTAGAACGCAGCGAGGGCATCTGCATCGGCCTCGAAATTCAGGTGCATGCTGCCCATGACGATCCTGTGCGGAAGCGCCAGGGACCCAATGCTGCCGGGGGCGAAAGCATGGGGGTACTGCCGTACGCCCGGCCTCGGGTCAGCCGACACGGCCTGCCCTAACCTGCTGCTCCGCCGAGAATTGCCTTGGCGATCACAGATTTCTGGATCTCGTTGGTGCCCTCTTCGAAGCGCTGTGCGCGGGCGTCGCGGTAGACCCGCTCAATGGGCTGGGACTGCCAGTAGCCTATGCCTCCGTGTACCTGCAGGGCCTTGTCCGTGACCCTGCCCAGCATGTCCACTGCGGTGAGCTTGGCCATGGATGACAGGACAGGCGCCTCAGCTTCGGCATTCTGCCAGGCTGCGGCAGCCGTGAGGGTAAGGGCCCTGGCCGCCGCGATGTCCGCCGCGTTTTCTGCGAGGCTGAAGGCAATGGCCTGCCGGGAGGAGAGCGGTTTGCCAAAGGTGGTACGCTCCGCCGCATAGGCGACCGCCAGCTGCTGTGCACGCTGGGCCAGGCCGACACAGCTCATGGCCACCGAGATGCGGCTGGGGGTCAGGAAGCCGCCCAAAGCGACTGCCAGCCCTTCGCCTTCTGCGCCCAGCCGGTTGGCTACCGGAACAGGCGCGTTGGTGAACGTCAGGGAAGCGTGGTCGGTGCCGCGCACACCCATGGTCCGGGAGGTGTCTTCCACCTCGGCGCCGGGGGTATTCCGGTCAACCAGGAGGGCGACTGTTCCTTCCCGGCCGGTACTGCCCTCCAGCCGGGCGAAGAGCAGCCAGTAGTCACAGCGGACCCCGAAGGTGATCAGGTGCTTGGACCCGGTGAGGTAATACGTGTCCCCGTCGCGCCGAACGGAGGAGGTGATGTCCGCGCCGCTGCCGTTTGCGGGTTCGGTGAGGGTGAATGCCACCACAATTTCTCCGGCGACGGCAGGAACAATGTACTTCTCCCGCTGTGCTTGATCAGCGAAGGGGTTCATAGCCCGCCAGGTCCCGTTGAGCACATGGACGATCATTCGCACTGAAGCATGGGAGCGCGAAAAGACCTCCATGAGACCCATCCACTGCAGGAAGCTCAGCCCGGCACCTCCGAGTTCAGGGGGAGCGGCGAGGGAGAGGAAACCTTCAGTGCGCAGCTGTTTCCAAAGTTCATCGGGGACCTCGCCGGTTGCCTCGATCTCCTCCGCCCACGCCTCGCCGGGTCCCTCTACCCACTCAGTCACCCGGCGAAGGAGCGCCTGGTACTCAGATTCGGGGACTGAACTCCCGCGCCCGTCAGCTCTCACCGTGCTGGTCTTCACGCCTGGCTCCTGTCTGTGCGGGCCGGGGCGGCCCCTGCTGCCAATTGCCGCGCCCTGTCCCGAAGAATGTATTTCTGGACCTTCCCCACCGGATTCCTGGGAATGGCTTCCAGGTATTCCAGATGCTCCGGCCAATAGTGCTTGGAGACCTGGCAGCCGTCCAGATAACGGGTCAATTCGCGGAGCGTGGGAGCGGCGCCCTGTACCGGAACCACAAACGCACAGGCACGCTCGCCCAGCCGCGGATCCGGCATGGCCGCCAGCGCGACGTCGTCAATGAGCGGATGCCGGTAGAGCAGCTGCTCGATCTCGGCCACGGGTATCTTCTCGCCGCCGCGGTTGATCACGTCCCGAACCCGGCTGGTGATGCGCAGGTAGCCGGCATCGTCCAGCGTGGCGAGGTCGCCGGTCCGGTACCAGCCGTCCTCCGTGAAGGCTTCCTTGGTCAGGTCCGGGCGGTCCAGGTAACCGTCGAACATGGTGGGACTGAGCAGCTCGAAGTTCCCCTCGGTGCCGGAGGGCAGGCGCTGCCCGTCGTCACTGACAATCCTCGCCTGCACCCCGGGCAGCAGCTGTCCGTCGGTTCCCCACCCCAGGGCAGGGTCCCCGCTGGGGGAAGACACCGCGCCCAGGCACGTCTCGGTGGTGCCGAACGCACCGCAGACCCATGCCCCCAGCACCCGTGTGGCCTGCTCCGCGAGGTGCCGCGGAACCGCTGCACCGGTGTTGACGAAGATCCGCAGGCTGGCCGGTGCCGGGGCCCCCGCTTCCACTGCCTTCACCAGATCGGTGAGGAACGGAGTAGCTGCCTGGACAAAGCTTCCTTTCCAGCCCTGCAGCATGTGCAGTGCACGTACCGGTTCCCAAACCGGCTGCAGGATCTGCGGAACACCCAGGACAAAGGAAAGCCACATTCCATAAAGGAACCCGGTCTGGTGGGCCAGCGGGGAGGGAATGAACACCGCGTCGCCGGTATGCAGGCCCAGATGCCTGGCCTGCAACGCGGCAGCCCGCGAAAGGGTCGAATGCCGGTGCAGCACGGCTTTTGGCTCGCCGGTGGTTCCGGACGTGAACAGCAGCTGTGCCGAAGCATCCGCAGCGGGGGAGGCCGCATCGATCCGGTCGCGGTCCACACGGGTCTCGGCCAGCTCCTGTTCCCACCCGTGCCAGGCAATACCGCGGTCCGCCGGCACGGCCGGAGCGGCACCGCCGATAACCAGGACATGGCGCACTGCCAGGTCATAGCACGGGTCCGTGCCGGTTCCTGTGGAGAGGATACCGGCAAGTTCGCGGGCATAGTGCCGCCCGCGGAATTCCTCCGGGACTACGACGACGGCGGCCCGGGACCGGTGCAGCGCAAAGGCGACTTCGCGCTCGCGGAAGATGGGCATGATGGGTGCAGCCACCGCTCCTATGCGCAGCACCGCAGTGCAAAGCAGGACGAAATCGGTCCAGTTGGGCAGCTGGAACGCCACCCGGTCTCCGGTACGGACGCCAAGGTCCTGCAGGAGCGCTGCCGCCCGGTCAGCGCCGGCGTCGAGCTGGGCCCAGGTCAGGTGACCGGAGTCCTGCGGCCGCCCGTCCGCTACCGCGGTGGAGTCAGGACGCTCGGCGGCCCATCGGTGTACCCAGTCCGATGCAGGTATCCGGGCTGCCTCATCCGGCGCAGGTGCCGTGCCCTGCGCGGTGCGGGATGCGGAACGGTACGCGGAATTGCGTGCCGGCCTGCGGGGAACCGGGCCCTGAACCACCTGCATGCTCAAGCCAAATGAGTTCATCGCCTCCAGGAACTCGGGATAAGAGATCCGGTAGGCGTTGGGGTAGCTGAGGGTGCTCCTGCCCACCGCTCCGGAGGCTGCAACGGCCAGGGACATCAGTACCCGGTGATCATTGAAGGAGGAGAGGTCTGCCGCGGTGAGCGTCCGGGCGCCACGGATGATCAGGTCACTGCCGGCCATCCGCACTCCGGCGCCCATGGAACCCAGCTGTGCCATGGCGGCTACCCGGTCCGATTCCTTGAGCCGGACATGGTCCACGTTGCGCAGGACGCTCTCTCCGTCAGCGCAGGCCGCCATGGCCGAAAGCACAGGCAGCATGTCCGGCACGGAACGGCAGTCGATGTCGGCCGGAACCAGGTGCAGCCCCTCGTGGCGGACACGCACGCCGTCTGCAGCGGCGTCGTAGGCCATTGGCAGGCCCATCGCGGCGGCGATGTCCAGGAAATGCGCCTCGGGATGGTCGGCCCCCTCGGCCCTGACCGAGTGCAGGCCGCGCAGCAGCAGGTCAGCGGGATGAAGGGCCGCAGCGGCCAGGCCAAAGGCGGCAGACCCTACGTCCTCAGGCATCCGGATGTCTGTAGGGACGGCCTGCTGGCCGGGAGGTATGTCGAACCGGTGCCAGTCGTCCTGGACATCAACGCGCAGGCCGAAGCGGCGCATCATCTGCACCGTCAGTTCGACGTAGGAGCGTTCATTGAGGGTTCCGTCCACCACCACGGTGGTTGGCCGCTGCGCGAAAGGCGCCAGCAGCAGCAGACCCGAGATCCACTGGGAAAGCGTTCCGGCGATATGGACCTCCCCGCCGGCGGGACGCTGTGCCCGCACGCGGATGGGCGGACAGCCTGTGGTGGATGCGACGTCGAGACCCATCTGGGCCAGGGCCTGAAGCAAGGGGTTGATGGGGCGGCGCTGGAAGTATTTCTGCCCCGTTACGGTGACGTCCCTGGACCCCAGGGCGGCGAGGCCCACCATAAAATACAGGGTGGTCCCGGAGCTCCCGGCGGACACTTCGTCCCGCGCCGGGCGGTAAGGGCCCCCGTGGACTATGTAGGTGCCGCCGTCTACGTCGATCCGTGTGCCGAGTGAACGGAGCATTGCCACGGTGTAATGAACGTGGCGGGCATCCGTAAGTCCGGTAATCCTGCTGGTTCCCGGCGCCAGCGAGGCCAGGATCAAGGCTCGGTGCGCGTGGTATTTGGAGTTCGGCACCTGTGCTTCACCACAGATGCGCTGCTGTGTTCCCAGGACCGAGAGATGCATGGCGTCCAAGCCCTTCCACCGGCTGTCCTACTCTGGCGGCCACCCCGGGGCAGACGTTACCAGTTGCTCTGTAGGCCCGGAACAGAGCGCGGGGCACGGGGGCTGCATTCGGGGCGCATTCCCTCCCCGCCTGATTCGCCGACACCGGCAGGGGACTGGGCCGGGCCTGACAGGACACAGCGTGCTCCGATAGGCTCGGTGAATGGAACTTCTCATCTTTTTGGCCGTTGCGGCAGCGGTTGTGGGTGGACTCGCCTGGGGCCGCAGGCACTTCTCGCATGAGATTGACCGGGCCAAGCGCATCCGCCGGGCCAACAGGAACGAACCGTAGCCGCGGGGAACCGCACCGGTTGAATTTCAGCGCGGCAGCGTGCTGGGCTAGACTGGGAGAAAATGACGCGCCACGGATCGGGCTATTCCGGCTTGCGGCGAATCCATATGCTAGCTGCCAGATCCCGCTCCCGGACGCTGATTCGCGTTCTGTGCGTACTTCTGGCAGACTAGAGAAGTTGTTCAAGCGCTTTTGTGTCCGCACGCGCTTAAGCAGGCCGGGAAATCGGCACTGTGTGCGTGATGAGATTGCGTCCCGGTCAGGATAATGCCTGGCGCAGGGTCGGATCCTTCAGGAGAAAAGCCCATATATAACCCGCCCCCATTCTTGAACGGGTGTTGCCAGTTTCGAATCTGCGACACGCCCGAGCGCGGGGGTCGGAGCCTCGGCAGGTTGAGGAACCCGGAGCTTCCGGATTCAGCTTGTTGGAGGAGCGCCGGGGCCGACATGGCCGCCAGGGGCAAAAACTGTACAGAGAGCAATACTCGAAGAAAGAGGCACGACGCCATGGCGGGACAAAAAATCCGCATCCGGCTGAAGTCGTATGACCACGAGGTCATCGACGTATCAGCACGGAAGATCGTTGAGACGGTCACGCGTGCAGGCGCAACGGTAGTAGGCCCCGTGCCGCTGCCCACGGAAAAGAACGTGTACTGCGTTATCCGTTCGCCGCACAAGTACAAGGACAGCCGCGAGCACTTTGAAATGCGCACGCACAAGCGTCTGATCGACATCATTGACCCCACGCCTAAGGCCGTTGACTCGCTGATGCGTCTTGACCTGCCTGCAGACGTGAACATCGAAATCAAGCTGTAGGGGGGAGCAGATACTTATGTCTTCTTCACTTACCCGCCAGGTTAAGGGCCTCCTGGGCACCAAGCTGGGCATGACCCAGGTCTGGGACGAGAACAACAAGCTCATCCCCGTCACCGTGGTTCAGGCTGATTCCAACGTCATCACCCAGCTGCGCAATGCGGACAAGGACGGCTACACCGCTGTTCAGATCGGCTACGGCCAGATCGATCCCCGCAAGGTCACCAAGCCGCTGGCCGGCCACTTCGAGAAGGCCGGCGTCACGCCGCGCCGCCACGTTGTTGAGCTGCGCACCGCTGACGCTGACACCTACGAGCTCGGCCAGGAACTCTCCGTTGAGATGTTCGAAGCCGGCCAGAAGGTCGACGTCGTCGGTACCTCCAAGGGCAAGGGCTTCGCCGGTGTTATGAAGCGTCACGGCTTCTCCGGCGTCGGCGCTTCCCACGGTGCCCACAAGAACCACCGCAAGCCCGGCTCCATCGGTGGCGCATCCACCCCCGGCCGCGTCTTCAAGGGTCTCCGGATGGCCGGCCGCATGGGCGCCGTCCGCCACACCACGATGAACCTCACCGTCCACGCTGTGGATACCGAGAAGTCGCTGCTGCTGATCAAGGGTGCCGTCCCCGGCGCCCGCGGCCAGGTCGTCCTCGTACGCACCGCCGTGAAGGGAGCTTAGTCTCATGGCTAACAAAGCAACTGTTGAATTCCCCGCAGCAATCTTCGACGTTCAGACGAACGTTCCGCTGCTGCACCAGGTAGTTGTGGCCCAGCTTGCTGCTGCCCGCCAGGGTACGCACAAGACCAAGACCCGCGCCGAAGTTTCCGGTGCAGGCCGCAAGCCGTTCAAGCAGAAGGGCACCGGCCGCGCCCGTCAGGGTTCCATCCGTGCTCCTCACATGACCGGTGGCGGCGTTGTCCACGGACCGACGCCCCGCGACTACAGCCAGCGCACCCCCAAGAAGATGATTGCCGCCGCACTGCGCGGAGCTCTCTCTGACCGGGCACGCAACGGCCGCATCCACGTGCTGGAAACCCTGGTAGCCGGCGAAACGCCGTCCACCAAGGCTGCACGCGAAGCGCTGCGTTCACTTACCGACCGCAAGAACATGCTCGTTGTCATCGAGCGCGCCAACGATGTTGCTGCACTGTCCGTGCGCAACCTCAGCGATGTTCACGTGATCTACGTAGATCAGCTGAACACCTACGACGTGCTTGTTGCTGACGACGTGGTCTTCACCCAGGCCGCCTACGACGAGTTCGTCGGCAAGAACACTGTCAAGGAGGACGCCAAGTGAGCGCGACCACCGCTAAGGACCCTCGCGACGTGGTGCTTGCACCCGTCGTCTCGGAAAAGAGCTACGGCCTGATCGACGAAGGTAAGTACACCTTCCTGGTCGACCCCCGCTCGAACAAGACCGAGATCAAGCTGGCCGTGGAGAAGATTTTCTCCGTCAAGGTCGACTCGATCAACACCATCAACCGTGCCGGTAAGCGCAAGCGCACCAAATTCGGATGGGGACAGCGCAAGAGCACCAAGCGTGCGATTGTCACCCTGAAGGAAGGCACAATCGACATCTTCGGCGGTCCGCTCAGCTAGGGCGGAGACCACTTTAACGAGGAATAAATAATGGGAATCCGTAAATACAAGCCGACTACCCCGGGCCGCCGCGGCTCGAGCGTAGCCGACTTCACCGAAATCACGCGGTCGACGCCGGAAAAGTCGCTGGTACGTCCGCTGCCCAAGAAGGGCGGCCGTAACAACACCGGCAAGATCACGACCAGGCACAAGGGTGGCGGACACAAGCGCCAGTACCGCCTGATCGACTTCCGCCGGCACGACAAGGACGGCGTCAACGCCCGCGTTGCCGAGATCGAATACGATCCGAACCGCACCGCCCGCATTGCGCTGCTGCACTACGTTGATGGCACCAAGCGTTACATCATTGCGCCGAACAAGCTCAAGCAGGGCGACTTCGTAGAGGCCGGGGCCGGGGCTGACATCAAGCCCGGCAACAACCTGCCGCTGCGCAACATCCCCGTGGGTACCGTTATCCACGCCGTTGAACTGCGCCCGGGCGGCGGTGCCAAGATGGCCCGCTCCGCCGGTGCATCCGTTCAGCTGGTTGCAAAGGAAGGCCGTTTCGCCCAGCTGCGTCTGCCTTCCGGCGAAATCCGCAACGTCGACGTCCGCTGCCGCGCCACGATCGGCGAGGTCGGCAACGCCGAGCAGTCCAACATCAACTGGGGCAAGGCCGGCCGTATGCGCTGGAAGGGCGTTCGCCCGACCGTCCGCGGTGTCGCCATGAACCCGGTTGACCACCCGCATGGTGGTGGCGAAGGCAAGACCAGTGGTGGACGCCACCCGGTCAACCCGAACGGTAAGCCTGAGGGCCGTACCCGCCGCCCCAACAAAGAGAGCGACAAGCTTATTGTGCGTCGCCGTCGTTCCGGCAAGAACAAGCGATAGGAGCCTGGAAACATGCCACGCAGCCTGAAGAAAGGCCCCTTCGTCGACCAGCACCTCTTCCTTAAGGTGCAGGCCGAAAACGAGAAGGGCACCAAGAACGTCATCAAGACGTGGTCCCGCCGCTCGATGATCATCCCCGACATGCTCGGGCACACGATCGCCGTGCACGACGGACGCAAGCACATTCCGGTGTTTGTCACCGAGTCGATGGTCGGGCACAAGCTCGGCGAATTCGCTCTGACGCGTACATTCCGCGGCCATGTGAAGGACGACCGCAAGGGCAAGCGCCGCTAGGCGCTGCTCTTTCGGCAGAAGACGAGAGAAGGAAAGCAATGGAAGCCAAGGCAATTGCGCGTCATATCCGCGTAACGCCTATGAAGGCCCGGCGCGTCGTCAACCTTGTTCGTGGCAAGCAAGCGAATGAGGCATTGGCAATTCTGAAGTTTGCCCCCCAGGCAGCTTCGGAGCCGGTATTCAAGGTAGTTCAGTCGGCAATGGCCAACGCACGTGTCCTCGCGGACCGCGACGGCGTGGCCTTCGACGAAGGTGACCTCTACATCAGCGAAGCATTCGTTGATGAAGGACCCACCATGAAGCGGTTCCAGCCGCGTGCCCAGGGCCGCGCCTACCGCATCAACAAGCGGACCAGCCACGTCACCGTGGTTGTCGCAACCCCCGAGAACGAGGAGGACCGTTAAGTGGGACAGAAGGTAAACCCGCACGGGTTCCGACTCGGCATCACCACTGACCACGTTTCGCACTGGTTTGCTGACAGCAACAAGCCGGGCCAGCGTTACAAGGACTTCGTCCGCGAGGACATCAAGATCCGTCAGCTGATGTCCACCGGCATGGACCGCGCCGGTATCGCCAAGGTTGAGATCGAGCGCACCCGCGACCGTGTCCGTGTGGATATCCACACCGCACGTCCGGGCATCGTGATCGGCCGCCGCGGCGCCGAAGCAGACCGCATCCGCGGCGAGCTCGAAAAGCTCACCGGCAAGCAGGTCCAGCTGAACATCCTCGAGGTCAAGAACCCCGAGATGGAAGCACAGCTGGTTGCCCAGGGTGTCGCAGAGCAGCTCTCTTCCCGCGTGGCTTTCCGCCGTGCGATGAAGAAGGCCATCCAGTCCGCACAGCGTGCAGGCGCCAAGGGTATCCGTATCCAGTGCTCCGGCCGCCTGGGCGGCGCTGAAATGAGCCGTTCGGAGTTCTACCGCGAAGGCCGTGTGCCCCTGCACACCCTGCGCGCGAACATCGACTACGGCTTCTTCGAAGCCAAGACCACCTTCGGCCGCATCGGCGTGAAGGTTTGGATCTACAAGGGCGACGTCACTTCCAAGGAACTGGCTGCACAGCAGGCTGCTGCACCGTCCCGCGGACGTTCCAACGACCGTCCGGGCCGCGGCCCGGCCGACCGTGGGGACCGTCGTCGTCGTAACGACCGCGGCGACAAGGCCGCCGCGCCTGCTGCAGAGGCTCCGGCCGCTGAGGCAGCTGCCCCCGCAGCAGAAGGAGGACAGGCTTAAATGCTTATCCCACGTCGAGTCAAGTACCGCAAGCAGCACCACCCGGGTCGTTCCGGCGCTGCAACCGGTGGCACCGCTGTCAGCTTCGGTGAATGGGGTATCCAGGCTCTCACGCCTGCATACGTAACCAACCGCCAGATTGAAGCTGCACGTATTGCCATGACGCGCCACATCAAGCGCGGCGGCAAGGTCTGGATCAACATCTACCCGGACCGTCCGCTGACGAAGAAGCCGGCCGAAACCCGCATGGGTTCCGGTAAGGGTTCGCCGGAGTGGTGGGTTGCAAACGTCAAGCCGGGGCGGGTTCTGTTCGAACTCTCCGGTGTTTCCGAAGAGGTAGCTCGCGAGGCACTGCGCCTGGCGATCCATAAGCTGCCGTTGAAGGCACGCATTGTGCGTCGCGAGGGTGGTGAATAGCAATGGCTATCGGTTCAAAGGAACTTGCAACTGGTCAGCTGGACGGGTTCGACAACGAGCGTCTCGTTGAAGAACTGCGCAAGGCTAAGGAGGAGCTGTTCAACCTCCGCTTCCAGTCCGCCACCGGGCAGCTGGAGAACAACGGACGGCTCCGTGCCGTAAAGCGCGACATCGCCCGCATCTACACGGTGCTGCGTGAGCGTGAACTGGGAATTCGTCCCGAGGCAGTTGCTCCCGTCGAGGAAGCAGCTCCCGAGAAGAAGAAGTCCAAGAAGAAGGCTGCGGAGTCCGAAGCTGCGGTTGCCGAGGATGATGCCAAATGAGCGAAAACAAGAATGAGGCAGCAGTGACAACTGACGCAAACGGAGCCGATGCCCGCGGGTACCGGAAGACCGCTCGCGGCTACGTGGTCTCCGACAAGATGGACAAGACCATCGTCGTCGAGGTCGAGGACCGTGTGAAGCACGCACTGTACGGCAAGGTTCTTCGCCGCACCGAAAAGCGCAAGGCCCATGACGAGCAGAACGCTGCCGGCATTGGTGACCTCGTGCTGATCGCCGAGACCCGGCCGCTGTCCGCTACCAAGCGGTGGCGCCTGGTCGAGATCATCGAAAAGGCCAAGTAGCCAAACGCCGTAAGGTAACAGCTGCAAAGCACATAACAGGCCGGAGCGTGTGCCGGGGGAGAGGCTGAAAAGCAGCTCCTTCGGCGCACAGGCGCCGTCCACAGCGTCAGGGCCCCGGCGGCGGAATCATAGGATTTCGTTTCCGGGGCCCTTTCGCGGTAAACTTGAAATCTTGTCTGTGTGGTGCGGAAGCATGTCCTCTTTCGGATACCCTTCCTCACCGCCGAATAAGGCAAAAGCCCGATAATCTTGTTCAGCATGGTGCTGCGGCTTGCGCTGCAGAGCGGCCCGTAGGGGCCGGTGCTGAGTACCAGTATTACGGGGTCCACCCATATCCGTTCCGCAAGGCTCAGGAAGACTGAGAACCGGCGCGACGACAGGAGTAATAAGTGATTCAGCAGGAGTCGCGACTGAAGGTCGCCGACAACACGGGTGCCAAGGAAATCTTGACCATCCGCGTTCTCGGTGGATCCGGCCGTCGCTACGCAGGCATTGGCGACACCATTGTTGCCACCGTCAAGGATGCAATTCCCGGCGGCAACGTCAAGAAGGGCGATGTGGTCAAGGCCGTCATCGTCCGTACCAAGAAGGAACGCCGCCGCCAGGACGGTTCCTACATCAAGTTCGATGAGAACGCTGCAGTGATCTTGAAGAATGACGGAGACCCCCGCGGTACCCGTATCTTCGGCCCGGTCGGCCGCGAACTTCGCGACAAGAAGTTCATGAAGATCATTTCGCTGGCTCCGGAGGTGCTGTAGATCATGGCAAAGATCAAGAAGGGTGACCTGGTTCAGGTCATCACCGGTGCCAAGGCTGAACGCGGCGGAGACCGCGGCAAGCAGGGCAAGGTTCTGAAGGTTTTCCCGGAGACCAACCGCGTGCTCGTTGAGGGCATCAACCGCGTCACCAAGCACACCAAGGTTGGCCAGTCCTCCCGTGGTTCCAAGACCGGCGGCATCGAGGTTGTTGAAGCCCCGATCCACGTTTCCAACGTGGCCGTTGTGGATCCCGAGACGAAGAAGCCCACCCGCGTTGGCTACCGCACCGAAATCGTCGAAAAAGACGGCCGGACCCGCACCGTGCGCATCCGCGTCGCCAAGGGCTCTGGGAAGGACCTCTAATGACTGAGACTGTCACCAAGATCGTTCCCCGTCTGAAGACCCGCTACGCAGCGGAAATCAAGCAGACTCTGCAGGACGAATTCAACTACGCAAACGTCAACCAGGTTCCGCGCCTCGTCAAGGTCGTTGTGAACATGGGTGTTGGAGATGCCGCCAAGGACTCCAAGCTCATTGACGGTGCTGTACGCGACCTGACGGCCATCACCGGCCAGAAGCCGCAGATCACCAAGGCACGCAAGTCGATCGCACAGTTCAAGCTGCGCGAAGGCATGCCGATCGGTGCGCACGCTACGCTGCGCGGCGACCGCATGTGGGAATTCGTGGACCGCCTGGTCACCCTGGCGCTCCCGCGTATCCGCGACTTCCGCGGCCTGAGCGGCAAGCAGTTCGACGGCAACGGCAACTACACGTTCGGTCTGACCGAGCAGTCGATGTTCCACGAAATCGATCAGGACAAGATCGACCGCGTACGCGGCATGGACATCACCGTGGTTACCACCGCCAAGACCGATGACGAGGGACGCGCGCTGCTGAAGGCGCTCGGCTTCCCGTTCAAATCCGAAGATTAATTACTACGTAAAAGGTCTGTTGCTTAACGCTGGGCACGCCCCGCGCCGAGCAGCAGAAACCGTTACGAGGGAGGGCTAGAGCCCACATGACAATGACAGATCCTGTCGCAGACATGCTCACGCGTCTGCGCAATGCAAACTCGGCATACCACGACACCGTGTCCATGCCGTACAGCAAGCTGAAGGCACGCGTTGCCGACATCCTGAAGGCCGAAGGCTACATCGCCGGCTGGAAGGAAGAAGAAGCCCAGGTTGGCAAGACGCTGACCCTGGACCTCAAGTTCGGTCCGAACCGCGAGCGTTCGATCGCCGGTGTGCGCCGCATCTCCAAGCCGGGCCTGCGTGTATACGCAAAGTCCACCAACCTGCCGCGCGTTCTGGGCGGGCTGGGTATCGCCATCCTGTCGACGTCGTCAGGTCTGCTGACCGACCGCCAGGCCGCCAAGAAGGGTGTGGGTGGGGAAGTCCTCGCCTACGTCTGGTAGCAGGGAAGGGAAAGAATAATGTCACGTATTGGACGTCTGCCCATCTCTGTCCCCGCCGGTGTCGAGATTGCCATTGATGGCAACACCGTCACGGTCAAGGGTTCCAAGGGCGAGCTGAGCCACGTTGTGCCCAGCCCGATCTCGGTTTCCATGGACGAGAACACCATCACCGTCGCCCGTCCTAACGACGAGCGCGAATCCCGCTCCCTTCACGGCCTGACCCGCACCCTGATCTCCAACATGATCACCGGTGTGACCGAGGGCTACAAGAAGGACCTGGAAATCGTTGGCACCGGTTACCGCGTGCAGGCCAAGGGCTCGGACCTCGAGTTCGCCCTGGGCTACAGCCACCCGGTTTCCGTGAAGGCTCCGGAGGGCATCACGCTCACCGTTACGGGCCCCACGAAGCTCACCGTTTCCGGCATCGACAAGCAGCAGGTCGGCGAGGTTTCCGCCAACATCCGCAAGCTGCGCAAGCCTGACCCCTACAAGGGCAAGGGCATTCGTTACGCCGGCGAGATTGTCCGCCGCAAGGTCGGAAAGGCTGGTAAGTAATCATGGCCATCAGCATCAATAAAAAGCGCAATTCCAAGAGCAAGTCCGCTTCCCGGAACCGCCGCCAGCTGCGGATCCGCAAGCGCATTGCCGGCACCGCGGCCCGTCCGCGCCTGGTCGTCAACCGCTCTGCCCGCCACGTATTCGTCCAGGTTGTCGATGACAGCCGCGGCGTAACCGTTGCATCCGCGTCCACCATGGAAGCAGACCTGCGTTCCATGGAGGGTGACAAGACTGCCAAGTCCAAGCGCGTCGGTGAGCTCGTTGCCGAACGTGCCAAGGCTGCTGGCGTCGAAGCCGTGGTGTTCGACCGCGGCGGCAACCGCTACCACGGCCGCATCGCGGCTGTCGCAGACGGCGCACGCGAAGGTGGGCTGGCACTGTGACCGAGGCAAACAAGGAAAAGGAAAATCAGGTGACTGAAGCTACATCTGCTGAGGCAACTGAGACCAAGGAAACCGCTGCCGCAGGCAACGACGACCGCCGCGGCGGCCGCCGGGGCGAGCAGCGCTCCGACCGTGGAGGCCGTGACCGCGGCGGACGCGGCGGACGCGACGGCGGACGCAATGATGACAAGGACAAGTTCATTGAACGCGTCGTGACCATCAACCGCGTCGCCAAGGTGGTCAAGGGTGGTCGTCGCTTCAGCTTCACCGCCCTGGTTGTTGTCGGTGACGGCAACGGCATGGTCGGCGTTGGCTACGGCAAGGCAAAGGAAGTTCCCTCGGCTATCGCCAAGGCAGTCGAGGAAGCGAAGAAGTCCTTCTTCCGCGTTCCGCGCATTGCCGGCACCGTCCCGCACCTGGTGCAGGGCGAAGCAGCCGCAGGCGTCGTTCTGCTCCGTCCGGCTTCCCCGGGTACCGGCGTTATCGCCGGCGGTCCGGTCCGAGCCATCCTCGAGTGCGCCGGCATCCACGACGTGCTTTCCAAGTCGCTGGGTTCCTCCAACGCGATCAACATCGTGCACGCCACGGTTGACGCGCTGAAGCGCCTCGAAGAGCCGCAGGCTGTGGCTGCCCGCCGTGGCCTGCCGCTGGACGAAGTTGCTCCCGCAGCGATGATCCGCAACATGCAGAAGGCTGGTGCATGATGACTACTCCGAAGCGCGTTGCCGTCAGCTCGGCACAGCTGGAAATCACCCAGATTAAGTCCACCATCGGTGGTAAGCAGAATCAGCGCGACACGCTGCGTTCACTCGGCCTGAAGCACATCGGCGACACCGTCGTCCGCAGTGCCGATGCCGTGACCGTTGGCATGATCAACACGGTTCCGCACCTCGTGAAGGTTGAGGAGGCGAAGTAACATGGCCGAAGATAACAAAGCTCTGAAGGTCCACCACCTGCGTCCTGCTCCGGGTGCCAAGACGGCTAAGACCCGTGTTGGCCGCGGTGAAGGCTCCAAGGGTAAGACCGCTGGCCGCGGTACCAAGGGTACTGCCGCCCGCTACCAGGTCAAGGCCGGTTTCGCAGGCGGGCAGCTGCCGCTGCACATGCGCCTGCCGAAGCTGCGCGGCTTCAAGAACCCGTTCAAGGTCGAGTTCCAGGTTGTAAACCTGGACAAGATCTCTGAG
Source organism: Arthrobacter sp. (assembly GCA_040273995.1). GTDB lineage: Bacteria > Actinomycetota > Actinomycetes > Actinomycetales > Micrococcaceae > Arthrobacter_B. Next base: position 33,564 of record JBELYP010000028.1, read on the forward strand.
CTGTTCCCCGAAGGAGGCGAGGTCACCGTAGAGGCCCTCGTTGCCAAGGGTGCCGTGCGCAAGAACCAGCCCGTCAAGGTGCTGGGCACCGGCGACATCACCGTCAAGGTTGATGTCACTGCCGATGCATTCTCTGCAAGCGCCGCAGAAAAGATCGCTGCAGCAGGCGGATCGACCACGGCGCTCTAAGCACCGTGTTCCCAGACGCGCACTCCTGCCGCCGGTCCCGGGTTTTCCCGGTTGCCGGCGGCAGGTTGTGCGCGTTACCGCATGCAACTAAGCTCCCGGAAGGCCGTTATCCGGCCAGCCGGGGGCTTGGTGTCTTTAACGCTCCCGCCCGCTGTTATGTTCGATAACGCAACAGCGGCCCTGAGCGGATAGACTCAGGTTTTGTTCGAGTCCCGCCGGGACTCATTTCCACACTTTTTCTTCAGGAGGACGCTTGCTTAGCGCTATTGGCCGGGCTTTCCGGACGCCAGACCTGCGACGCAAGCTGTTGTTTACGCTGGGAATCATCACTATCTTCCGCATGGGTGCTTTTATCCCGGCCCCGGGTGTTGACTACGGCAATGTGC
>JBELYP010000029.1:0-34096 GCA_040273995.1 Arthrobacter sp.
AACGTGGACATGGCCGCCGTCGCGGCTGCCATCGAAGCCTGCTTTGACTGCGTGCAGACCTGCACCGCCTGTGCAGACGCATGCCTGGGCGAAGACATGCTCGGAGACATGGTCAGCTGCATCCGCACTGACCTGGACTGCGCCGAGATCTGCGCAGCCACCGGCAAAGTACTGGCACGTGCCGGCAGGGACTATGCGGCGATGGCCGATCTGGTCCGGGCCTGCGCTGCAGCCTGCCGCCGCTGTGCGGCCGAGTGCGAGCAGCATGCCGCCGCACATGACCACTGCCGCCTCTGCGCTGAGGCCTGCCACCGCTGTGCCGCGGCCTGCGAAGCGCTGCTGCTGACGATCGGGTCCTGAGCGGCCGGTTCGTTCGGGACACTTGCGACGGCGTTCCCCTCCACTTGGGGACAACCCGCACGGTTCGGGACAACGGTCGACGGCGGATCCCTCCACTTCGGGACAATCCGCACGGTTCGGGACAATCCTCCTCGGCGCAGCGTCAGGAAAGTCCCGAAGCGGCAGGGAAGTCCCAAAATGAAGCGCGGACGACGCGCCCAGCCGCCAAACGACGTTAGCGCGACACAGGACGCAGTAACCGACCCGCAGCTACCCGCCGGAATTCAGCATCCCGCGCACGTAGGCCGCCTGGCCCACATGTTCCAGGCAGTCGGCCAGCGAGCTGATGAGCCGCACCCCGAGGGTGACGGGCGGATCCCAGGATGTGTCCACGACTCGGTCCAGATCCGCCGCGGACAGACCGGAGACAAAGGCGATGGTCCGGGCGCTCACGGCGTCGTAGTAACCCTGCAGCACTTCCGCGGACTGCACCTGCACCTTGGCGACCTCCTCGGAGGTGTGCCCGTACCCGGTATCCTCGGCGTCGAGCGGCAGGCCAACCCGGTCCGCCCAGCCCTCGGCTGTCCACAACTGCTGATGACCGGCGACGTCGGCAACCTGGGCATCTTCCACCCGGGCGAGATGCCAGATCAGCCATGAAATCGAATTCCCGTCCGGGTACGGGCGGTGGTTCAGCTGATTGGCGCTCAGCCCGTGCACCACCCGCCGAACCGTGGAAGGCAGCCGCCCGAACGCATCAATCAGCAGGTCACTCGATTCCATGGGATCTCCTCCGGAGGGTTGGAAGTGGTTGCACGCCACTGTGCCAGTTCGGCGCGTCAGGCAAAAGGGAAGTACGACGCCGGAGGTCGGTTTTGCGCCCGGCCGGAAAGTTTTTCCGGGGGCCGGGGTTGCAGGCGCCCGGCCCGCTCCTAGACTGGCCGGATGGAGTGGACCGATGAACGTCCTGCCTGGCTGCCACCCATCCCGCCCCCGCACCGCGGCCGGGCACGGATTGTTGCCGGCGTGCTGCTGGTCAGCGCCGTGATGATGGTGGTGCTGGCTACTGCCTTCGTGGGCGGCACCATCACGATGTACCTGTGGTGGCCCCTGGCGGGCGGGTTGCTGCTGCTTGGATCGGGCCTGCTGAGCCGCCGTCGTCTCCCCTAAAACATCCGACATCCCCTCCGGCATCCGCCACAACATGACGGAGTTCGGTTAGCCGAACTTGTTTAATCACTATGCCGAACTTATCGTTTCCGGCATGAACCTAAACCGTCCCCTCCGCCGGCTGGCAGCGTTGCCCGCCGCCGCCCTTCTGCTCGCCATGACCGCCTGTTCCGGCAGTGCAGCGTCCGGCTCCGGCGATGAGAAGCCGGTAGTCCTCACCACCTTCACGGTGCTCGCGGATATGGCCGAAAATGTCGCCGGCGAGCACCTGCGGGTCGAATCCATCACCAAGGCCGGCGCCGAAATCCACGGCTACGAACCCACCCCCGGCGACATCCGCCGCGCATCCCAGGCAGACCTGATCCTGGACAACGGCATGAACCTGGAGGCCTGGTTCGCACAGTTCACCGCGGACCTGGACGTTCCCCGCGTGACGGTCAGTGACGGCGTCGAGCACGTGAACATCACCGAGGATGCCTATCAGGGCCTGCCCAATCCGCATGCCTGGATGTCGCCGCTGAACGCGCAGATCTATGTGGACAACATGGCCGAGGCCTTTGCCGAACTCGATCCGGACAACGCTGATGACTTCCGCACCAACGCTGCGGCGTACAAGCAGGAACTTCAACACGTCCAGGATCAGCTGGTCAGCGAGCTCGGCGCCCTGCCGGAAAACCAGCGGGCGCTGGTCACGTGCGAAGGGGCGTTCTCCTATCTGGCGCGCGACGCCGGTCTCAGCGAGCGCTACATCTGGGCCGTGAATGCAGAGCAGCAGGCCACGCCAAAACAGATCGCCGCCGCCATCGAGTTCGTCCGCAAGAACCAGGTCCCCGCCGTCTTCTGCGAGTCCACCGTTTCCGACGCCCCCATGCAGCAGGTAGTGGACGCCACGGGCACAACGTTCGGCGGCGTCCTGTACGTCGACTCACTGTCCGAAGAGGGCGGTCCGGTACCCACCTACCTGGACCTGATCCGCCACGACACCGAAACCATCATCACCGCGCTCACCGGGACCGGCGGCCAGTGAACGCAGCGCTAGAGCTGGATGCAGTGACAGTGAAGTACGACGCCGCCACGGCGCTGGACGGCGTCAGCCTCACCCTCCAGCCTGGCCGGGTCTGCGGCCTGGTGGGCATGAACGGCTCGGGCAAGTCCACGCTGTTCAAATCCCTCATGGGCCTGGTGAAACCGACGTCCGGAACCGTGCGGCTCAGCGGCCTGATACCCGCGAAAGCGCGCCGGTCCGGCTTGGTTTCCTACGTTCCGCAAAGCGAGGACGTGGACTGGACCTTTCCGGTCAGTGTCCGTGATGTGGTGATGACCGGACGCTACGGGCGGATGGGTCCCACCCGCAGGCCCCGTACTGCAGACCGGACTGCCGTGGCCGAGGCACTGGAGCGTGTGGAACTGACCGAGCTGGCAGACCGGCAGATCGGCCGGCTCTCCGGCGGGCAGAAGAAGCGCGCCTTCGTGGCCCGGTGCATCGCCCAGGATGCCTCAGTGATGCTGCTCGATGAGCCCTTCGCCGGCGTCGACAAGCGGTCCGAAGCAACCATTACCGCCCTGCTCCGGGAACTGGCCGCGGACGGACGGACCATCCTCGTCTCCACGCACGACCTGCACGCCCTCCCCCAGCTGGCCGATGAAGCCGTGCTGCTAATGCGCCGTGTCCTGGCCCATGGCACTCCGCAGGAAGTGCTCCGGCCGGAGCAGCTGGCCCGCGCGTTCGGCCTCAACGTCCTGGCTGACGGCACGCCAGCGCCGGAACCGGCACCGGAAGGGACCAGCCTGTGATCGAGCTGCTGACCGACCCGCTGTCCTACGACTTCATGGTCCGTGCTCTGGCCACCGCGGTGATTGCGTCCGCGGTGTGCGGGGTGCTCTCCTGCTGGCTGGTGCTGATCGGCTGGTCGCTCATGGGCGACGCGGTGTCCCATGCCGTACTGCCCGGCGTCGTGCTCGCTTATCTGGTGGGTGCGCCCTTTGCGCTCGGGGCCGTGGTCTTCGGGTTCCTTGCGGTCGGCCTGATCGGACTGGTCCGCGACACCAGCCGAATCAAGGAGGATGCGGCGATCGGCATCGTCTTCACCACCCTGTTCGCAGCCGGTCTGGTGCTGATCTCGGTGACCCCGAGCCAGACCGACCTGAACCACATCATCTTCGGCAACCTGCTCGGGGTGAGCTCCGCGGACCTGGCGCAGATCGCCGTCCTGGCCGCGCTGACCCTCGCTGTGCTGCTGTTCAAGCGCCGCGACTTCACGCTGTACGCGTTCGACCCAACCCAGGCGCACGCCGTCGGGCTTAATCCGCGGCTGCTCGGCGCGGCACTGCTTGGACTGCTGGCGCTCACAGCCGTCGTCGCCCTGCAGGCCGTGGGCGTGATCCTGGTGGTGGCGATGCTGATCATCCCCGGCTCCACCGCCTACCTGCTGACCGACCGGTTCCCCCGTATGCTGCTGATCGCGCCGGCGCTGGCGGCGGGCTGCGCCGTGGCCGGCATCTACGCCAGCTACTACCTGGACACCGCCACCGGGCCCATGGTGGTGCTGGCGCAGGGCAGCGTATTTGCTCTGGTGTACCTCTTCAGCCCACGTCAGGGCGTGGTTGGGCGCGCAATCGCTTCCAAACGCGGGCACCGCGCGGCAGCCTCCTGAGCCTATGATGGTGCGCATGACTTCTGCGTCCACCGGCTCCGGCTCCCAGTCCCAGACCCTGTCCCGCGGGATCCAGGCGCTGGAGCTTTTGGCCGAATCGGAGACGCCGCTGACCATCGCGGAATTGTCCACGGGCCTGGGCGTGCACCGCTCCATCGCCTACCGGATCCTGCGCACCCTAGAGGCGCACTCACTGGTGATGCGCGACGACGCCGGCCGGGTCTCAGCCGCACCCGGCCTCGCCGCACTGGCCCGCGGCGTTTCCCGCGATCTGCAGTCCGCTGCCCTGCCGGAACTCACCGTGCTGGCGAACGAGCTTTCGATGACGGCGTTCATCGCGGTATGGGACCAGCACGACTGCGTCACCCTGGTCGCCGTCGAACCCCGGCACAGCCGCACCGCCCTGATCCAGCGCCCGGGCACCCGGCACTCCTTTACCGCGGGCGCCCCGGGCATCGCGATCCAGTCCGCAGTCTCCGAAGAGCACTGGAACCGGCTGGCCCCCGGTCAGCCGTACCGCGAAGAGGCACGCCTGGCCCGCAGCCGCGGCTATGCCACCAGCCACAGCGAAGTGATCGACGGCGTCGGCTCGGTGGCGGTTCCGGTGCAGGTGCCCGGCCAGCTGCCGGCGTCCCTGTCCGTGGTCTATTTCGGCACCGGAAAGGACGACGCCGGAATCGGTGCCCGGCTGATCGAAAGCGTCCAGCAGATCGAGGCGCAGCTGCACTAGGTGTCACAGCCTTCCGCGCCCCTTTGCCTTTCCGCTCCGGTTTGTAACGTTTGCTCCGCTCCGCGGCGGAGCGATCTCCCAAAGCGGAGCGATTCCGCCGCCGTCCGGGTTAGGCAAGCTTTCTCTTGCTGGAAACCGCAGCGAAAGGGGCCTAAAACGAAAGCATGGCCCATAATCACGCGTCCACGAACACGGCATCCGCGCGCCTGAAGAACGCGGTCCGGACCTACCCGGTAGTCGCAGCGACCGTGGTGGTGCTCGCCGTCGTTCTGATGCTGTGGGGAAGCGGCACCGCCTCTGGCGCGCAGTGGATTGCCAGCCTCTACACCCTGGGAATCGTGGGCATCACCGGCTACGGCATGGTGCAGGACATCAAGCGCGGGCACTACGGCCTGGATATCCTGGCTGTCATTGCCATGCTCGCCACCGTTGCCGTGGGCGAGTACATTGCCTCGCTGATCATCGTGCTGATGCTCTCCGGCGGCGAGGCGCTGGAGGACTACGCTGCGGGCCGGGCCAAAGGGGAACTCGATGCCCTGCTGGACCGCGCCCCGCAGATCGCGCACCGGCTGCCGTCAGGGACGGACACGGGCGGGAACCCCGTCTCCGGCAAACCCGCCGCCGAGCTGGCCGAGGACATTCCCGCCACCGAAGTGGCTGTAGGCGACATCCTGCTGATCAAGCCCTCCGAAGTGGTGCCCGTTGACGGCGAGCTGCTCTCCCCCGCCGCTGCCTTCGACGAGTCCTCCCTGACCGGCGAGGCCGTCCCGGTTTCCCGGGCCGCCGGAGACGCGGTGATGAGCGGTTCGGTCAACGGCACCCACGCGGTACGCATCCGGGCCACCGCAACGACGGCGGACAGCCAGTACCAGCGCATCGTCGCCCTGGTGCAGGAAGCCTCGGAGTCCAAGGCTCCCGTGGTGCGGCTCGCGGACCGCTTTGCCGTCCCGTTTACGATCGTTTCCCTGCTCATCGCCGGTGCGGCCTGGGCGATGTCCGGGAATCCGGTGCGGTTTGCCGAAGTGCTGGTGCTGGCCACCCCGTGCCCGCTGCTGATCGCCGCTCCCGTGGCGTTTATGGGCGGCATGAGCCGCTCCGCCCGGCACGGCATCATCGTCAAGGGCGGTGCGGTGCTGGAGCAGCTCTCCGCCGCGAAGAGCGCCGCGTTCGACAAGACCGGCACGCTCACCTACGGCCGCCCCGAGCTGGTCTCGGTGAACCCGGTTAACGGTTTTACCGGCGACGAGCTGCTGGCACTGGCGGCCTCCGCCGAGCAGTACTCCTCGCATGTACTCGCCGCCTCCGTACTCGCTGCGGCTGAGGAGCGCGGCCTGCCGGTGCAGCCGGCGGACACTGCCCAGGAGGTGGCGACCAACGGCGTCGAGGCCATGATCAGCGGCCGGACCGTGCGTGTGGGCAAGCGGCGGTTCATCGAGGAAGTGGACGGCTCCACGCAGGCCGCGGACCTCGCACCCGGGCAGATGGTGGTCTACCTCAGTGTGGACGGCCGCTTCGCCGGCACCCTGGTCCTCAGCGACACAGCCCGGGAGAACGCAGCCGCCACCCTGGACCGGCTGCGCGGGCTCGGGATCCGCGAGACCGTGATGCTCACCGGCGACGGCCTGGCCACCGCCGAGAGCATGGCCCGCACGGTGGGAATTTCCACGGTCCGTGCCGAACTGCTTCCGGAAGACAAGGTGGAGGCCGTGGCGGCACTGCCGCTGCGTCCGGTGATCATGGTGGGCGACGGCGTCAATGACGCGCCGGTGCTGGCAGCGGCCGACGTCGGAATCGCCATGGGTGCCCGCGGGTCCACTGCGGCAAGTGAGTCCGCCGACGCCGTGATCGTGGCGGACGATATCTCCAAGGTTGCCACCGCAATGGACATCAGCCAGCGGACCATGAAGGTGGCCCTGGGCAGCATCTGGCTGGGCATCGCCCTGAGCCTCGTGCTGATGCTTATAGCCGCGTTCGGGTACATTCCGGCTGTTGCGGGCGCGCTGACCCAGGAGCTGGTGGACCTGGCAACCATTGTCAACGCCCTGCGCGCCCTGCACGGCAAAACCCTGTTCCGCCGGGCGGGCAAACCTGCTGCGGTGACTTCAGCGCCGGTGCCGGGTTCCGTGTAGCCGGGTTTGCTGCGACCGTCCTTCCCACGCTCCGTGACAGACGGGACGGATGAGGTCACATCAGCCACCACGCGTTACGGGGCGTGGGAAGCCGGCAAGCAGTCCAGGCCCCGGACGCCTCTCCCCACGTCATAATCCCCGCATTCGTTGAAGGCTCTTTCAGAACCGAAATACGATGGCGTCCACCGTCCGATAGCCGCTCTCGCCACTGATCCGGGGATTGATAATGTCTGCACTCATTGCGCCTGAGGGCCTGCCACGTCCCGCTGTTTCCGCCGACGACGCCGTCCACCTGGCCGCGGAGTTCTACGGCGTCGAAACAGCTCAGGTAAAAGAACTGGGCAGCCAGCAGGACCGCAACTTCCGGCTGACGGCGGCGGACGGGGCCCGGTGGCTCCTGAAGATCAGCAACCCGGCCTTCACCCGCACGGAGATCGAAGCGCAGAACGCGGCCATGGAACGCCTCACCGCCGCCGGGTTCGCCACGCCGCTGCCGCAGCCCTCGGTCAACGGCGAACTAGTGGAAACCGCCATGTTGGACGGACAGGAGCACTGCCTGCGGCTGCTGACCTATGTGGAAGGAACCCCCGTCATAGACCGGCCGCACCTTGGACCGGCTCTGCGGTCCGCTCTCGGCAACTGGTTGGGACGGACCAGCACGGCACTGGCGAATCTGGAACATCCTGGGCTGGAACGGTCCCTGCAGTGGGACCTGCGGCACGGCGAAGACGTGGTGGCAGCGCTGGTGTCCTTCGTCCGCGAGGAGTGGAAACGAGACCTGCTGCTCCGGACCCTGGAGCGAATCAGCAGTGCGCTGGCCCCGCTGAAGGAGCACCTGCCCGTCCAGGCCGTGCACGGTGATCTGACGGATGACAACATTGTGGGCACTCCCGGGCCGCACGGCGACGTGGAGCTGGCAGGCATCATCGACTTCAGCGACGCGATGTACAGCTGGCGGGTGGCCGAGCTGGCCGTCGGCTGCTCCGCACTCTTCCACCATGATCCGGCCAACCCCCTGACCGTGCTGCCGATGATCCGCGCCTTCCATGCGCAGGCGCCGCTGTCCGAGGCCGAGGTGCGGGCACTGTGGCCGCTGATCGTCCTGCGCGGGGCGGTGCTGGCGGTCAGTGGCGAACACCAGGTCACCATCGACGCCGGCAACGACTACGCCTCCGACGCCCTGGACCGGGAATGGGACATGTTCGAGGTCCCGGCCAGCTACGACTGGAACGCTGCCGAGGCCTCCATCCGCGCGGCGCTTGGGATGGAGCTGCCCGCCGCTCCCGACGCTTCAGCCTGGCTTCCGCTGGCGCCCGGCCTGCCGGTGCCGGCGCAGGTGGACTTCGGCTGGGACAGCGACGCATTCAGCAACGGATCCTGGCTGAACGGCGACGCCGAAGAGGACCGCATCCTCGCCGCGGCCTCCGCCACAGCACCCGCGCTGACCCGGTTCGGGGAAGCCCGCCTCACCCGTGCCACAGTAAACACTGCCGGGGAACCCGCCAACGTGGCCCTCGGCCTCGAGCTCCGGACACCGGTGCCGGCAGAGATCCACACCCCCTTCGCCGGGACCCTCTCTACCGACCCGAACGGTACCGTGCGGCTGAAAGGCGGGGACGCCGCCGTCGTGCTTTCCGGCCTCCAACTTGAGGTGACCGAAGGACCAGTAGATGCCGGTGCCCAGCTCGGGACAGCAGACCGGCTGACCGTGTGGGTGCAGCTGCCCGGCGCGTATCCCGCCGCAGGAACGCCGCCCCGGTTCGTGAAGGCATCCGGATTCCCCGGCTATGCCGCGGGTTTCCTCGATCCGTCACCGCTGTTCGGTCTCCCGGCAGCCAAACCGGAAGTGGACGAGACGCTGCTGGAGCGCCGGACGAGCACCTATGACGCCCTGCAGTCGCACTACTATGACTCCCCGCCGCGGATCGAGCGCGGGTGGAAAGAACACCTCATCGACACGTCCGGGCGGCACTACCTGGACATGGTGAACAACGTGACCTCGCTGGGGCACGGGCACCCGGTGGTTGCGGAGACTGCCGCACGGCAGTGGCGGCGGCTGAACACGAACTCGCGGTTCCACTACGCCTCCGTGGCCGAACTGTCCGAGCGGCTCCTGGCCAAGGTCCCGGATTCTTTCGACACGGTGCTCCTGGTCAACAGCGGCTCCGAGGCCGTGGAACTGGCGCTGCGGCTGGCCAAGGCCTTCACCGGCCGGGAAGACGTGCTGTGCGTGCACGAGTCCTATCACGGCTGGTCCCTGGGAGCCGACGCCGTGTCCAACTCCGTCTCGGACAACCCGCGGGCGCTGGAAACCCGGCCGGACTGGGTGCACATCGCGGATGCTCCGAACGCCTACCGCGGCCGGCACCGCGGTGAGGGCGCGGGCGCTGCCTACGCCGCCGACGTCGTGCGCCAGCTGGAGGAACTGCACAACGCCGGCACTCCGGTGGGCACGTTCATCGCCGAGCCGCGCAACGGGAACGCCGGGGCGATCGGCACCCCGCCGGGTTACCTGGCGCAGGTGTACGCCGCGGTCCGCGCGCAGGGCGGGGTAAACATCTGCGACGAGGTGCAGATGGGCTACGGGCGGCTCGGCCGGCACTTCTGGGGCTTCGAGGAACACGGCGTGGTGCCGGACATCATCACCATGGCCAAGGCTATGGGCAACGGACATCCGCTTGGTGCGGTGATCACGAGGAAGGAGATCGCTGCGGCGCTGGCCGGCGAGGGGTCTTTTTTCTCCTCGGGCGGCGGCAGCACGCTCAGCAGCCGGATCGGCGTCACCGTGCTGGACGTGATCGAGAAGGAGCGGCTGCAGGAAAACGCCGACGCCGTGGGGCAGGTGCTGTCCGACGGGTTCCGGGAGCTGATGGCCCGGCATCCGCTGGTCGGCGCGGTGCACGGCATGGGCCTGTACCAGGGGGTGGAGTTTGTCCGGGACCGGCAGACGCTGGAGGCGGCTCCGGAGGAGACCCGGGCGATCTGCGACCGGATGCTGGAACTCGGGGTGATCGTGCTGCCCACGGGTGACCGGCAGAACATCCTCAAGGTCAAGCCACCCCTGTGCTTTTCGAAAGAAAGCGCCCGCTTCTTCCTGGCCATGCTGGACCGGGTGCTGACGGAAGGGTGAATGTTTCAAACGCGAAAGGAACTGAAGTGGGAAATTCTATTATCCAAACAGGTTGAAAACCAGATGTTATTTTAATAATGGTTTGATTTATTCCCTGCCACTATCTGCAGGGGGCAATCCCGGAAATGATTATCCTGCCCCACTCACTTAAGGCAGGAGAATCATCTTGAAATCTCATCCCCGCACTCCACGCAGGCTGTTCGCAGCCGTTGGCGCCGGAGCACTGCTGTGCACACTTCTGGCCGCCGGCCCGGCGACCGCGGCGCCGCAGGTGGCCAAGGCATCCGGCGAAGGCACCTGCAAGATCTTTGACAATCCCCAGTTCAGCGGCTGGACCAGTTATGCAGAACTCGGTTCAGCCCTTGCGCGCATCGAACGCACCAGCAAAGGCAGAGTCCAGGTCGACGTCGTTGGCCAGACCCAGCAGGGACGTGACATTTATACCGCACGGGTGGGCACCGGGGACCGCGTGCTGCTGGTGCAGAGCGCCATCCACGGCAATGAGCGCACCGGCACCGAAGCACTGCTGGCCATTTTGAAGAAACTCGGTTCCGGCAATGATCCGGCCACGAAACGGGCGCTGGAGAACGTCACATTGGTGGCCATGCCCATGGTCAACCCTGACGGCGGCGAACTGAACCGTCGCGCAAACGTCATTTCCTGGGACGAAATTCAGGAAAACCATCCGCAGCTCGAAGGCGCTCCCCGCGCCTGGTATCACAGCCTGCGCGGGGACGGCATCGATCTCCCCGGGTTCGATCTCAACAGGGACTTCAATCCGGACCTGGATTACGTCCCGCAGTCCGGAGACCTGCCCGGCAATCAGCGGGATGCGGGGTTCTTCCTGTCCCCTGAGTCGCAGACCATCCGGGACGTCTACGTTGATCTTCGCGAAGAGTTCGGCGAAGTTGACGCGGTAGTGGACCTGCACCACATGGGTCCGTGCAACGCCCTGACCGGCGGTGAACAGGACGGCAAACAGATCTCCGTGGCGCTCGACTATCCGCCGCTGGGCGTCAATGACGGCGCGGCCTACCAGCAGCAGTGGCCGCTGCTGGACCAGGACAAGTCCCGGCGTTATGCCCTCGCCGTAGCTGACGGCATCTCGGAGAGCTACGGATCCCAGTCCCCGCTCGCCGCCGTCGGACGGTACCTGCATCCGGAGGAGCGTGAATTCGCTGGACAGGGGCGGTCCGCCTTTGCGCTCAACGGCTCCGCCACCGTGCTTTTCGAGGTCCGCGGCCAGTCGGATGATTTCGGTCAGAAGATGAAGGGCATGCTCGTCAACACGGTTCAAACCGGACTGGAATCGCTCATCGAGTCGATGGCTACCGGCGAGGTGGATACCCTTGATGGAGATGATTTCTTCGCCTATCCCGATTACGGGTGGGATACGTCGCAGGACTAGTGCCGGCTTCGAATTTGCTCCGCTTTGTGCCGGCTGCTCCGCTGCGCGGGCAGAAAACCGGTACAAAGCGGGGCGGATCGGCAAAACCGCAAAAACCGCGTCGTGTACGCTGACCGTCTATCAGGTCAATGACGACCAGCCGCCGTTCCCCCAGGACGTTTAGCTGGACTGGAAATATCCGGGAGGCATTATGCGTACCAAATTTCTGGCCGCCGCAGGAATCTCGGCGCTGATGCTCGCTGGCTGTTCCCAGGCTGCCCCCGAGCCCGCTGAGCTTGCCGGTCCCTTCATCCCCGCGGAGGAAAAGTTCCTTGGCAGCTCATCCGGGACTGCCAGCGGGCAGCTAGGGGGGAAATACGGCCCCCACGGCGAGGTGGTGGCAACGTACCTCGCCTGCTCGTCAGACGGAGAGCTTGTGGTCAGCGTACTAAATTCAGCACCCGTTACCGTCCCGTGCGGCACCTCAGACAGTCCCACGCGCACGGTCTTCAGTGACCTGGCCCCGGGACCGGAGCTGAGCGTCGATGTGGAACCGGCCGGTGACCCGGTGGTCTATTCACTGATCCTTACCGACGCCGGCCGGTAGGACAGTCCTCCTCCGCCTGAAGCGGCGGGCAGCGGACTGCCGCGGACCTGCAAGGTGCGGCTACTACCTAGGCCTCCGGACCCTTCCTGCGTCCTGACCAGCGGGCGCCCGAGCCTTCCTCCGCCGCCTGGTCCTGCGGATTAAGGATGCCGCAGGCAGTCATCGAGAGACAGCCGCAGCCGATGCAGTCCTCTAGGGACATCCGGAGGCCCTCCAGCTCCGCGATCCGCTGGTCGATCCGCTCCTTCCACGGCTGGCTCAACCGTGCCCATTCTTTGGGGGACGGCGCCCGGTCGGTCGGCAGCTCCGCCATGGCGGCCTGGATTTCCGCGATGGTGAGACCGATTTTCTGCGCGGCGGCAATGAATGCCAGGCGGCGAAGGACCGTGCGGTGGTAGACCCGGCGCCCGGCCACCCGCCGAGGGCTGTTTACCAGTCCGCGTTCTTCGTAATAGCGGATGGCGCTGACCGCAAGGCCGGAACGTTCCGACACCACGGAGATGGGCAGCAGGGCTTCGGGTTTGGGCTGGGTCACAGCAACAGGCTACGCGGGTTCCGCTTGCGCTCAAGTGAACTTGAGCACATACGGTCACCGTCATGTCCCGTACCCTTTCCCTCTCCTACCTGGAGGCGCTGAAGAACAAGCGCCTGGCCGCCTTCCTCTCCGGAGACCTCGTTTCCCGGATCGGTGACGGCATAACGCTCGTAGCGCTGCCTGTCCTCATTCTGGGTCTGCCGTCTGAACTGCCGGCGGCGGTCGGGCTGTCCCTCGTGTACGCAGTGCCGCTCGCCGCGCCGCTGATAGTCAGTCTGTTCTTCGGCCTGGGAACGAAGCGCTTCGATCCGGCGGTCATTGTTGCTGCCGACTCCGCCCTGCGGATCCTTTTCTACGGTCTGGCTGCGGGGCTGGCGCTGGGCGAAACACTGACGTTCGGCTGGCTGCCGGCACTGCTCAGCGCCGGGTCCGTGCTTCGCTCGCTGGGGACGGGTGCCCGCCGCCTTTTCGCCCTGGATCTCGCCGGCCCGGAGGGATCCTACGCTGTCAACGGGATGATCGGCCTGTCCCTAGGCGCTGGAATGTTCGTCTTTGGCCCCGCCTGCGGCGGCCTGCTCCTCCTCTCGGGATTGGCGGCCCCGGCGCTGCTCGCAAACGCCGGCACCTATGTCGCTTTGCTCGCCGCGGTGCTGGTCGTCCGGCATTCGAGCGCGCAGCCCGGTCCCCGTCCGGCGGACCCGCCGGCAGCCGTCTCAGGCTGGTCGATCCTCCGGAGCAAGCCGAGGATCCTGCGGCTCTTTGCCGTGCTTTTCCTGTACGACCTGTTCTACGCGCCGGTCGAGATTGCGATGCCCCTGCTGATGCTCAATGACCTGGACCAGCCGTCCACGGCGCTCGGAACAATCTGGGCCTGCTACGGTTTAGGCGCTCTCGCGGGGGCCGTCGCGGTCAACTATCTTCGCCGTTTCCCGCCGGCGCCCGTACTGGTGGCGGTGATTGCCGGGTGGGCGCTTTGCGTAGCGGCGCTGGGCCTGGCGGGCACCGGCGCTGCAGCGTTCGCCGCCTTTGCCGCCGCGGGATTCGTGTACGCCCCGTTCAATCCCCTGGTCTTTGTGGTCCTGCAGGGCCAGCTGGCAGACCATGAACAGCAGCCCGTCTTCACGCTCTGGACTGCGGGCCTGACCGCCGCACTGCCTCTCGGCCTGGCGCTTGGAGGACCGTTGGTCAGCGTGGTCGGCTCCCGGCAATCCCTCATCCTCTCAGCTGTAGTCTCGCTGGGCCTGGCGCTGGCCGCGCTGGCGATACTGCGGCACGAACTGTGGCCGGCGTCCTCCCGTCCCCGGAGCCGCGGGAAGCGCCCGGCTGTTCCTGCTGCCGGCAAAAACCGCTAGCGTAACCAGCATTCGGTATCCCGGTTGGATAATCCGGTACCCGAATGGAAGGAAGGTCCGGTCATGAGCACGCAGCAGGAAATTGTCGAGAAGTACCTGGACGGCTTCCGCCGCCGTGACCACCCGGCGATCCTCTCCTGCCTGACGGACGTCGTCGTATGGCGCATCCACGGTTCGCGTACCGCCCGCGGCAAAGCGGAGTTCGACGCCGAGATCGGCGAGCCGGGATTTGAGGGTTCCCCGGACCTCAGCATGGAGCGCATGGTCACCGAGGGCAACACCACTGCCATCATCGGCGCGGGCCACGGCGTACACCGAACCATCGGCCCGGTCTTCTTCAACTACTGCGATGTCATCACGTTCCGGGACGGCCTGATCAGCGAGATCGACTCCTACATCGTGCCCGTTGCCTAGGCACCAATCGGCAGGGTTTCCGCTGCGGACGGTCCTGGAATCAGGCGCGTATCCGAAGCCAGCACACTGTTGGGGCCAAGCCCCTTGTCCGTCTCCAGGATGTACTGGATAGGGACGGGCCCGGTTGCTGCCACGCCGGTGAACACGCTTTCCCGGCGGCGGATCCCGGAGTTTATTCCGTCTGCCCGAACCAGCCGGGAGAAGGTGGGGGCAGCAACAGCCGTGCCGCCGTTGCGTTCACACCAAATGCTGTATATGCCGTAAAGGTCTGCGACGGGAAGGACGTCGCTGTCGTCGAGGTCCCGGACGATGCATTCGGCGAGGAACTGCCGAACCTGTTGCGTAGTGGTATCCATGATGCTCAGCTCTGAAAAATTGTGCGTTGATGATGCGTGGGTCCGGAAACCACGTGGTGGTCCGGATGCCGCCGCTGTCCTGGGGCGGACTGGTGCGGACTTGGAGTGCGCGGGCGGAGCGGGTTGCGGGTGAGGCAGCACAGTAGCTGGGGCCTGGAAGCCTTGAACGGTTCTACACCGTAGACGCTAGCTGTAGACTGCCCGCTAAGCAACCTTACGGATAGAGTTCTGACGAGCGATTTCCCTACGAAGGAACGGAAACAGACCCATGGCGCCGCCGCCGCGTAGGCCACCCGAATCCGCCAAGCCGAGGCTGAACCGCGACCTGGTGCTTAGCACGGCCCTGCGGTTGATTGACTCTGATGGACTCGAAGCGCTGAGCATGCGCCGCCTGGGCCAGGAACTGCAGTGCGATCCAATGGCCCTGTACCGTTACGCCGCCGGCCGGGCGGAACTGCTGGACGGCGTCACCGAACTGGTGCTGGACGAACTTGTCATTGATCCGAATGCTGCGGACTGGCAGGAGCAGCTGCGCCGGACTGCACATGCTGTCCGTGGGCTGGCGCTCCAGCACCCCAACGCCGTGCCCCTGCTGGTCACCCGGCCGCTGTCCACGCCGCTGGGCATGCGGCCGCTGGGAATGCTGCGCCCGCTGGAGCTGATCCTTACCCTGCTGATCCGGACCGGGTTCACGCCGCCGGACGCGCTGCACGTCTACCGCGCATACTACGGATTCCTGTATGGGCACATCCTCAATGAGCTGCAGGAAACCGTGGTGAATCCCGAGGAAGAGGAACCCCTGCTTCGACTGGCGCTTTACCGCCTTCCGCCGCGGGAGTTCCCCCGCCTGCGGGAGCTGGCACCGGTCCTGGCGGAGTACAACGGCGCGGCGGAGCTGGACGCAGGGCTGGATATCCTGCTCGCGGGGCTGGCGCAGAAACTTGACGTCGGGTCCCGGCCGGAAAGCGGCGAAATCAACTAGGGAGGTCTCGGGCCCAATGGCACGTGGGAGAAAGTCCTTGCGGCTGCGCGCCGCGGCGATGCGCTACCGTTTCGCCGAGTCTTTGTTCCTTTTTCCAGCACTGCTGATGCTTGCCGGCATTGCCCTGGCCGTAGGCGCTGCAGCCCTGGACCGCGCCATCGGGCACGACGCCCGCATCCCGCTCACTCTGGCGATGAGCAGCAACGCCGCCACCTGGCTCCTGGCAACCGTGGCCGGAGCCATGATCACCACCGTCGGTGTGGTCTTCTCCCTCACCGTAGTCAGTCTGCAGCTTGCCAGCGGCCAGTTTTCCCCACGGGTGATGCGTTCCTTCATCCGGGACCGGCTGAGCCAAGGCGTCATCGGACTGCTGGTGGGAACGTTCTTCTACTGCATCCTCATCCTGCCGTCCCTCAGCGGCGACCCCGCAGCCGATGCGCCGCGGATTTCACTGACCCTTGCTGTCGTCCTCACTCTGGTGACCGTGGTGGGCATCATCGCTCACTTGGACCACCTTTCCCGCGGCCTGCAAGTGGGGAACGTTGCCCGGACTATTGCCGCCGAAGGCGGCCGGGTGGCAGCTGGACTGGACAAGGTTCCGCCCGGACTGCGCCCCGCGGATCCGCACGACTTCCACCCGCCGGCAGACGCAGCAGTCATACCGAGCCCGGTCAGCGGCTGGGTGAGCCAAGCGGACAGTTTCCGGCTCCTGTCCGCAGTTCCTGCCGGAACCACGGTCCGGATGGAAACCCGGGTGGGTGCTTACGTCCATGCCGGGGAGCCGTTGTTCACAGTCTGGCCCGGACCCGCGGAGTACAGCCGGCAGGAACTGGCGGGGGCGATTGAGGTGGCCGATGCACGGACCATGCTGCAGGACGCAGACTTCGCAATCCGGCAGCTGGTGGACATCGGCCTTCGGGCCCTCAGTTCCGCCGTCAACGATCCCACCACCGCCGTGGAAATCATCCTCCGGCTGGGCAGCCTGCTGAGACAGCTGCTCACAACGGAGCTGCCGCCAGAAGCATTGCGGGACGCCGACGACCGGGTTCTGGTCCAGCCGTGGAACCTGGACCACGACGAATACACCGATCACGCCTTTGACCAGCTCCGACAGTCCTGCCTGGACCAGCCCGAGGTAGCAGCAGCACTGCTGCGGGTGCTGCGGATGCTCATCACACATGTGACCGACAACGGACACATTGAACAGGCAGCCGCCCTGCACCGGCAGATGGATCTGCTCCTTGACTCCCTCCGCTCGCACAGCGCCCTCAATCCGGAGGACCTGCGGCGGCTTGAATCACTGTCTTCGGACCAGACAGATCCGGCCGACCACAGCCGCTAAACCCTCATCGTGGAGGGCAAGTCCGCTGCATCGAAAGGCCAGTTACGGCTCGTTTGGGGCCTCAAACGAGCCGTAACTGGCCTCTCGCCGGCTGGAACCGGGCCGGCTAGGAGACCGGAGCCAGCTCCGGGTAATCGGTGTAACCGGCGGCACCGTCCGTGTAGAACGTGGCGTAATCCGGCGCGTTCAGCTCGGCACCTTCCTGCCAGCGGCGGACCAGGTCGGGGTTGGCGAGCGCGGGACGGCCGACGACGACGGCGTCCGCCAGGTCTTCCTTGAGCAGCATGACTGCGTCGTCACGGGTCGTTTCCACACCGAAGCCCGTATTCAGCAGCACCGGCCTGCCGAAGCGGCGGCGCAGTTCCTGGACCAGGTCATCGGCCGGGTCCTTGTGCAGGATGCTCAGGTAGGCAGGCTTCAGCGGCGCGATGCCGTCCACCAGGGCCGTGTACGTAGCGAGTACGTCCTCGCGGTCGGTTTCCAGCACGTCCTGAATGTTGTGTTCCGGCGAGATGCGGATGCCGGTGCGCTCCGCACCGACGGCTTCGACGACGGCGTGGAAGGCCTCGAGCACAAAGCGTGCCCGGTTTTCCGGGGAGCCGCCGTAGGAGTCGGTGCGGGTGTTGGAGACCGGCGAGAGGAATTCCTGCAGCAGGTAACCGTTGGCACCGTGCAGCTCAACGCCGTCGAACCCTGCCTTCATGGCGTTCGTCGCGGCGGAGGCGAATTCCCGGGCGACGCCGGGCAGTTCCGCCTCGGTCAGCGCGTGCGGCACCGGGTAGGGCTGCTTGCCGTCATAGGTGTGCGCTTCACCGGAGAGCGCGATGGCGCTGGGAGCCACCGGCTGGCGGCCGCCGTTGACGTTCTCGTGCGCAACGCGTCCGGAGTGCATCAGCTGGGCGACGATCCGGCCGCCGGCTTCGTGCACGGCATCGGTGACGCGCTTCCAGCCGGCGACGTGAGCGTCTGTGACCAGACCAGGCATCCGGGTGTTGCCCTGTCCGGTGAAGGAGGGATAGATGCCTTCGCTGACAATCAGGCCCAGGGAGGCGCGCTGGCGGTAGTAGTCCACCATGATGTCGGTGGGGACGCCGAACAGGTCGGCGCGCATGCGGGTCAGCGGGGCCATCACCAGCCGGTTGGGCAGTTCCATGGCGCCGACGGACAGCGGGGTAAACAGGTTCACTGGGGCAGGTACTTTCTCTCGACCGCATCAGGGCAGGGATTGTCCCGACGTTCGTACACCCAGCGACAACCCAATGCCCCGGCGCCGATATTCCGGCAGCCGCCAAGATCACATCCGGCCGGCTGCGCCCGGCGTCCGGCCGTCAACGCCGGCAAGGAATCCCAGCATCGCGTCGGCGACTGCCTCCGGCGCCTCCATCGCCACATAGTGCCCGACGCCGTCGAGCAGCACTGATTCCACGGGTCCCTCCGTGACATTCCCCAGTGTCTGTGCGGTGAAGGGGCCGCCGAAGCCGCCGACGGCGAGCGCCGGTACGCTGATTTTCCGTTCGGCGGAGATGCGCCGGATCTCCTCGCCTTCGGTCAGGATGGAGCGGTAGATGCCGGCAGCACCCTGCCAGCCGCCCGGGCGGGCGTAGCCGCGCGCGAACTCGGCGACGTCGTCGTCCGTGATCGAATTTGGCACGGCGGTCATGGAGGGAAAAGCCCAGCTGCCCAGCAGCTCATGCTCCCGGCCGCTGAACAGCAGGTCCGCGATGCCGGGTGCCGCTATGGTCCCGATGTGCCAGGAGCCTCCCCGGGTGACATCCGCGAAGTTCTCCAGACCGAATCCGGCCAGCCCCATTTCAATGCCGGTAAAGCTTGCGAGGTCCTCCGGGTGGGACGTGGCGAGGCGGAACAGTGCTCCGCCGGCAATGTCCTGTCCGGCCAAGTGAACCGGGCCGTCACCGAGGAGCTGAATCAGTTGGTGCAGGTCCTCCGCTGCCACCGCGCTGTTGAAATCCGGGCCGGCCGGGGCGGAATCGCCGAAGCCGCGCAGGTCCGCTGCATACACCCGGTGAGACGCGTTGAGCAGCGGAATCAGTTTGGAGAACGCCCACCAGGATTCAGGAAAACCGTGCACCAGCAGGACCGGCGTGCCGCCCTCCCCGGCTGAGCCGCGCTCCCACGCTGAGACATAGTGCAGTTCGGTGCCGTTGACCTCGGCATGGTGGTGGGAGATGCCGGGGATGGTTGCGGCGCCGTCTGGCTGGATCATGGCTGGTTCCTCTCGGCGTAGGCGGATAAGCGGGTCCCCGCGGCTGTCATACCTGGCCGATGCCCCGGTTGCAGAGCCCGCTCCAGGCTGCGGATCAGCTGCCCGCGGGTTTGCCCGTCCACGGAGCCGTTCCACGCCGGGGTTCCCGGGGCGGTGCGCCAGGATTCGCTCAGCGGGCTGTTGTCCACGGTGTCGAACCCCAGCTGGTCATAGAGGCGGGCCACCAGCTCCACGGCTTCCGGGTAGTTGCTGGACACGCTCAGTGCCTTGCGGTCCGGAGCCCCGGCGGGACGGGCCAGGCGGAACAGGCCCGGAAGGTTGTCGCTGGGAACCCGGATCGGGGACCGGGCGTGGTGCTGGATATGGGAGAAGGCCTTGGCGATCTTCGAGGCGGGCAGCTGCTCCTGGCGCAGTTCGTGGACGGTCTGAAGTCCGGAATCGACCTCCGGGTAGTTCCCGTCCCGCCAGATCATGTAGTTGTTGGTGTCCAGCACGATTTTGCCGGCGAGCTCCTCGGCCGGCAGCCTGTCATCCGGCCGGTACGGAAAGGCCAGGACGGCAAAGTCCGCGGCGGCAGCGGCGTCGGCTGCCCGGGCAGCCTGCGCCCCGCGGCCCAGGGAGCTGACGAGCCCCAGCAGCGTTTCCGGGTTCTTGGAGTTCGCAATGATGACGTCGTACCCGGCTGCGATGGCGGCCCGGGCGATGGTGCTGCCTGCCTGCCCGGCGCCGAGAATGCCGATGGTGGTCATAGGGAGTCTCTCCTGGCTTTGTCCTGCGGTCTGGGCACAACGCTAGACCTGGGTGCCACCGGCAGCCAGACTCCCCGTGAACCCGGGGACCGGCAGGACCCCTCTGGGAACGCCGGGCGGTCACTT
The DNA here is from genome assembly GCA_040273995.1 of Arthrobacter sp. Taxonomy (GTDB): domain Bacteria; phylum Actinomycetota; class Actinomycetes; order Actinomycetales; family Micrococcaceae; genus Arthrobacter_B. The sequence goes on from JBELYP010000029.1 coordinate 20,227, forward strand.
CCCGCTGAACACCGGGAACCTGCTGGACCTGCCGTAGTCCCGGACGCTCATCCCCTGCAGGGTTTCCATGTCCGCGTCGGAAATGACAAAGTCAACGTCCGCGTTGGTGCGCACGGCCGGCCTTCCCACGCTCTGTTGTTCCTGTCCGCGGGTGTGGCCTCAGCAGGAACACACGTCACAGATCGTGGGAAAACCGGTCCGGCGTGCAGCCTAGAACCGGCGTTCCGCCACGTTCACCCGGGTCGCGGCGTCGAGTGCTGCACGGACTTCCTGCGCCGGTGTCGGGCCGGGAGGTGTGTCCATCAGCTGGTCTTCGGACACGTTCGGATCGGAGAAGTAGATCCGCCCGTAAGCGGGGGTTTCCGGCTCGAACCGCCAGCTCTCGGCGAGTGTTCCGGCGTCCACCGTGTCGAAGCCCAGCTCGTTCAGGATGGCTGCCGCTTCCGCCTTGGCAGCGGCGTCGTCCCCTGCGACCGGGAGGGCCGAACGGTCCGCGGCACCTTCCGGCCGGGCCAGGGCAGGGATGTGCGCGGCCATGATGTTGTTGAAGACCTTCACGTACTCCCCGGTGCCCAGCTGGTCCCGCATCATCTCACTGCTGGTGACTGTGCTCTCCACCAGGTCCTCGATGCGTCCGTCGCGGGACGGGTAGTAGTTGCTGGTATCCAGCACCAGCTTGCCGGCGAGCAGGCCTTCGGGCAGGTCCTTCACGGCCTTGAGCGGAATTGAGAGCACGACGGCGTCGCCCAGGTTCGCTGCCTCTTCCACCGTTCCGGCCTTGGCCAGCGGGCCCAGCTCGGCAACCAGGTCCTGCAGGGATTCCGGACCGCGCGAGTTCGCGATCACCACATTCATGTCCGCCCCGACGGCCAGCCGGGCCACGGCTGATCCAATGTGTCCGCTTCCGATGATTCCCAGTGTTGCCATGAACGCGTCCCTTCGGTGGTGGTTGTGGTGTGTGCAAGCAACGACCGGCGCACGGAAATTCCCGCCGTGCGGGGGCTCAGGCTACGGGAGCGGTTGCTCCGGCGAGTTCGCGCAGTTCCGCAGCCGTGAGCCGGGCACCGAACGCAGGTCCGCCGGGCTGGAGGAACGCAGTGCCGGCCAGGGAGTCCACCGGAACCGGGTCGTAGCCGATCCGGTCCACCAGGGCAGAGACGAGGGCGACGGCGTCGGGCTGGTCCCCGGCGACGGCCAGTCCCAGCCGCTCCGGGTGGCCGGCGGGCCGGCGGTCCGGTTCCAGGTGGTGGTAGCCGGTGTGGCTGAAGGTCTTGACGACGGCGGCGGCGGGGAACATTTCCTGCACCACTTCGGAAGACGGGCGGTCCCCGGCCGCGAAGGCCGGGATTTCGCCGTCGACCGGCGGCCAGTAGTTCATGGTGTCGATGACCACGCGGCCGGCCAGCAGCACGGGATCGATGGTCTTCAGCCGGTGCAGGGGCAGGGCGAGGACCACTACGTCAGCGTCAGCAACGGCGTCGTGCGTCCATTTCGGCTGGGCGCCGGGGGTCACGAAGTCGATCATCAGTTCCAGCCGGGCGGGATCCCCCGAAGCCGAAATGGAAACCCGGTACCCGGACTCGAGCAGTGAGCGGGCGATCGCGGTGCCCGCCTTGCCCGCACCGATCACGGCAACGTGCAGGGACTCCGGAACGGCGCCGGTTGTGACGGAAGAAACCTGGTGGGTGCTGGGCGGCGGGGTGCTCATGCCAGGGACAACACACGTCCGGCTGCTGCCATTCCCCCGGGTAGCCAGGGCCACAGCGGGCGGTGTCCCGCAACTATTTTCGGGGCCGTCTTTACAGCACCCGCCGCCCGCGTGACCATTGGCGCATGGCCGCTCCGCCATAACGCCTGCCGCCGCAGCCAGGATCAGAACCGGTGTGTTCCTCTCCCTGAAAGGCAACGCAATGAGACCTCCTATCTCCCGAAGGCGGGTTCTCCCCGCTGTTCTTGCCGCCCTGCTTCTGCTCCTGCTGACCGGCACCGGCGCATTCGCCGCTGTGCCGGCCTCCGTGCCGGCAACACCCAACGGGGACAATGACGGCACCGGGCCTCAGTTCTACAGCGGGCTGAACGTTGACGTGCGGGACGACGTGTCCGGGGACGTGTACGCATCCGGCCAGCGGATCACCATTTCCGGCGACGTCACGGGCGACGTCATCGCGGCCGGCCAGAGCATCAACATCACCGGAAACGTGGACGGCAACGTGCGCCTCGCCGGGCAGGATGTAACCATCAGCGGTGAGGTGGCGCGCAGCGGCACCATCTTCGCGTCGACTATCAACGTCACGGACACGGGTGTCTTGGGGGATGACCTGGTGGGTGCCGCCGGCGACATCGACATTGCCGGTGACATTGGCAGGGATGTCCAGGTGGCCGTGGGCGACCTGACCGTTGACGGAACCGTGGGCGGAAACCTCACCTACAACTCCTCGAACGAGGCAGACATCGCCGACGGCGCGGTGGGCGGCACCATCGAGCAGATTGTCCCGCAGCCTCAGGAGGAACCGACCGCCGGGGAAAAGTTTGTTGGCTGGCTGCTCGGGCTGTTGTACGCACTGGTGGCCCTCAGCCTGATCACGGCGGCGGCGGGCTGGCTCCTCCCCCGCCTGCTGCACCGGGTGACCGACCAGCTGATCCCCCGCCCCTGGAAGGCCCTGCTCGTGGGCTTTGTGGCATTCGTCGCCGTTCCGCTGGGGCTCCTCCTGCTGCTGGCCACCTTCATCGGTGCGCCTTTGGCGCTGGCTGCCCTGCTGGTCTGGCTGACCCTGATGCTGGCTACCTTCGTCTTCAGCGCCTACTACATCGGCCGGCTCATTTTCCGCGACCGCCGGCACCCCGTGGTCATGGCCCTTGTTGGCGGGGTGATCCTCATCGTGGCGCTGCAGATCCCCTGGCTGAACGTCCTGGTCTGGTTCGCCATGGTGTTCTTTGGCCTCGGCGCACAGCTCCTGGCTCTCTACGAAAAGCGGCCGTGGCGCCGCGAACTCCCGGTGAGCGCCGGCTTTGATCCCGGTCCGGCTCCCCTGGGCGGTCCCCGGTACGACGGCGGGCAGCCCCCTCCGCCTCCGGTTCAGCCTCCGCCCGTCCAACCTCCCCCACCGGCTCAGTAAGCCTTCGGGACACCCAATCACACTTGGGCCTCCGCCACTGCGCCGCGCTGCAGGCGGGACTGAACCGTTCGGATAAGCGGGCGAATGGCCGCCAGGAGGCCATAGAGACTCACGGACAACATGGTGATGACCGCCCCCGGCGAAAAGGAATGGAAGTAGGTGACGGAAAGCCCGGTCACACAGACGGTTCCGCCCAGGGCCATCGCCAGCCCTATGGTTCGCCGGAATGAGGCGGTAAGCAGTTGAGCCACGGCGACCGGAACGATCATCAGCGCGGAAACGAGGAGCACCCCCACCACCCGCATCGAAATGGCCACCGTCAGGGCGGCAGTCACCGCCACCAGGATGTTCAGTACTCGGACGGGCAGGCCGCTGGCCCGCGCGAAATCCTCGTCATGGCAGAGTGCAAAAAGAGCGGGCCGCAGGCCCAGCCCCACTCCGAGAATCAAAGCGGCAAGCCCGGCGGTCAGCCACACATCCAGCCCGTCAACCGTGGAGATGGAACCGAAAAGGTACCCCGTGAGGTTGGCTGAGGTCCCGCCGGCGGCGCCGATCAGAAGCACGCCGCCGGCAATCCCCCCGTAGAAGAGCAGGGCAAGGGCTACGTCCGCACTGCTCGTGCCCCTGCTGCGGACGTATTCAATGAGCAGTGCCCCGGCCACCGAGGCCAGGACCGCCCCCGGAACCGCCCACGCCTCCACGTTGGCACTACCCGCTGCGGCGCCGGCGAGCCAGCCCATAGCCACGCCGGTAAGTGCCACGTGACCAATGCCGTCGCCCAGCAGGGCCAGCCGCCTCTGGACCAGGTAGGTTCCGATCACCGGCGCCGCGGTTCCGACGAGGACGGCGATGACCAGTGCCCGCTGCATCAGCGGGCTGACGATCATGGCCCCAAGGGTGTCCCAGAATCCTGTCCCCACAGTCACCGCCGTCCGCCCGGTCCGTGTACCGGGTACCCGTTGAATACGGTTCCCGGCAGCGCATCCGGGTGGTGATGGCCCGGTTCAGCCGGTTGGTGTACGGGAGGAGGCCCGTCCTGGACTACCTGTCCCTGGGCAAGGGTGACGGCTCGTCCAATCAGCAGGCGCAGCTCGGCCAGCTCGTGCAGGACCACGATGATGGTGGTTCCGGCGCGGTGCAGCCGCTGCAGGCTGGCGGCAAGGGCCGTCTTGGAGGCTTGGTCGATGCCGGACAGCGGTTCATCGATGACGAGCAGGTCTGGCCGGCGGATGAGAGCCCGGGCGATGAGGACGCGCTGCTGCTGTCCGCCCGAGAAAAGGTGCACGCTGTCCCTTGCCCGCTCGGCGAGTCCCATTTCCGCCAGGGCGTCCCGGACCTGCCTGCGGCTGCCGGGCCCCGGGCGGAGGCGCCGGTTGGTGAGCAGGCCGGATGCGACCACCTCTTCGGCGGTTGCAGACATGGAGGGGCTGGCGCTGACACGCTGCGGGACGTACCCGATGCGTGGCCAGGGAACGGACCGGCGTGCGCTGATGTCCGTTCCAAAGAGTTGCACGCTCCCGGAAGCCAGCGGTGTAAGTCCGATTAGAGCCTTGACCAGCGTGGTTTTGCCCGAGCCATTGGCCCCCAGCAGGGCCAGCGCCTGTCCGCGCGGTACCTGGAGGTCTATCCCGCGAAGGATCGGTCCTGTACCGAGGTCGACTCGAACGTTCTCAGCACGGACAACGGAGGGAACAGTGCAATGGCTACCCACAACCGAGAGCCTCCTGAAGGGCGGAGAGGTTGCTGCGCATCACTGAGAGGTAGTCGGTACCGGGGTCGGCAAGGGATTCGAGTGGGTCCAGGACGGCGGTCCGGATCCCCAGGTCTGCCGCGATGGTCTCGGCCACTTTCGGATTCACGAGAGACTCGGTGAAGATCGTCGTCACGTCACTGCCCTCGATCACCCGCTGGATCTTGGCCACCCTGGCAGGCGCAGGTTCCGCTTCGGGATCAATCCCGGCAATACCCGCCTGCTCAAGGCCGTAGCGGCTGGCCAGGTATCCGTACGCTTCGTGGGATACAACGATCGTCCGCCGCTGGCAGGAAGCCAGCCCGGCGGTGTACTGCTCGTCCAGTAGCTCCAGGTCCTGGATGAGTTCTTCGGCGTTTTCGCTGTACGCCGAAGCGTGTTCCGGGTCGATGTCGCTCAGCGTGGCCCGCACCTGCCCGGTCACGGCCGCCAAGCGTAGGGGATCAAGCCAGAAGTGCGGATCAGCAGCGCTGTGTCCCGATCCGGCGCTGAGGCTGGTTCCGTCACTTGCCTGCAGGTCAGCCGTCCCGGCGACGTCGAGTGCGTGCTCGGGAGCGGTCTGCAGTACCGCCGCGTCGACTGCCGGCTGGAAACCGGAGGCGTACACAACGAGGGAAGCGCCAGCCAGGTCGCTGACCATCGCCGGGGAAAGTTCAAGGTTGTGGGGTTCCGCACCCGGTGGTGTCAGCGAGCTGACTTCGACGGCGTCCCCTCCCACCGCCTGCACCACGAACTGCAGCGGATAGAAGGACGCAAAGGCATCCAGGGAGGCACTGCCCTCGGCAGCTGCTCCGTTGCCGATGGCAGTGCATCCGGACAGGAGCATTGCCGACAACGTGACGGGCAAGATGAGTGAACGACGCAGACGGGACGTCATCGAATTCCTCACAGTGGTTTTAGCCTTCAGCGTGGTCATGTGCGGCGTGGTCCTCCTCGTCGCGGGCGGCGGTCTCCGGGTCACCGGTCACAATGGCAAGTTCCAGGGGTGTCTCGGGCAGGTCGAAGCTGTCCAGGACGGCGCCGGCCTCGACGTCGATGACGTGCAGTTTTTTCGCCGCGGCATCAGTCACGTAGGCGAAGCCGTCGGCGCCAACCTTGACCACGGGACCGGGCTGCTGCCATTCCTCCGGTTCTTCCCAGGGTTCCACGACGTCAATCTCGTGGATGACGGCGCCGGTGTCCGCGTCCAGGATGTTCAGCTGCCCGTCGTAGGTCAGAACCAGGGCTTCGCCGTCCCCACCGCGGGCGAGGGAACGGAACCAGTACGCGGATCCGAGATCCACGGTGGTGACGGAGTCGGTCAGGGTGTTGAAGAGGCCGATGCGAGTGGGGCGCTCTTTCTCAGCATCCGGGTCGGTTTTGTAATCCCCGAGGATGACGGTTGAGTCATGGTGGCCGAAAAGGTTGCCGGAGCGCTGGTAGTCCTCTTCGACGGCTACCTTGTGGAACGCTCCGTCACGGTAGATGACTGGACCGTTTTCGCAGCCCAGCGCTACGACGTCGCCGGTGGCCGTGGGCTTGGCGGCCGCTTCCCCGTGGACTCCGGGGCAGTCCGTGGTTTCGGCAACGAGGTCTCCTGATGGGGAGAGCACCTGCACGGTGTTGCGCGCGTCGGCGGTGCCCTGGGTGAGGAGCAGGTCTCCGCTGCTCAGGGGCACGGCCACTCCGTGGTGGGCCGTCTCGGTGGAGAACTTCTCGATCTCATCGTCGCTGATCTCTCCGTCGTGGATGTCGTGGGAGTCCACAACGGTTATGGCTCCGGTGCCGTCGGAGAACAGTGCCGTCTTGCCGTCGTGAATCACCACGTGGCCCGGTTCCGGGGCCTCGATGGTCTGCCCAGTGAGCCGGGGATCGCTCACGAAGTAGTGGTTGTGGTCGCCGTGTCCCTGAACCACCAGCCCGGTGTCGAAAAGGCTGAAGCCCTTTCCTCCGCTCACCATGACGTGGCGGCCGTCTCCGGCGTTGTTGACCCGGAGGAAGCCGTCCAGCTCGGTGGTGTCCAGGACCTCGCCGGACTCGGTGTCCAGGGTGAGAACCCCGCCGTCGTAGGTCAGCACGGCCCGTGGTGCCAGGGCAGAGACTTCGGTTTGGCCTTCAACCCCGGTAAATCCATCCGCGGATCCGGAGCCGGCGTTCTCGCTGGCCGTGGACCCCGGTGGCGGAGTAGTTGAACAGGCCGATAGCAGGAGCGCTGCGGCAATAGCTGTGGACAGAGCGACGGATGATTTCGAAGTGAACATGCCGAGAGCTTATGTGAGAATGAGTCTCAATAGCAATAAGGGGTCGGTGCGGGTTCGCAATGTTTGCGACGCCCACCGGGGCGCTCCCCGGCCTACACCGGAGCCAACGACGCCGGCACCTGGCTGGGCGCGCAGCCGAACCGCTGGCGGAAGGCCCGGGCGAACGTGCCCGGGTCCAGGAACCCGGACGCGAGGCCGGCGGCCTGCACGGTGTGGCCGTGTTCGAGCAGGGCGCGGGCATGCTCCAGCCGGACGCGGCGGATTTCCGCGGCCGGAGAGGTTCCGGTTTCGGCAAAGAGCGCCTGCACCGAGCGGACCGAGAGATGCGCTGACGCGGCGAGCTCCGCCGTCGTGAACTGAGGGTCCGTGAAGCGGGTGCTGATGGTGCGGCACAGCATGGACTACCTGATCTGGAACGAGATTCCCACAGTGCTCAGCAACCTGGTGGGCGGCCTGACCTTCGTGGGCCTGATGATCTACGGAACGCATGCCCGCACCGCGCCGGGACGCCAGTTCACGGCCAAGGTGAAGGTGTAGCTCCAGCGGAACTACGACGGCGGCGGGCCGGCTTCCAGGGGCAGCCCCCTCGGGTGCCGGCCCGTGTTCGTTTCGCCGGCAGCAACGTCAGCTGCGGACCGCGGGACCGGCCCCGTTCATGAACAGGTCGACGATGCGGGTTACGGCGTCGGGTGCGTCGGTGACGTCGATGGCCTTGGCCAGGCTCAGGAAGGCGTTTGCCAGGAAGCCCGGTTCGCCGCGGAGTTCACCTTGGGCGATCGCTTCGGAGAACAAGTCACTGACGGGGCTGAGCAGATCCTGAACGTACCGGCTCGACACAAGCTCCCTGGTCTCCAGGGAGACATGGTTGAGTGCTTCGTAGATCCGCTGCTCCAGCGAAAGCCTCGAGTCACTGTCGGCGGAAACCTCCACGAGCGCGGCGAGTTTGTCCCTCAGGGCCGGCCGTGTTTCAAGCGCGGCTTTGATCCGCGCGTGCTCCTTGTCGATGAACCTAAGCGCGACCTGGGTGAAGACCTCTTCCTTCCCGTTGGGGAAGTGGTGGTAGATGGAGGGGCGGCGGATGTCCGCGGCCCGGCCCACCTCCACCATCGCGGTGCCGAGATAGCCGTACTCGGCCATTCGGGCGGCGAAGGCGTCCAGCACTTGGGTCCTGGTGTCGGATGCAGGGCTCATCAGTTCCTCCGTTCGGCTGAAGATATACCGACACCCTACCTACATGTAGGTAGGGTGTTCAAGTCGAGCTTGGTGCCGGAAATCCCCGCGGGCCGGTCACGCTCGAAAGAGTCCGCAGCAAGGTGGGCAGCAGCTCCGCCGCACCTATAAATGCCACCGACGCCGGTGCTAGCGTGGGGCACGGATTGATTCGCTGTGGGGCCGCAGGCCCTGCGGAAGGAGATCGTCATGACCCGGAAGCTCCACGAATTCGCTGACCTTTACCGGCGCAAGGGGCCCTGGTGCGTCGCATATATAGACGCCTCCGCCGGGAACGCGGACAGTCTGGAGGCCGCCGAGGTCCGCCCGGTCGACGTTAGGCGGGCGCTGGCCCAACAGGGAGCACCAGCGGAGGACCAGGAAGCCGCGGAAACCGCAGTACTTCCCGCCGAAGGGTTTCCTTCCCCCGTTTCCCGCTACCTTCTGGTCCAGCAAGGCACGGTGGCGTTGAACGAACTTCTGCCCGGAGAGCTGGTACTGCCCGAGCGTGTTTCAGTGGACCCCATTCCCGATCTGCTGCCGCTGCTCAAGCACCGCCCCGAGGAACTGCCCTACATTGTTGCGGAAGTCTCCCGGGAGGACGCCGAGATCCGCCTGCTCTTCGTGGGCCGCGAAGAGTCCTCCGTCGAGGATGTGGAGGGGGACAAAGAGGACATCACCAAACTCCCCGCCGGAGGCTGGTCACAGGACAAGTTCCAGCGGCAGACCGAGCAGATCTGGCGGCGCAACGCGGACCAGGTCGCGGAGCAGATAGACCGGATTGTGGACAGCAGCGGAGCCAGGCTGATCGTGCTGGCCGGTGACGTCCGGGCGCGGGGACTGGTACGGGACCAGCTCTCCGAAGCCCACAAGCCACTGGTCAGCATGATCGATTCCCACATGCCTGTAGCCGGGGCGGGCCGCAGGAGTTTCGAGGACAAAGTCCAGGAACGCATTGCACTGCTGTGGGCTGAGGAGCAGGAGCAGATTATGGACCGTCTGGCCCAGCAGCAGGGGCAGGCCAACCCGGAGTCCGTCACCGGTTTCGGCGGGGTGCTGAACGCCCTGCAGCAGGCCCAGGTGGATCTCCTGATCCTGAACGATAAAGCGCTGGCGGACCACCGTGTGCTGGCCCTCGGCGCCGAGCCCTGGGTGGCCAGTGCCCCGGAGCAGTCGCTCGGCGCTGAGGTGCTGGGCCAGGTTCCGGCCCCGGCAGGGTTGATCCGGGCGGCTGCCCTGACCGATGCCAGTCTGCTGCTGGTGCCCGACGGCGTTCTCCCCCACGGCGTCGACGCTGCCGCCCTGCTGCGCTGGCCTACCGGCCCTGCGGCACCGAAGAGCTGATCGGCGGCTCAGCCGGCCGCGGCGGCAATAACCTCGGCGAGATCAGCCGGCCGGCTCCACATGGGCCAGTGCCCAGTGGGGAGGTCCAGAACCTCCACGTCCGTCAGCTCCGCGGTTTCGGCGAACATCGGATGCCCCGACCGGGCCAGTTCCAGCATCTGCGCCCCGGGAATGGAGCAGCACACCAGCGTGGTGGGGACGTTGCGGCGGGCATCGTTGGCCAGTTCGAGCGGTTCGCGCAGCACGGGACCGGGTTCCGGAACGGCCCGGGTCCGGAAGCGGTCGAGGACCTCTTCGCTCAGGCCCTCAAGGCTGGCCTGCTGGCCGAGCGACTCGAAGTCCGGCAGCGGCAGGTCCTCCGCGTCCTCCGGGAAGCCGGGCAGGAAGACGCTGCCTGGCCCCACGGGACCGGAGTCCACCCACACCATCCGGTGGATCAGCTCAGGGTGACGGTCCAGGAACAGGCTGACGGGGAAGTTGGCGCCGCTGTGCGCCACGAGGGTGACCGGCCCGCCCAGGCGGGTGACGACGTCGGTAATTGCCGCTGCCTGCTCCTCGTGAGTGCGGGTTGTGCGGGCGGGATCTTCGGGGTCGAGTCCGGGGAGAGTGACTGCGACGGCGTTGGCCTGGCCGAGGTGTTCCAGGACTTCGTCCCAGGCCCAGGCACCCAGCCAGTGGCCGGCGATCAGGACGATGGGGCTCTTTGTAGTGTTCATGTTCCAACCTTCACCCCTCGATCGGGCAGGTGTGTGTCACTATTTATGTCATGAATTTTCGAGCCGCATGAAGCGGACCGAACGGCTCGTGGCCCTGTCCGAGATGCTGCGGCGCAGCGGCAGCCGGGGCTGCTCGGCCGAGAAACTGGCCAGCGAATTCGACGTCTCCGTCCGCACGGTCAAGCGGGACCTCGACGCGCTGGAAAACAGCGGGGCGCCCATCTGGTCCCGCCCGGGACCCGGCGGCGGTTACGGCCTGGCGAGCGGCGGGTCCCTGCCGCCGGTCACCCTCTCACCGTCCCAGGCGGTGGCGCTGATGGCCGCTGTTTCGGCGGCGTCGGACGCTCCCTACGCTGACCTGGCGGCAGCCGGCGTCCGGAAAATCCTGGACGTGCTGGACCCGCGCACCCGTGCCCGGGCCGAGGATCTGGCCAGCCGGGTGTGGGTCAATGCCCCGCCGGCGTCCTCCCGCGCCATTCGGTCTGCTTTGGAACAAGCAATGGCCGATCAGCGGGTGGTCCGCATCCGCTACACCGCCAAGGACGGCGCGGTGACAACGCGCGACGTCGAGCCCATCCTGTTCGCTTCCACCAGCGGCCGGTGGTTCCTGGTGGGATGGTGCAGGCTGCGGAACGGGATCCGGTGGTTCACCGTCTCGAGCATCGAACGGGCGAGTGTCACCGCGATGGCGTGCACCGGGCACACGGTCGCGGAGGTCGGCGAACCGCCGGTGAACGCCCGCCCGGTGCACTCCTCGTAGCTTCGTCTCAGGCGCAGCCTCAGGACTGCAGGATCCATGCCGCGCTGTCCGGCGGCAGAAGCCCCTCGGGGGTCAGCGGTGCTGATGCCAGCAGGACGTCCCCGGCCGGAAGCCGGCAGGGCTTATCCCCCATGGCTACGGCAACCAGAACCTGGTTTCCCCGCGCGCAGATCAGCAGGCCGTTTTCTTCGACGCGCCATTCGCAGGCATCGCCGGGCGTGAAGATTTCCTTCTCGATCAGCTGTCCGCGCAGCCTCAGCGTCTCCCGGACAAAGTGCAGGGTTGACTGCGGATCCTGCCGGTGCGCCTCTACCGAGTGCGTCCCCCAGGAGGCTGGTACCGGCAGCCAGGGGTCGGCGTCGGAACTGGGCGAAAAACCGTAGGAGCCGTCGGGAACGGTGGTCCAGGGAAGCGGCACGCGGGCGCCGTCGCGGGACACTCCGCCGCGGGCCCACATGGGGTCGGCGCGGGCGCCGAGCGGCACCTCGACGTCGGGCAGGTTGAGTTCCTGGCCCTGATAAATGTAGGCGCCGCCGGGCAGACCGAGGATGGTGAGCAGCCCGGCACGCGCGCGGCGAACTCCGCGCTCCCCGCCCCAGAACCGGGTCACGGAGCGGGTGATGTCGTGGTTCTCCAGCGCCCAGGTGGGCGGGGCGCCGTGGACGCGGCGGGCAGCTTCAAGTTCGGTGCCGACGGCGGCCCATGCGGCGGCGTCCCAGTCCAGCTTCACGAACGCGAACGCGAAGGCCTGGTGCATCTCATCCGGCCGGGTGTAGCGGGCGGCCCGGTCCGGTTCCAGGTTCACTTCCCCGACGAGAATCCTCTCGGGCGTGTAGGCGTCCGTCAGGCGGCGCCACCGGCGGTAGACCTCGTGCACTTCCTCCTGGTCGGAGACCTGAGGGTTGGAGCGCAGTCCGTTCACCACGGTGCCGGTGCTCGCCGTGTCCGGCAGCCCCTCGGCTTTGAACAGGGCGTGTGCGACGTCGATCCGCAGGCCGTCCACGCCCTTGTCCAGCCAGAACCGGAGCACGTCTTCGAAGTAATCCCCTACGGCCGGGTTGCGCCAGTTCCAGTCCGGCTGCTCCGGTGAGAAGAGGTGCAGGTACCACTGGCGGTCCGTGTCGGAGCCGGGGTTGGCGCGGCTCCAGGCGGCACCGCCGAAGACGCTTTGCCAGTTGTTCGGTGGGGTGCCGGCGTTGTGCCCGTCCTCGAAGTGGAACATGCCCCGCTCGGGCGAGCCCGGCCCGGCGGCCAGGGCGGCCTGGAACAGCGGATGCTCCGAGGAGCAGTGGTTGGGAACTACGTCCAGGATGATGCGCAGGCCCAGCCCGTGGGCGGCGTCGAGCAGGTCATCGAACTGCTCCATGGTGCCGAAAAGCGGGTCGACGCCGCAGTAGTCGCTGACGTCGTACCCCTGGTCAATCTGCGGGGACGGCTGGAACGGGGTGATCCAGATGCCGTCCACGCCGAGTGCGGCAATGTAGGGCAGGTGTTCCTGCAGGCCGGCGAGGTCGCCGACTCCGTCGCCGTCGCCGTCGGCGAAGGACCGCGGGTACACCTGGTAGATGACGGCGTCCTGCCACCAGCCGGAGCGCGGCCCGGGTGTTGCGGGTGTGGTCATTTGGTTCCTCCAGAGGTGAGGCCCTCGACGATGCGGCGCTGGAAGATCAGGACCATGATCACCAGTGGAACAGTGACAATCACACCCGCTGCCATCTGCTCACCAAAGGGTGCCTGGAACTCCGTGGCGCCGGTGAACTTTGAAATGGCCACGGTAGCGGTCTGCAGTTCCGGGTCATTGATCATGGACAGGGCGATGATGAACTCGTTCCAGCTGTGGATGAAGGTGAGGATCGCCGTCGTAAAGACCCCGGGAGCTGCCAGCGGCAGGAGGATCTTCCGGAACGCCTGCCACTTGGTACAGCCGTCAATCATGGCTGCTTCCTCCAGGTCGAACGGGAGCGCCTTCATAAACGTTGTGAGGTTCCAGACGGCCAGGGGAATGGCAAAGGACAGGTTGGGCACGATCATCGCCTGATAGGTGTTGATCCATCCTATGTCCGTGAACAGGCGCAGCAGCGGCACCACCACGGAGATGCCGGGGAACATGGACGTGGCGATGACCAGGCCCAGGATCACGGACTTGAACCGGAAGTTCAGCCGGGAAATGGCGTACGCAGCGAAGATGCCGAGCACCAGGGCCAAAGTGGTGGTGATGCCGGCGACGATCAGGCTGTTCAGCAGGGCCTTGCCGAACAGCGTGGATCCGTCGAAGACCTTGACGTAGTTCTCCATGGAGAACGGCTGCGGAATCAGGGAGTTGTCGAAGATGTCCGAGGTGCGGCGGAGGCTGGAGACGAGCATCCAGTAAAACGGCGACAGGCAGTACACGAAGATCGCCGCGAGCCCGGCGTAGGTGAGGTAGCTCTGCCAGCCGCGTTTCTTCGGTGCCCGCTGCGGGACTTCGTCCGGGGTGTCCGTGCGGGTGAGGACGGGTATCTGTGTCATGAGCGTGCCTTTGCCTTCCGGGAGGGGCCCGCCTTGCGGAGGCTGCGCATCTCCTTGGTGCCCGCGACGTCCGCGCCGAGCAGCTTCACGAAGACGATTGCCACCAGGGCCACGTAGAGGAACAGGATGATGGCGAATGCCGACGCCGAGCCGTAGCGCAGCTGGTTTGATTCGTCCCAGGCGAGCATGGACAGGGTTTCCACGGATTGTTTTCCGGGGCCTATCAG
>JBELYP010000030.1:0-33949 GCA_040273995.1 Arthrobacter sp.
CGCCAGTTTAGAGAACCGTTCCGTCAGCGGCCCGGGCACCGCCTGCGCGTATTCGTAGTACTTGCTGTCCTGGACAATTCCGAAATACGGCCCGTGGAAGAGTTCCTGGAAACAGATCACCTGTGCACCTTCCGCTGCTGCCCGGCGGACAAAGTCCTCATGCTTGGCAACCATGGACTCTTCGTCCCCGGTCCACGTTGTCTGGGTCAGTGCGGTTCGAACGATCGTCAAAACATCCTCCACATTCCGGCGGCTGGGCCGCGCGTTTCGCAAAAGACCGCTTGGGCTTTTGATCATCTTTTGGGCTAAACATTTCTCCTGCGTTTCGGAGGCATTAAAGCTGCGGTGCAGCTCCGTTCTCCGTGCCCGACATCCTTGGCTACGAAGACGAGTTCTGCAAGAGTGTAGAAATCGCCGCCGGTGCGCTTTCATCCCGGCAGGCGGCAGCAGATCTCCGGCCGGATTGGCCGCAGCTCAGCAGGCCTTGATTTGGGCCCAGCCGCGTCCCCCGTCTCCGCGGGCAGCAAACCCCGCGGAACCGCCGCCCGGATCACACCTGCGAGGTTCCTTGTCTTCCTCATCTCCCCTTTCTGCTTTCCGTCCGCCTTACCTCCGCGCCGCCGCAGCTGCCGCCTTGGGCGCACTGCTGATTTCCGGCTGTGCCGGTTCCGCTGCTTCGCCCGGGCCCGCCGGCTCTTCCGGGGCTTCGGGCCCGGCCGGCCAGGCCTCCGGCCCGGCCGCGGACGCAGCCTTCCCCCTGGCCATCGACAACTGCGGAACCGAGCTGGTCCTTGATGCTCCTCCGGAGCGTGTGGTCACCATCAAGTCCACTTCCGCCGAGCTGCTGCTGGCACTGGGCCTGGGCGAAAAGATCGTCGGTACGGCGTTCTCAGACGGCCCGGTGCCCGAGGAATGGGCTGCTTCACCGGCGCCCCCGGTCCTGGCGGAGAAGGTCCCTTCCCGCGAAGCCGTCCTGGCGTCAGCGCCGGATCTGGTTTTCGCCGGCTGGGAATCCAACTTTTCCGCCGACGGCGCCGGGGAGCGCAGCCAGCTCACAGACCTGGGCGTGGCCACCTATGTTGCCCCTGCCGCCTGCCAGCAGGCCGGTTACCGGCCTGCGCCCCTGACCTTCGAGGACGTCTTCGCTTCCATCGAGGAGGCCGGGGAGATCTTCGGTGCGCCGGATGCCGCAGCGGAACTGGTGGAGTCGCAGCGGGCGGAACTGGAAGGCCTCAGTCCGTCGGCCAAGGACTACAGCGCCCTCTGGTACAGCTCCGGATCTGACACGCCGTATGTGGGAGCGGGCAGCGGGGCACCGGCAATGCTGATGGAGGGCGCCGGGTTGGTGAACATTGCCGGCGACATTGATACCGGCTGGAGTCCGTATTCCTGGGAGGCAGTTGCCGATGCCGACCCGGACGTCATAGTGCTGGTCGATTCTGCCTGGGGCAGCGTGGAGAAAAAGAAAACGGTCCTGGAATCCCACCCGGTCATCTCGCAGCTTTCTGCCGTAAAAGAAGGCCGCTACCTGGTGGTGCCGTTCGCGGCGTCCGAGGCCGGTGTGCGGAATGTGGAGACCGTCCAGTCCCTGATTGAGCAGCTGGCCGCCCTTGACTGAGACCAGGACCAGGCCGCGGACCCAGATAGCCGCACCCGGGAGTCCTGTCCGCCGCGGGTCCCGGATCTGCCGGCCGGCTTCCCGGCGGGGTTCCGGGCGTGATTCCAGACCGGGTTCCCGGCCGGGTTCCCGGCGTTCCTGGCTTGTGGGCGCCGTCCTCGCTGCGGCGCTGTGCACGGCAGGGCTCTGGGCCCTCACCCTGGGGCCAGCCGGACTGGGCTTCCGGGAGGCGTGGCTGGCGCTGACGGCCCCGGGCAGCGGATCGCTGACACCGCTGCAGGAAGCGATTGTGCGGGAACTGAGACTGCCCCGGATCCTGACCGCAGCGGCGGTCGGTGCGGGCCTGGCCCTGAGCGGCGCGGTCATCCAGGCGCTGACCCGGAACCCGCTGGCAGACCCTTACCTGCTGGGGCTCAGCTCCGGTGCCAGCCTGGGTGCCGTGACCGTGCTGCTCCTGGGTGCCGCCGTCGTTCTTCCGGTTGCTGCGTTCGCCGGGGCCATGCTGGCGATGGCCGCGACCCTGGCCCTCGCGGGGGCGCTGGGCAGCATCACGCCCACCCGTACGGTTTTGGCCGGGCTGGCCGTCTCCTCGCTGGCTGCTGCGGCGGCGTCATTCGTGGTGTTCTGGACCGCCCAGGGGGATTCCTACCGCGAGGTGCTCGGCTGGCTGATGGGTTCCCTGGCCGGGGCCACGTGGTCCAGCACGCTGATCGCGCTTCCCGCCCTCGCCGTCGTCGGCGTCCCGCTGCTGTTCTGCGGCCGGATCCTGGACGCGTTCGCGTTTGGCGACACCGCAGCGTCAGCGCTGGGCGTGCCCGTTCCCGCCGTGCGCTGGACGCTGCTGGGTGCTACCGCGCTGCTGACCGGGGCGATGGTCTCGGTGAGCGGATCCATTGGTTTTGTTGGCCTGGTACTGCCGCATGCTGTCCGGATGCTGGCGGGCCCGTCCAACCGGGCGCTGCTTCCGCTGTCCGCGCTGGCCGGCGCCCTGTTCCTGGTGCTGGCGGATACTGCCGCCCGGACCGTTTTTGATCCCCGCGAGATACCGGTGGGAATTGTGACAGCCCTGATCGGCGCTCCGTTCTTCATCCTGCTGCTGCTCCGGCGCCGGAGCGGGGCATGACGGGCCGGCTCGGAACTCTGGTGGGTGCGGGTCTTTCTGCAGACCGGGTGCGGGTGGTCCGCGGCGGAAGAGTGCTCGTGGACGGGGTGGACTGCACTCTGCAACCGGGTACGTTTACCGGCCTGCTGGGTCCCAACGGCGCCGGAAAGTCCACGCTGCTTCATGTGCTGGCCGGTGTGCTGGGGCCCGACGGCGGAACGGTGCGGCTGTGTGACCGGCCGCTTACCCAGACCCGGGCGCGTGAGCGTGCACGCAGCATCGCCCTGGTGGAACAGTCCCTGCCGGCTGAGACCGCGCAGTCCGTCCGCGACGTGGCCTCGCTGGGGCGCACGCCGCACCGCAGCCTGCTGGCCGGGGACAGCCGGCGGGACCTGGAAGTGGTGGAGCGCGCCCTGGCTGCTGCCGGCGTCGTACATCTGTCGGACCGTTCCTACGCAACGTTGTCCGGCGGCGAGCAGCAGCGGGTTCAGCTGGCCCGGGCGCTGGCCCAGGAGCCGGCTGTGCTGCTCCTGGATGAGCCCACCAACCACCTGGATGCTTCTGCGCAGCTGGAAACCCTGGAACTGCTGCAGAACCTCGCGGCGGGCGGGACTGCCGTGGCGGCAGCGCTGCACGACATCAACCATGCAGCGGCGTCGTGTTCCCATCTGATTGTGCTGAAGGACGGGCGGGTGGTGGCGTCCGGTCCTACGGCCTCCGTGCTGACGCCGGATCTGATCCGTGCCGTCTACGGTGTCAGCGCCGTGCTGCTGAAGCATCCGCTGACGGGCCGGCCGCTGGTAGCGCTGGGGCGCTGAGGCTGGCGGCTCCGCCTTCTTGGTGGGTCACCGCCGTGGGTTACAGTTTCGGTGTCCCGTCATTCGGCGGGCATATGGTTTCTGGGCAGGTGAGCCGTCACTGTTCACTGTGCCCGCGTTTCGACAGGGATACACATGGGGGAAAGTACCTTCTTCAGCCTGCGGCAGAGGGCTGCGGCTCTTGCGGTCGCAGCTCTGGCGGGGAGCGGCATGGCTGCCGTTCCTGCCTTTGCCACCGGGGAAACTCTGCCGGAAACATCCGCGGAGGTGCGCTCCTCCGAGTCCGCCGGAGCGGTCACGGACAGGTTCATCATCACCTACCGCGACATGGCGGGCATCAGTTCCACGGACCGGGCGGAAGCCTACGAATCCGCAGCTGAAGAACTGGGCGCCAATGCCGAAGTCCTTTTCGAAACGGGGACGGGCGCTTCGGTTGTGGCCGTAGACAAGGAACTGACTGAAGCGCAGTCCGAGGCCCTAATGGCATCCGTCGCTGAGAACCCTGCAGTAGACAGCATCGAGCCGGATATCCTGCTCACACCGGCGTCCCTTCCGCCGAATGATGAGTATTACAACTTGCAGTGGAACCTCTTTGACCCGGTGGGCGGAGCAAATGTGCCAGCAGTCTGGGACACGACGCGGGGCGAGGGGCAGGTGGTTGCCGTCATCGATTCAGGCATCACCGACCACTCAGATCTGGACGGACGGATCCTGCCCGGCTACGACCTCATGAGCGATCCGGACATGGCCCGCGACGGCGACGGCCGTGATCCTGACCCCAGGGACGAAGGCGACTGGTCAAGTGGAGCGCACTGCACGGCCCGTGACTCCAGCTGGCACGGCACCCATGTGGCGGGGACCATTGCTGCCACTGCAAACAACGGACAGGGGATCAGCGGGGTAGCCCCGGAAGCCAAGATTGTTCCGGTGCGTGTGCTGGGCGAGTGTGGAGGCTACCTGTCAGACATCTCGGACGCCATCATCTGGGCTGCGGGCGGTGAACTGCCCGGCATTCCGGTCAACGCCAACCCTGCCGGGGTGCTGAACCTGAGCCTCGGCGGAGCCGCCGTCTGCTCCGACACCATGCAGGCAGCCGTGGATTACGCCAACAGCCGGAATTCGGTTGTTGTGGTGTCAGCCGGCAATGACGGCGCGCCGGTCGAGAACATGGTTCCGGCCAACTGCCAGGGCGTCATCACCGTCGGTGCCACCGGTCCCGACGGACGATGGGCTTATTACTCCAACTACGGGCCGGGTGTAGACATCATGGCCCCGGGTGGAAACATGCGGCTCGGTGAGCAGGCGGGTGTCCTCTCCACCCTGAACTTTGGACAAAGGGGCCCTGCTGTTGAGTCCTACGCCTTTTACCAGGGCACCTCCATGGCAGCACCCCACGTCGCAGGGGCTGCGGCCCTGATGCGTGCAGCTTCCCCTGGGATAACTCCAGCCCAGGTGGAAGCACGTTTCAAGGAAACCGCACGGGACCTTCCCAACGGCTGCGACCCGTATTGCGGGCCCAAACTCCTCGATGTCGGGGCTGCAGCCACTGAGCAGTTCGTTGCCGCTCCGGTACCCACCATCGAGGGCATCTCCACCGCCGGCTCTACCCTCACCGCCATCCCCGGCTCCTGGGCTCCGGCACCGGCGAACCTCACCTACCAGTGGCTGCGCGGCACCACGCCCATCAAGGGCGCCACCGCAGCCGCCTACACCCTCACGGCCGACGACGCCGGAGCCACCATCAGCGTCGAGGTCACCGGCACCAAACCCGGCTACGCCACCACCACCAAACGCTCCAATCCCACCTCCACGGTGGCAAAACCGATGCCGCCGTTCGCCGATGTGTCTGAAGGCCTGCAGTTCTTCGACGAGATCTCCTGGATGTCCTCGAAGGGTATCTCCACCGGATGGGAGGAAGCGAACGGGACGTGGACGTACCGGCCGCTTATTCCGGTCAAGCGGGATGCCATGGCCGCCTTTATGTACCGCCTGGCCGGCAGCCCGGACTACACGCCGCCCGGGGACTCGCCCTTCACGGATGTTGCGCCCGATACGCAGTTCTACAAGGAGATTGCCTGGCTGGCTTCAACAGAGATCTCCACCGGATGGGCTGAGGCTGACGGCAGCCGCACGTACCGGCCGCTTCAGCCGGTAAACCGTGATGCCATGGCAGCGTTTATGTACCGTCTTGCCGATTCACCCGATTACAGCGCGCCCGGGAAATCGGCCTTCACCGACGTGGCGGCGGGCAGCCAGTTCTACAAGGAAATCTCCTGGCTCGCCTCGACGGGAATTTCCACGGGCTGGCAGGAATCCAGCGGGAGAGTTTTCCGCCCGGTAACCGCCATCAACCGTGACGCGATGGCGGCCTTTATGTACCGGTATGACACCCGTTTCGGGAAGTAGCAGCTAAACGGATTCGGGAAATCGGCCCCGGATGCCTGCCCGACCAGCGGCCGGAACCGACGGGTCGAATCCTGCACTTCGGGACATGCCTGCCACTTCGGGACTTTCCCCCACGGCGCCGCGGCAGGGATGTCCCCAACTGGCAGGGTTGTCCCAAGCCGGAGGGACTTCGAGCAGAACCGCCGCATCACCGGCCCGCGCCGCACGAAGCGGCAGTCCCGGGCCTATGACCCGGCGCTGCGGGCCCGGCGGCGGGCTTCCGCTGCGGCCGCAGCGTACCCGGCGGCGTAGCCGTCCTCGTAGCCGGCCGCATGCCCGTCGTCATACCCGGCACCGTAGCCGGTCCGGGTACCGGCACGCCGGCCGTCCTCGAATGCCTCAGCGCTGCCCTGGCGGAACATGTCCTCGGCGGCGGGACGGAGCAGCGCCTTCGCGCCGCCGTCGTCCTCTCCGGTGACGAGCATGTCCAGGCCGCGTACCAGCGCTACGGGACACCCCGTCGTCTTGCCTTTGACCAGGTCTGCGGCCGCCGCAATCTCGTCGGCGACGGCAGAGACGGTGGCGGACATCGGCCGCCCGGACGCATCCGGGGTACCGCGCAGATCCAGCAGGACCTTCAGCCCGGCCGCTCCGATGGCGGCGTCAGTCTGCCCCTGCCGCCAGGGACGCCCCAGGGTGTCAGTGATGACGACGCCGACGTCCACGCCGAAGTCCTGCTTCAGGGCTTGGCAAAGGCTGCGCGCAAAGGCATCCGGGTCCTCCGGCAGCAGCAGGATGCTGCCGTCCGGGGTATTACTGGCGTCCACGCCCGCCGCTGCCGCGACAATTCCGAGCCGGTTTTCGACGATCCGGGTGACGCCGCCGGGGTGTTCGCGGGTGGCCACTACCCGGACCGTTTCCTGTGCCACCGCGTCTTCGCGGAGCGCGGCGTCCAGAATGCGGCCCTCGGCCTTGGAGATGATCTTGGACGTAACGGCCAGGATGTCCCCGTCCTGCAGGACCCTCCCGCAGGCGGCGCCGATGATCTTCGCCAGATCGTCGCCGGGGCGGATCTCGCCGATGCCCTGCACTGCGGCCACCGTCACGGCACCGCTGCCGGCCGATCCGCTCCCGGCCCCGGCCCGGATGTCCTCCAGGGTCACCGGTGCAGCTCCGGCAGGACCGAGGCACCGAACACTTCGATCCATTCGCGCTGGTTCCGGCCAACGTTGTGCAGGTAAACGCGGTCGAATCCGAGGTCGAGGAACTTCTGGATGTAGGCGCGGTGCACGTCCGGGTCCTCGGAGATCAGCAGCCGCCCCTCGAAGTCCTCGGGCCGCACCAGGCGCGCCATTTGTTCCAGCTCGAAGGGTGAGCGGATGTCCGCCTTGGGGAACTTCATGCCGCCGTTGGGCCACTCGGTCATGGCGCTGCCAAGGGCCTCCTCGTACGTCGGCGCCCAGCTCATATGCAGCTGCAGGACCTTGGGCATCGTGTCCGGATCCTTGCCGGCCTCGCGGGCACCGGCGTCGAACCGGGCGAAAAGCCCTTCGATCTTCTCCAGCGGGGCCCCCACGGTGATCAGGCCGTCCGCGTGCTTTCCGGCGCGCTTGGCCGTGACCGGGCCGGCGGTTGCCACGAGGATCTCCGGTGCAACTTCCGGCATGGTCCACAGGCGGGTGGATTCCATCTTGTAGTACGTGCCGCTGTGCCGCACGTCCTTGCCGGCCAGGGACGCGGCGAAGAGCTTGGAAATGATCTCGATGGCCTCGAACATCCGGTTGATGCGCTCCGGCGCCTCCGGCCAGTACTGGGCGGTGACGTGCTCATTCAGAGCCTCACCCGATCCCAGGCCAAGCCAGTGCCGGCCCGGATACATGGCCGCCAGTGTTGCGGACGCCTGGGCAACCATGGCGGGGTGCCAGCGGAAGGTGGGAGCGGTGACGCCGGGGCCGATGTCACCTTTGGTCCGCTCCCCCAGCGCCGAGAGGACGTTCCACACGAACGCTGACTGTCCCTGCGCGGGAACCCACGGCTGGAAATGGTCTGCCGCCATCACGCCGGAAAAGCCGTGCTCCTCGGCGTAGGCAGACAAAGCCACCGCCTCAGAGGGGTGGAACTGCTCCAGCATGGCCGCATAGCCGATTCGCAACGGGGTTTTCATGCAGCCACTATAGGGCAGCGAACATGCCCGGCCGGGGAACGGCGTGTTTCGGGCGTGCTAATTTCAGCCGCGTGCGGTGACCTGCGGAAGAAGGTCCTCAGCCGGCGGAGTCCACACGGCCGGATCGGCCTGGACCTGGTCGCCGGAGCGGATGTCCTTCACCTCGTGGGTGCCGTCTTCAGCGGTAAACCAGACGAACGGGATTCCGCGGCGGTCCGCGTATTTGATCTGCTTGCCGAACTTCTCCGCTTTGGCTGCCACCTCGACGGCGATGCCGCGCCCCCGCAGGGCAGCGGCGACATCCTGCGCAGCCGACCAGGAGTCGTCGTCGGCCAGGGTGACCAGGACGGCGGTGGGCACTGAGCGGCTGGCCTCGGCGAATTCCTGGCTGAGGATGCGCATGACAAGGCGGGTCACGCCGATGGAGAGTCCGACGCCGGGGAAGGACCGGTTGCCCTTGGTCGCCAGCGAGTCATAGCGGCCGCCGGAGCAGATGGACCCGAGCTGTTCGTGTCCAACCAGCACCGTTTCGTAGACGGTGCCGGTGTAGTAGTCCAGTCCGCGGGCGATGGACAGGTCCGCGATGACCTTCCCCGGAGCACGGCGTGCCGCCTCGGCGATCACCTGTTCCAGTTCATCCAGGCCGGTCTCCAGCAGTTCGCTGGTGACTCCCAGGGCACGGACCTGCTCCACGAAGGACACGTCCTCGGTGCGGATGGAAGCGAGCTTCAGGGCCAGGGAGGCCTGCTCAGCCGTGGCACCCAGTTCTTCCTGCAGCAGCTCAGCGACGCGTTCGGCGCCGACCTTTTCCAGCTTGTCGATGCTGCGCAGCACGCCGGCGGTGTCTTCCAGGCCGATCCCGCGGTAGAACCCTTCGGCGAGCTTGCGGTTGTTGACCCGGATCCGAAAGTCCGGGATGGGCAGCGCCCCGAGCGCCTCGGCAATCACCAGCGCCAGTTCGACGTCGTACCGGAACGGCAGGTCGCCGTCGCCCACAACATCGATATCCGCCTGCGTGAATTCGCGGGCCCGGCCTTCCTGCGGGCGTTCACCGCGCCAGACCTTCTGGATCTGGTACCGGCGGAAGGGGAAGGCCAGGTGCCCGGCGTTCTCCACTACATAGCGGGCAAAGGGGACGGTGAGGTCAAAGTGCAGGGCGAGCTGGTTCGGATCCTGCTTGGCAGGGGCATCACCCTCGTCCGCCTGCAGCCGGCTCAGCGCATAAACTTCCTTGTCAATTTCGCCCTTGCGCAGCAGCTGGCCCACAGTTTCCACCGCGCGGGTTTCGATGTTCGCGAAGCCGTGGAGTTCAAAGGTGCGGCGCAGCACGTCCAGCACATGGAGTTCAACGAGGCGCTCCTGCGGTAGCCATTCAGGGAAACCGGACAGTGAGGCCTTGCGTGCCATGCGGCAGACTCCTTTGGGATCAGGCGGCCTGCTCACGGCGCTGGGCAGCGCGGGGCGGGCCAAAGACTGGGAAAGCACACAAGAGGCGTGCCTAAACTGTGTGCGGCACCCATTTTAGCTGTTCCCGGCCTTTGGACCGCCATTTGGGGGTTCCTGAGTCCGCAGTTCCCGTTCCACATTCCCGACCCCAGGAGGACGGCAGTGAGAGCCGCCAACCAAAACAACCGGATAACTCGGCAGCTGCGGACCCGGATTGAAGCCAAACAGGCCTTCAACACAGAACTCCGCCGCCGCCGGTTCCGAGACAACGCCTTCGCGGGCGCGGCAGGAATACTGGTCCTGGCCCTGGCAGCAGCGCTTCAGGTCTTCTGGTTCTCCTCCAACCCCACGGCGGACGACCTGGAACTGCTCAGGGAGAATGCCCAGGTTGAACAGAGTGCTCCGGCGAATCCGGATCCGTCCCCGGAGCAGGGCGCCACGGCACCGGGTCCTTGATCTTTGCCACCGGCTGGCGGAACTCCGTAATAACGCAGGAGACCGGCGGCCACGCGATAATGGGTAAGGTAACGTCAGGGCTTGAAGTTCTGGGAGCAATTGCCGCCGACGGCGCGGCAGACGGCACCCCGGACGGACAGCCTTAAACCCCGGTGACGATAGATTCGTTTACCCTGAAGTAATGGCTCTGCGGGATTCGCTCAGCGGCCATCCATCGAGTGAAAGACTTTTAGCGGTGACAGACAGTCAGAAATCCGACGAAACCACCGGGAACGTTCCGGAAACCAAGCGGCCTTCAGCCCCCAGCCCGGCAGCATTTGCGGCCAGGCATCCGGTCCCCGCACCGGCAGCACCGCGTCCCGGTGCCGCTGCTCCGGCACCCGTAGTGGCCGCCCCGGCAGCCCACACAACTCCGCTGGAAGAAGCCGCGCAGTTTGCCCGCGTCGAGGAGGACGGCCACGTCTTCCTGATTGTTGACGGCGAAGAGTTCCCCGTTGGGCAGTACCCCGATGCCACCCGTGAGGAGGCGCTGGCCTACTTTGTGCGCAAGTACGACGACGCCGTCAGCCAGGTCATCCTGCTCGAACAGCGCCTGGTTGCCAAGGCACCGGCCTCGGACATGCACAAGACCCTGAAGCATCTCGCCTCCCAGGTGTCCGAACGCAAGATGGTTGGCGACGTCAAGGCCCTGGATGCCCGCATTGCCGAGCTGCAGGCCGGAATCAAGGCAGCCGAGGCCGCCGAACGGGCCGAAGCTGAGGCCGTCCGCGCCCGCGAACTCGCTGCGCGTGAAGCGATTGTTGCCGAAGCCGAGGAGATCGCGGCCAAGGACCCCGCCACCATTCAGTGGAAGACCAGCAGCAACCGCATGAACGAGCTGTTCGAGGCGTGGAAGGCCGCGCAGAAGAACGGCCCCCGTCTGGGACGCAGCAACGAAGACTCCCTCTGGAAGCGCTTCCGTTCGGCACGCACCGTCTTTGACCGGCACCGCCGCGCCTACTTCTCCCAGCTGGACAATGAGAACGCTGAAGCCAAGCGCGCGAAGGAAGCCCTCATCGCCCGCGCCGAGGCGCTCTCCGACTCCACCGACTGGGGTAACACGGCCGCCGAGTACCGGCACCTGATGGACGAGTGGAAGGCCTCCAAGCGCGCCAGCCGCAAGGATGACGACGCCCTGTGGGCCCGGTTCCGCGCCGCGCAGGACAAGTTCTTCACTGCCCGGCAGGCTGCCAACGAGGTCATTGATGAAGAGTTCGCCGCGAACCTGGTGGTCAAGGAAGCCCTGCTGAAGGAAGCGCAGGAAATCCTTCCCGTCACGGACCTGAACGCTGCCCGCAAGGCCCTGCAGTCCATCCGCGACCGCTGGGAAGAAGCAGGCAAGGTTCCGCGCGCTGACATGGGCCGCATGGAAGCAGGCATCCGCAAGGTTGAAGAAGCCGTAAAGGCTGCCGAGGATGAGCACTGGCAGCGCAGCAACCCGGAGACGAAGGCTCGCACCAACAGTGCGCTGACGCAGCTCGAGGCTGCCATTGCCACGCTGCGCGAGGAACTTGCAGCAGCTGAGAAGGACGGCAACGCCAAGAAGATTGCCAACGCCCGTGAAGCGCTGGAGGCACGCGAGCAGTGGCTGGAGACCCTGCGCCGGTCGGCACAGGACTTTTCCTAGGCACTAACAGCACAGGCCCGGGTCCCGCTTTTCCACAGGCGGGGTCCGGGCCTTTCGCTTTAATCCGCGGACGGGAAGGCTGAAGGAATGCCTCTCCCCTGCCCGGACACCGGTGCAATCCCCCAGGTCACCTCAACAGGCGGTGCGGTCTTTCATGCGGGCGAGGTGTTCACGCTTCCCGAGTTGCAGGGTATGCGCCGGGACGGTCTGTTGAAGCACGTGTACGGCTCAACTTTCCTGCGCTGGGACGTGCAGATTTCCCCGCTGGCCCGTGCGCTGGCAGCCCAGAACACCCTGCCCCGGCAGGTGCGCGGAAGGTATGCGTTCGGCTGGCTTACCGCTGCCTGGATCTACGGCTGCGCACCGGAACCTGCTGTCCTTGCCCTGCTGGCGGATGCCCGGCGGCGCAGCACGGCGCTTCCGCCGTTCAGCGGCGCCGTGCTGCATGAGGTAGGCCTGGGGCCGGCTGACCGTACCCTGCTAGGAACAGTGCCGGTGACGCATCCACTGCGGACCGCGTACGACGTCGCACTGCACTTCCAGCCCGAGGAGTCGGTTCCGGTGCTGCGGGCCATGGCCGCAGACACCGGCCTAAACTGCCGCCCGGCCTATCTGCGGACCCTGCTGCGCGGCGGCTACCGCATTCCCGGTACCCGGCGTGCCCTGGACGCGCTGGACCAGGTTGAGACGGAAACCGCGTCCTAGACCCGGCGCTGGTCTCCGGTGGTGCGGTAGACGTCGTAGACGCCGTCGATCCGCCGCACGGCGCTGAGAATGTGGCTGAGGTATTTGGGGTCGCCCATCTCAAAGACGAACTTGGACATCGCTACCCGGTCGCTGGAGGTGTTCACGCTGGCGGAGAGGATGTTCACGTGGTTCTCGGAGAGGACCCGCGTGACGTCGGAGAGCAGTGACTTCCGGTCCAGTGCTTCTACCTGGATTTCCACGAGGAACACGGAGGACTGGGTTGGTGCCCAGTCCACGGCCACAATGCGGTCCGGCTGGTCGCGCAGTTCCTGGACGTTGCGGCAGTCGGTGCGGTGGACCGAAACGCCGGAACCGCGGGTCACGAATCCGATGATCGGATCGGGCGGCACCGGGGTGCAGCAGCGTGCCAGCTTGACCCAGACGTCCCCAACGCCGCGGACCGTCACGCCCGAGTCGGAGAACTTGGGCCGCTTGGCGTTCGCTGAAGACACCGGGGTGTCTGCCAGGTCCTCTTCGGCGCCCTGGTGGCCGCCCATCAGCGAGACAAGGTGCTCAATGACGTTCTGCGCTGAGGTGTGCCCGTCACCCACGGCAGCGTACAGGGCGGAAATGTCCTGGTGGTGCAGTTCCTGTGCGACGGTGATGAGGGCATCGTGGGTCATCAGGCGCTGCAGCGGGAGATTCTGCTTCCGCATGCCGCGGGTGAGCAGGTCCTTGCCCTTCTCGATAGCCTCTTCGCGGCGTTCCTTGGTGAACCACTGGCGGATTTTGTTCCGGGCCCGGGGGCTCTTGACGAAGCCCTGCCAGTCCTGGCTTGGCCCCGCGCCTTCGGCCTTGGACGTGAATATCTCCACCCAGTCACCGTGCTGGAGCTCGCTGTTTAGTGGCACCAGTTTGCCGTTGACGCGCGCACCGATGGTCCGGTGGCCCACTTCGGTGTGTACTGCGTAGGCGAAGTCCACGGGCGTCGAACCGGCAGGAAGCGCCATGACCTCGCCCTTGGGCGTGAACACGAAGACTTCACGGGCGTTAATTTCAAAACGCAGCGAATCAAGGAACTCATCCGGATCCGAGGTTTCCTGCTGCCAGTCCACCAGGGAGCGCAGCCAGCCCATGTCCGAATTGTCCGGGCCGGAGGATCCGTTCTTCGCCCCGTCCTTGTATTTCCAGTGCGCGGCCACGCCGTATTCGGCGCGGCGGTGCATGTCGTGGGTGCGGATCTGGATTTCCACGGGCTTGCCGCCGGGACCAATCACCGTGGTGTGCAGCGACTGGTACATGTTGAACTTCGGCATGGCGATGTAGTCCTTGAACCGCCCGGGCAGGGGGTTCCAGCGGGCGTGGAGCGCGCCGAGGGTGGCGTAGCAGTCGCGGACGGAGTCCACGAGCACACGCACACCCATCAGGTCATGGATGTCGTCGAAGTCCTTACCCCGCACGATCATCTTCTGGTAGATCGAGTAGTAATGCTTGGGGCGGCCGGTGATGGTGGCCTTGATCTTCACGCTGTGCAGGTCTTCGGCGATCTGGCTGCGCACAGTGGACAGGTATTTCTCCCGCTCCGGGGTGCGGTCCCCCACCATGCGGACAATCTCGTCGTAGACCTTCGGGTGCAGCGCCGCGAAGGAGAGGTCCTCGAGTTCCCACTTGATGGTGTTCATGCCCAGCCGGTGCGCGAGCGGGGCGAAGATCTCCAGGGTTTCGCGGGCCTTCCGGGCAGAAGACTCGGGGGACACAAAGCGCCATGTCCGGGCGTTGTGGAGCCGGTCGGCCAGCTTGATGACCAGGACCCGGATGTCCTTGGCCATGGCCACGACCATCTTGCGCACGGTTTCGGACTGCGCCGCATCCCCAAAGGTCACCTTGTCCAGCTTGGTGACGCCGTCCACCAGCATGGCCACTTCCGGCCCGAATTCGCTGCGGAGCTCATCGAGTGAGTAGGCGGTGTCCTCCACGGTGTCATGCAGCAGGGCGGCCGCAAGCGTGGTGCCGGTCATGCCCAGCTCGGCAAGGATGGTTGCCACGGCCACCGGGTGCGTGATGTAGGGGTCGCCGCTCTTCCGCTTCTGCCCGTCGTGGCAGCGTTCGGCCACCAGATAGGCGCGCTGGATCAGGTCCAGGTCCTCACGCGGATTGTTGGCCCGCACCGTGCGCAGCAGCGGTTCGAGCATGGGCGAGTAGGCAGTGCCGCGGCCGGCGAGGCGGGCCAGGCGGGCGCGCGTGCCGTGCCGGCGCACCGGGGCAGGTTTGGGCGCGGGCTTTGGGGCAGGAGCTATTCCCTGCCCTGGCTTGTCCTGAACTGCCGCAGGTGTCTTGCCGGCGGTTCCCTTCACGGGGGAGTTCACCGTGCCCGGGGCGGAGGTGTTCTCCCGGTCTTTTCCTGCGCTATCGGCAGGCGTCGCGCTCTCGGCCAACTGCTGCCCTTTCTTTCCAGATATCTGCCAGTCTATGCCCCCGCACGGCTGCTCTTACACCACCGGTTCCGTTCTTCCCCGGAAGGAAGTAACGGAACCGGTGATGGCGAAGCTGTGTCTGGGGCTACGTGGCGGCTGCGGGTGCAGGGGCTGCCGGAGCCTCATGCTCGCGGCGGTCCGTGACCCGCTTTGTGTGCTTGACGATCTCCGGCTCCCGGCGGCGCAGCCAGGCGTACAGCGGAGCGGCTACGAACAGGGTGCCCAGGGTACCCAGGATGATGCCGATGAACAGTGCCAGGGACAGGTCCTTCAACGTACCGGCGCCAAGCAGGTAGGCACCGATGAACAGCACCGAGGCCACGGGAAGCACTGCCACCACGGAGGTGTTGATGGACCGCACCAGCGTCTGGTTCACGGCAAGGTTCACCTGTTCGGCGAAGGTGCGCTTGGTCTGTTTCTCCAGGTTGGCGGTGTTTTCGCGGATCTTGTCGAAGACCACCACCGTGTCATAGAGCGAATAGCTCAGCACGGTGAGGAACCCGATGATGGCCGACGGCGTCACCTCGAACCCGCTCAGCGCGTACAGCCCTGCGGTGACGGTCATGACCACCAGCAGGCCGGTAATTGCGGCCAGGGACATCTTCCAGGTCCTGAAGTACAGGGCCATGAGCAGGGCTGCGAGGGCGACGAACACCACGAGGCCGATCAGTGCCTGGCGGCTGACATCGCTGCCCCAGGTGGGCCCGATGAACGTGGAAGTCACCTGGTCCTCGTTGACCCCGTAGCCTTCGGCCAGCGCGGTCTTGACGGCCAGGGTCTGGTCATCGCTGAGTTCCTCGGTCTGGATCCGCATGGTGCCGGGGGAAATGTTGGTCACGCGCGGGTCGGAACCCGAAACGACCTCGGCGACTGCTTCCTCGCCCACCGAAACCTGGGTGTCCTCAACGCCCGAGACCGTGAATTCAGATCCGCCGCGGAAGTCGATGCCGAGGTTGAAGCCGCCCTTGACGACGGGAATGAGGATGGAGAGCAGCACTGCTGCGGCGGCCACCATGAACCAGAGCCGGTAGCGTCCAACGAAGTTGTAGGACCTCTTGCCGGTGTAAAGCTCATTGCCGAACCTGGCGAACGCGGGAAGCTTACCCATCAGTTGCCCTCCTTCTCCGCGTCGCGGCCGGAGCCTGCCATTGAATCCTGTTTTTCCGCAGCCTCTTCCGGCTTTGCGGACTCGTCCTTGCCGCCGCGTTCAGCAGCGGCGCGGCGCTCGGCGATGGTCATCCGGCGTTCGGCCTCACGGGCTGCGCCCTTGTTCTTTGCCTTTGCGGCACCTGCCGGTTTGCCGGCAGGAACCGGCGCCGCGGCTTCGTCGTCAGTGCCGGCGGCAGCGGGCTCACGCAGGCGCCCGGCGCCGCGGTAGACGGGAACGGCACCCAGGCGGGTGGCGTCCAGCCCGGACCACTTGTGGCCCTTGCCGAAGAACCTGGTCTTGGCCAGCAGCACCATCACCGGGTGCGTGAACATAAAGACGACGATGAGGTCCGCAATAGCGGTCAGGCCCAGGGTGAACGCGAACCCGCGGACGTTGCCCACCGCCACGAAGTAAAGCACGACGGCGGCGAGCAGGTTCACTGCCTTGGACGCCAGTACGGTGCGCTTGGCACGCTTCCAGCCGGTGTCCACCGCGGAGACCAGTCCCCTGCCGTCGCGCAGTTCGTCACGGATGCGTTCGAAGTACACAATGAACGAGTCGGCGGTGAGGCCGATGGCCACGATCAGGCCCGCCACACCTGCCAGCGACAGGCGGTAGTTGTGCGACCAGCCGAGGATCGCGATGGCCAGGTAAGTCAGGACGCCGGCGACGATCAGGGAGGTGATGGTCACGAAGCCGAGGGCCCGGTACTGGAAGAGCGAGTAGACCGCCACCAGGATCAGGCCGATGACGCCGGCGATCAGGCCCATGCGTAGCTGGTCGGCGCCGAGGGTGGCGGAAACCTGCTGTTCGCTCTGGATGTCGAAGCTGATCGGCAGGGCGCCGTACTTCAGCTGCTCGGAGAGCGCCTTGGCGGTCTCCTGGGTGAACTGTCCGGTGATCTGCGCGTTGCCGTCGGTGATCAGCACGTTCATGGACGGTGCGGAAATCACCTGGCCGTCCAGGACAATGGCGAATTGGTTCTGCGGGGAACCGTCACCAAAGCCGAGCAGGCGCTCGGAGACAGCCCGGAACTTCTCGGTTCCTTCACCGTTGAAGTCCAGGTTGACGGCCCATTCGTTCAGGGACTGGCCCTGGCCGCCCTGTGCCATGCCGAAGCTGGCGTCCTCGAGCATGGAACCGGGAACTTCCACCGGCCCAAGGATGTACTTGCCGGCAGTACCGGGCTCACAGGCCACCATCGGTTCGTCGGCCGGGGCCGGTTCAACCGATGCTTCGAGGGTGGCGGGATCCAGGCAGTTTGTGGCTTCGAACTCCTTGTACAGCTCCGGGGTCACCCAGTTCATGTCCGAACCGTTTTCGGGTTCGGCTGTTGGCTGGGGCAGCGCCTCGTCCGGCGTCGGGGTTTCCGCGGCGGGCGCCTGGCCCGGTCCGCCCATGATCACGGACCGGAACTCCATGGCCGCTGAAGCCTGGATCAGCGCCCGGGTCTCAGCCGAAGGGGTGCCTGGCAGGGAAACGACCACATTCCGTCCGGACTGCGTGGTGATCTCGGCTTCGGAGACACCGCTGCCGTCCACACGCTGGCGGATGATCTCCACAGCCTGGTTCAGCTGCTCCTGGCTGATCTGGGAATCACCGCCCTGCACCTTGGGAGCAAGAATCATCTGGGTGCCGCCCTCGAGGTCAAGGGCGAGCTTGGGAGTCCAGCTGGCGTTGCTCCACATGGAGCCGCCGCCGAGCAAAAGGGCCAGGGCAGCAAAAAGGACGCCCAACCAAATGAGCGTCTTTTTTGCTGCCGGGCCGGAGCCGGTTCGAGGCATAAGGGTTTTCCTTCAGGGCGTGATCGCCGGAGACAGGTGGATCCGGCGGGCCTGCAGCAGGCGGGCTGCCTGCAGGTCCTCGGAGAGTCTAGTTGTCTTTCTTATTCTCGCGGTCGAGGCGCTCAAGCGTTTCGTCCGGGGTTTCATCCTGCGGAGCGTCAGCGGCAGCTTTCCGCGGGTCCTCGGTGCGGGGAGCATCGCCGGTGAGGGAAGAAGCGTCATCCGGAACGACGGCGTCCCCGGTTTCGGTTTCTTCAGGCTGGGTGGTGACCACCTTGGTCAGTGCCTGCAGGTGGATGGTGGCGGTATTGCCGGGCGAGAGTTCCAGGACAGCCTTGTTCTCTTCCTGGTCCACGGAAACGATGGTGCCAAACAGGCCGAACTGGGTCATGACCTCAGTGCCGGGGACCATCTGGGTGCGCTGCTCCTGAATGGTCTTCTGGGTCTTCTTCTGCTTGCGGAACATCATAAAGATGAACAGGCCAAGCAGGATCGGCAGCAGGAGGCTGGAGAACGAAAAACCGCCCTGAGCGCCTGTATCGGTGGTCGTCTGGGCCAAGACATTCAAGAACACGAAGGGTTCCGTTTCTGTTGCGGTGTGTATTCGGTATGCCGGAATCAGCGCACCGGCGGACGGACGTCAAATCAGTCTAAGGGGAAAACGCTCCACCGGGGGCTTAAGTTTCCCGCCTGCTTTTCATTGTGCAGGCATCTGGCCGCGATTGCATCCCGGCCCCCGGACGGCGCCGGGCGGGTGCGGGTCCGTTCAGTCCTGTTCCGGCTCGCCCGGAACGGGAGCAGCTTCCCCGGTAAACAGTGCCTCCGGAATGAGCTGGGCAGCGGCGTCGGGCATCCGCAGGCCAAGGTGCTCCCAGGCTGCGCGGGTGGCAATACGGCCCCTCGGAGTGCGGCCAAGCAGTCCCTCGCGGACCAGATATGGTTCAGCGACCGTCTCCACGGTTTCGGGTTCCTCGCCGACGGCGATGGCCAGTGTGGACAGGCCCACCGGTCCCCCGCCGAATTTGGTGACCAGTGCGTGCAGGACGGACCGGTCCAGCCGGTCCAGGCCGCGCTCGTCCACTTCATACATGTCCAGGGCAGCGCCGGCGGAACGGGCGTCGATCTGGTCGATGCCGTGAACCAGCGCCCAGTCACGGACCCGGCGAAGCAGGCGGTTGGCTATACGGGGTGTTCCCCGGGAACGGCCGGCAACCTCGGCGAACCCGGCGGAGTTGACCTTCATGTCCATCAGCATGGCTGAACGGCGCAGCACCAGTTCGAGTTCCGCCGTCGAGTAGAACTCAAGGTGGCCGGTGAAGCCGAAGCGGTCGCGGAGCGGGCCGGGCAGCAGGCCGGCCCGGGTGGTGGCACCCACCAGGGTGAACGGCGGCAGGTCCAGCGGGATTGCCGTGGCACCGGCCCCCTTGCCCACCACAATGTCCACCCGGAAATCCTCCATGGCCATGTACAGCATTTCTTCCGCCGGACGGGACATCCGGTGGATCTCGTCCAGGAACAGCACTTCGCCTTCGGTCAGCGAAGAGAGGATGGCTGCCAGGTCTCCGGCGTGCTGGATCGCCGGACCGGAACTGATCCGCAGGGGCGCGTTCATCTCCGCGGCGATGATCATGGACAGTGTGGTCTTGCCCAGGCCCGGAGGACCGGAGAGCAGGACGTGGTCTGCACTGCGGCCGCGGAGGCGGGAGGCCTCCAGAACCAGCGAAAGCTGTTCGCGGACCCGCTTCTGGCCCACAAAATCGTCAAGGTTCTTGGGCCGCAGGGCGGCTTCGATCGCCTTGTCATCGGGATCGGGTGCGGCCGCGGTCAGCGCTTCGGAGGCAGCCACGCTAGCCTGCCCGCTGCGGAGACCGGGCACGGGCGCCGTCCTGGCCCAGACGGCGCAGGGTCAGGCGCAGGATTTCGGCCACGTTTCCGGCGGCTGCTGCTTCGGGGTGTTCGGCGGCCGTGGCTTCCACCGCGGCGGCCGCGTCCTTCTCGGACCAGCCCAGCCCGGTCATGGCGGAGAGAACCTGGTCATTCCAGGCAGGAACCCCGGCCGGGGCTTCCTCGGTGCCGAGCGGCACCAGTTTGTCCGCCAGTTCCAGCACGATGCGCCGGGCACCCTTGGGACCGATTCCGGGAACCTTGCTGAAGGCCTTGTCATCTCCGCTGGACGCGGCAATGCGGACCGCCTCCGGAGTATGCACAGCCAGCACCGCCAGCGCGATCCGCGGGCCCACGCCGCTGACACCCAGCAGGGTTTCGAAGACTTCCCGCTCCCCCGGCTCAGCGAAACCGAACAGCGTCATGGAATCCTCACGGACAATGAGCGCGGTATGAAGCAGTGCTTCAGCTCCCGTCCGCAGGGTCATCAGGGTTTGGGGAGTCGCCTGGACGGCCATACCGATGCCGTTGACGTCAATAACGGCGGAGGCGGTGCCGACGTAGGTTACGACGCCGCGTAGGGAGGCGATCATGGGGAAACTCCGTGCTGTGATCCGGGAACAAAATAGAACATATCTACGAACAGCCTACTGTCCCGGGCCCGGTTTCCCGGAACTTTAGTAGCGGGCGCGTTTCGCTTTGGCTTCCGCTTCAGCCCACAGCCGCTGCGCCGGGGTGAGTCCGGAAGCCGCCGGGCCGCCGCCGGCGGACGCCGAACCCTGGGTGGCAGCCTGGCCCGGGCCGAGTGCTCCGCGCCGCCACGCGTGGGCGATCGCCAGCGCAAGGGCGTCAGCGGCGTCGGCCGGCCGGGGCATTTCGGAGAGCCGGAGGATCTTGGTGACCATCCGTCCCACGGCCTCTTTGTTGGCCGAGCCTGAACCGGTCACCGCCGCCTTGACCTCGGTGGGCGTATGCAGGGCCACCGGGATGCCGCGGCGGGCGGCGGCAGCGATAACGACGCCGGAGGCCTGGGCAGTGCCCATGACGGTACTGACATTGAGCTGGCTGAATACGCGCTCCACGGCAAGAACATCCGGGGTGTGCGTATCCAGCCAGAGCTCAATCGCTTCGGAAATGGCCAGGAGCCGTGCGTCGAGGGCGGTCCCGGCCTCGGTTCCGGCCACCCCTACGGCCACCATGGTGGCGCGCCTGTTGCCTTCGACGTCGACTACGCCCAGTCCGCAGCGGGTAAGTCCCGGGTCAACGCCCAGGACCCGGAGAGGCACCCGGTGCTCAGTCTTCTTCGAGCTGCGCGTAAACGTCCGCGGAGATGTCGGCGTTGGAGTAGACGTTCTGGACATCGTCCAGCTCTTCCAGCGCGTCGACGAGCTTCATGAACTTCCGTGCGGCATCGGCATCCAGGTCCACCAGCATGGAGGAAATGAACTCGACTTCGTCGGTCTCGTATTCAATCCCGGCTTCCTCCAGGGCTGCCACCACGGCGCGAAGGTCCGAGGGGTCGCAGTGGATTTCGAAGTTGTCCCCGGATTCCTTGACCTCGTCAGCACCGGCGTCGAGCACGGCCATCAGCAGGTCGTCCTCGGTGAGGTCCTTCTTGGGCAGGGAAACAACGCCCTTGCGGTTGAACATGTAGGAAACGGAGCCGGGATCCGCAACCGAGCCGCCGTTGCGGGTGATGGCCAGGCGGACTTCGGAGGCGGCACGGTTCTTGTTGTCCGTGAGGCACTCGATCAGCACCGCGGAGCCTTGGGGACCGCGGGCCTCGTACATGATTTCGGTGTAGTCAACAACCTCGCCGGTCAGGCCGGCGCCGCGCTTGATGGCGCGGTCGATGTTGTCATTGGGTACGGAGGTCTTCTTGGCCTTCTGCACGGCGAGTTCAAGGCCCGGGTTGCCGGCCATGTCCGCGCCGCCGGCACGTGCCGCGACTTCAATGTTCTTGATCAGCTTGGCAAAGGATTTGGCACGCTTGGCATCAATTGCGGCCTTTTTGTGCTTGGTAGTTGCCCATTTCGAGTGGCCCGACATGCTTACGCGTCTCCTCTGATCATTTGGATAAATAGTTCGTGGATACGGCGCTCCCCCGTTACTTCAGGATGGAACGAGGTGGCCAGCAGTTTTCCCGAACGCACTGCGACAATTCTAGCTACTGAATTTTCTGTGCCCTGTCCGCTGCCTTCCGCCGGGACCTGCGCAAGCACCTGCACGGAGGAGCCTACCTTCTCCACCCACGGTGCACGGATAAAAACGGCGTGAACGGGTTCAGCCGGCTGGGCGGGGTCCTGGCTGGGCAGCGACTGCAGTCCGTCGAACGGCAGGCTCACCTCGAAGGACTCGCGCTGGCGTCCAAAGGCGTTGCGGCGCACCACAATGTCCAGGCCGCCCAGGGTCTGCTGCGGCTCGCCTGCTGCATCCAGTGCCGGGTCCATAATCTGATCGGCGAGCAGGATCATGCCGGCACAGGAGCCGTACACCGGGAAGCCTGCGGAAATCTTCTTCCGCAGCGGTTCGGCGATACCGTACAGCCGCATCAGTTTGTCGATTGTGGTCGACTCGCCTCCGGGCAGCACCAGACCGTCCAGGGCATCGAGTTCCGAGGCCCTGCGGATCAGCGCGGTCCGTGCCCCCGCAGCTTCCAGCGCCTGTACATGTTCACGGACGCCGCCTTGCAGTGCGAGCACTCCCACCAGCGGTGCCGCGGTGTCCCGCGGCGTGATTTCAGTCATTGGTTCATTCTAGGTTGCCCGGGCCTTCCCGGTCCGGTTCGTGACGGTGGGATATATTCGGTATCCATGAGTTCTTTCTCCATTCTGGTCGGCAAACTGGTCCGCGGCGCCTCCCGGCTGCGCGGCGGGGGCTCCGCCCTCCCCGGCCTCGTTGTGGAGAAGATCGACCCGGACTTTATCCGCCGGACGCTCTCCACGCTCCCCCTCGGCGTCGCCGTCGTGTCCGGGACGAACGGCAAGACCACCACTACCAAGATGGTGGTTGAACTGCTCGAGGGACAGGGCCTGAAAGTCTTTACCAACCGGACGGGCAGCAACTTCACCCGCGGCGTGGCTGCCGCGCTGCTGGGCGAGGTGAACCTCCGCGGCCGCCTGGACGCGGACATCGCCGTACTGGAGCTGGACGAGGCCCATGCGGTGCACTTCGTCAAGCTGATCCAGCCGCGCTATGCCCTACTGCTGAACGTCCTGCGGGACCAGCTGGACCGCTTCGGTGAGATCGACAAAACCACCCGCCTGCTGGAGCAGATCGCCAAGGCCACTACTGAAACCGTGGTGCTGAACCGGGAGGACCCGCGGGTGGCTTCCATCGCGGATTCGCTGTCCGGGCCTAAGGTCGCCTATTTCGGCCTGGACGCTTCGCTGCGCAGCACCTTCCCCAATGATGACGAGATGCGCGGCTCCCGCTCCGAAGCCATCGCCGCCGCCCAGCCCGCCGACGTCGTTCTTACCCGGGTCGCCGAAACGGAGGCTGATTTCCTCGTTGACGGCACCGCCACTACCACCGGCCTGAAACTGCGCGGTGTGTACAACATCTTCAACGCTGCCGCGGCACTGACATTTGCCCGGCAGATCCTGGGTGCCAAGGCGGACCGGACGGCGCTGTTCGAGTCGCTGTCCAATGTGGAGCCTGCCTTCGGCCGCGGCGAATCGCTGACCGTCAACGGCGCACCCCTGGAACTCGTGCTGGTGAAGAACCCCTCCGGTTTCCGGCTGGGCCTGAAGTCCTTCGCAGCGCACGGTTACGCGACCATGATCGCCATCAATGACAACTATGCCGACGGCCGGGACATGTCCTGGCTCTGGGACGTGGACTTTGAGACGCTGTCCGGCGGAGTGGACATGGTCACCGGCGTCCGGGCCTATGACATGGCCCTGCGGCTGAAGTACGACGACGTTCCCGTGCGCGAGGTTCTGCCGGATATTCCCGATGCCCTGGCTAAGTTCATTGCCGGTGCCGGCACACAGCCCATGCGCATTTTCTGCACGTACACGGCCATGCTTGCCGTGCGGCGCGAACTCTCCAAGATCACGAAGGTTGAGGTGGTCTCATGAGCCGGGACATCCACATTGTGCAGCTGTACCCCCGGGACATGAACATCTACGGCGACTGGGGCAACGTCCTGGTCCTGAAGCAGCGCCTGAAATGGCAGGGTTACAACCCCGTGGTCACCGAATACAACCCGGGCGATGAGTTCCCTTCCGACGCGGACCTGATTGTGGGCGGCGGCGGACAGGACAGCGGCCAGGTGGTGATCCAGCAGGACCTGCAGGCCCTGGCGCCTTCGCTGCGAGCCATGGCCGACGACGGCCTGCCTATGCTGGTCATCTGCGGGCTCTACCAGCTCTTTGGCCGGTTCTTCAAAACGCACGACGGCGTCCTCATCCCCGGCATCGGCGTCCTGGACATTGAAACCCACGGCGGACCAGACCGGCTGATCGGCAATGTGCTGTCCGTCAGTGAAGAGTTCGGCGAGATCCACGGCTACGAAAACCACAGCGGACAGACTTTCCTGGGTCCGGATGCCAAGCCGCTTGCCGTGGTCCGCAAGGGCGAAGGCAACAACTCCAAGGACGACACCGAGGGCGCCCGGTATCAGAACGTGGTGGCCAGCTACCTGCACGGTTCACTGCTGCCTAAGAACCCGGCTATTGCGGACTTCCTGATCGAGAAGGCCGTCACCCGTCGCTACGGTTCCTTCGACCCGGTCCCCGTCGCAGATGCGGACCTCGCCGAACTGGCCCGTCTTTCTGAGCTGGCCCGTTCCCACGCTGCCAACCGTCCCCGGTAGTTTCTGCGGCACGGTGCCTGTTCCCGGTGGGCTTCCGGGCCGCCATTCCCAGCCTCCGTTACCCCTGTGGCGGCTGTGACCCCACCCGGTGCCACCCGTCACCAGCCCTGGGAACCTATGGCTGACTCGCCCTGCATTCCCACCCGCCGTTACCCATGGGGCACGTGTGGCCCCATCCGTCACTCCGGCCACCAGCTCTGGGAGGCTCCGCGACCCCGGTCCCGCATTCCCAGCCGTCGTTACAGCTGAGACACCTGCGGCCCCTCCAGTGCGAACCCGTCACCAGTCCTGGGAAACCGGGGGCGCCCCTCGTGCCGCGGCGGGTCCTCCCCGGCCATTCCCACCCGCCGTTATAGGTGTGACCGGTGTGACTCCACCGGCACCACCCATCACAAGTCCTGGGAAACCACGGGCCTCCCTCCCGAACGGGCCCAGCTGCTCCGCGCCGGTTCCCAGCCGCCGTTACTGCTGAGACAGGTGTGACCCCTCCAGCACGCAGCCGTCACCGGCCCCGGGAAACCGCGCCCTCCACCCCTGACGTACCGCAGGGTGCACGGCGGACGGGACGGGTTAGGCGACTTTACGAGCTCTGCGAGCAAAGGAGTTTCGTTGCCGCCGTTCCGGCCCGCCCCGCGGACCCCGCCGTACCCCGTCGGACCTCGTCGGACCTCGACAAAGAGAAGAAACTAACGAAGAACCCGGTACCGCAGATGTACCCCGTCCCCGAACGACGTGTCCTCGATCAGCTCCAGGTTCACCCGCTGGTCCAGCCCGTTGAACAGCGAGATGCCCGCTCCGAGCAGTATCGGGACAATGTGAAGCTGGATCTCATCCACCAGTCCGCGCTGCAGGCACTGCCGGGAGATCCGCCCGCCGAGCAGGCTGACCGTTTTGTCGCCGGCGTCGGCTTTAGCTCTTTCAACGGCTCCGGCAATGTCATCCACGACGAACGTGTAGGTGACCCCGTCCTTCACCACTGTCTCCGCCGCCGTATGTGTCATCAGGTAAACGGACACTCCCGGCAGGCCGCCGTACGGTCCCCGTCCTCGATTGTCCGCGCACGGTTCGCACCACCAACGACGGCGCCGATCTCACCGACTACCCGGTTCACCAGCGCAGCGTCTTCCTCCGTCGCATCGACGTCGAACATCCAGTCGACGCCGCCCTCCGGGTCTGCCATGTACCCGTCCAGTGTCACTGTCGCATGAATCAGAACCTTTGCCATGCCGATCTCCTTCTTGCGGGCCGGGACACCTGACGGCACCTCCGTTGCAGGAAGTTCTACAGTTTGAGAATCGGAAGATCCAGAGCCGGAGCAGGATCAGTCGCGAGCCGCGAATGCGTTTCCACGTCGAAACGCACGCCTCCGTACTCCAGCTTTGACCGCTCAATCCCCTCCGGCAGGAAACCTGCCCGTTTTGCCACGGCACAGGAGGCCGGATTGTTCACCCTGTGCCCCAGTTCGATGCGGAAAAGGTTGAGTTCGTGGAACGCCCAGTCAGCTACGCCCGCCGCTGCCCTTCCGGCGAGTCCAAGCCCTCGGCTGTCACGGCTAATCCAGTAAGACAGCCAGCCAGTGCGGTGCCGGTGATCTAAGTGGCCGAGCCCAATATGCCCCACGGCCCGTCCGTCTATCTCCACGGCGAAGCTGCACACGCCGTCATCCGGGTGGAACCGCAGGTCGGATCGGATATAAGCCTCTGCAGCGTCCAGATCATCCACGGCCAGGCGGTCCATCTGGGTATCAAGGTCAGGGGTTGTCTGAACAGCAGCCAACAGGGAGGCAGCATCATCCGGCAGCCAAGGCCGTAACGTCATTCTCACCAGCCGAGGCTAACAGCAACGATGCGTCGCACCCCGACAATGAAGCACTTGGTCAACCGCCGCGTCCAGCCCTCGAAGACCAGACGATGACCGTGTGAGCGAGAAGGCGAACGCTACGCTCCCGACGGACGGCCGGGCTAGGCGGCAAAGAGACGACGTGCGCTTCCGGCGGGCCGGCCGGGCTAGGCGGCTTAAATACTCCAAAGCGAGCTCTACGAGCGAAGGAGTTTCGTTGCCGCCGTTCCGGCTCGCGGGGCGGAGGCCAAGAACTCAACGCGCAGAAACATCCTCCGACACCAGCCACTCATGCGCCCCATCCTGCCCCGCTCCCATGGATTCCACCACGGAGATTGTCCGCTCCCGCACCTCAGCCTGCTCTGCCTCGGAGGCACATGGTCCCTGCGGCAGGTCAGCGGCAACGGAGCACCAGCGGTAGGGGTCGCGCACGATTACCGACGGCGCCCAGGCGAAGTCACTGACCCGCCAGTCCGCGCCGTCGTCCTCCTGGACGAACTGCGCCCGGACGATCAGGCCCTCATTGTTCACGGCATACCAGGGCGAGAGTTCCGTGACCGCGTTGCCGAGGCCATAGACAATCCAGGTGCCGTTGTAGTTCTCGATCGGCAGGACGGAGTGCGTGTGGTGGCCGTAAATCAGGTCGAACTGGCCGCTGTCCGCCAGCGCGTGGGCGGTTTCGATCTGCTGCGTGTTCGGCATGGAGGCGTACTCGTCACCGGCGTGGACCGCGCCGAGCACAATGTCCGCGCCCTGCTCCCGGGCAGCCCGGGCACGCGAAATCATGTCTTCGGCGTCGAGCATGTCCACCTGCCAGGGGTATTCCGCTTCAAGTCCGTTCAGTCCGTAGGTCGCCTCGATAACACCGATCCGCGCGCCCGAGGTATCAAGAATCATCGGGATTTCGGAGTCGGCCTCGGTGGCGTAGGAGCCGGTGTGCTCCAGGCCCAGCGAGTCCAGCACGGCAAGGGTGCGGTTCAGGCCCTCTGTGCCGGCGTCAATGGTGTGGTTGCTCGCCGTGGTGCAGGCCTGATAGCCGACGGCGGCGGCAGCGGTGAGGATCTGCGGCGGCACGTTGAACATCGGGTAGCCCGCATACGGCCCGTCCGCCGAAGCAACTGGGGTTTCCATGTGGCAGACGGCGAGGTCGGAGCCGGCAACGTAAGACCGCATACCCTCAAGCAGCGGTTCGAAATCCAGCGGCTGCTTTCCAGTGGCGGCGGCGTCTGCGCGGGCCTGGTCCCACAGCTGCGGATGCACCAGCAGGTCCCCGGCGAGCATCACAGATGAGCAGCGAAAGCCCGGGCACTCCGGGCCGGCCCCGGGCGTTGCTGTCGGTTCGGGTGTGGGCTCCACCGATGCAGGAGCGGACGACGCCGCAGCGGAGGGCGATTCCTGAGCCTCGTCGACGGCGGCGGAACAGGACACCAGCGCCGCAGAGGCCGCCAGGGTCAGTGCTGCCAGGAGCTTGCCGGTGCGGGCTGTAGGCGGGCGGTGTCCAAACATGTTTCCCCCCGAATGTGTTTGCTTTGGGCCGCTGGCGGCACAATCTGAGTCGGGATGAGCATACGCGGCCCGTCGACTGGTTGCGCAGGCGAGCTGTGTGAAAGTGTTTGTTCCCATGAGCAACGCCTTACTTTCCCCGAGCACGCTGCCGTACGGCCTGCCGGATTTCGCCGCCATTTCCGCCGCTGATCTTCTACCCGCGCTCAAATCCGGGATGGAGGAGCAGCTGGCTGAAATCCGCGCCATCACGTCCAGCGCGGAGCCCGCAGGCTTCGAAAATACGATCGCCGCGCTGGAACGCTCCGGACAGCTGCTGGCCCGGACCGTTTCAGTCTTCTCCAACGCGGTGATGTCCCACGCGACGGAGGAAATCCAGGCGCTGGAGCAGGAAGCCAGTCCGCTGCTCTCAGCGCACCAGGACAGCATTTATCAGGATTCGGCACTCTTCGAGCGTGTCAACTCCGTTCCGGAACAGGGCCTGGACAAAGAGGCGGCCCGCCTCCTCGCTGAATACAGGCGCCGGTTTGTCCGCGCCGGCGCAGCACTCGACGACGCCGGCAAGGAACGGATGCGGGAGCTTAACACCCGGCTGTCGGAACTCGGCACGGCGTTCTCGCAGCGGCTGCTCGCAGACACCAATGATTCGGCCCTGGAGCTTCAGGATGAAGCCGAACTCGACGGCCTGGCACCGGATGACATTGCCGCCGCGGCGGCAGCTGCCCGGGCCGCAGGGTCCAGTGCCAAATACCTGCTGACGCTCATCCTCCCCACCCCGCAGCCGGCGCTGGCGAAACTCAAAAACCGGGACGTGCGTCGCCGCCTCTTTGAAGCTTCCGTCCAGCGGGGGTTCCGCGGCAACCCGAACTCCACGCTGGGAATTGCAGCAGAGATTGCCGCCCTGCGTGCGGAACGCGCCGGCCTGCTCGGATACGCGAACCACGCCGCCTACGCGGTGGAGGACCAGACAGCCCCCACCACGGCAGCTGTGGAGGAAATGCTGGCCCGGCTGGTGCCGCCGGCGGTCCGCAATGCCGGGGCCGAGGCGGAGAAGCTGCGTGCTGCCGCCGCGCGGGACGGGATCGAGGACTTCCAGCCCTGGGACTGGGCCTACTACTCCGAGCAGATCCGGCGCGAAGAGTACGCCGTTGACCTGGAAGCGCTGCGTCCCTGGTTTGAGCTCGAAAACGTCCTGCACAACGGCGTGTTCTTTGCCGCCAACCGGCTCTACGGCATCACTTTCACCGAGCGGAAGGACCTCACCGGCTACCACCCCGACGTCCGGGTCTGGGAAGTCAAGGACGAAGACGGCACCGGCCTCGGACTGTTCCTTGGCGACTACTTCACCCGGGACACCAAGAGCGGCGGCGCGTGGATGAATGAACTGGTCACCCAGTCACGGCTGCTGGGCCACCAGCCGGTGGTGGTGAACAACCTGAACATCTCCAAGCCTGCGGACGGCGAACCCGCCCTGCTGACGTTTGATGAGGTTGTGACCGCCTTCCACGAATTCGGCCATGCCCTGCACGGTTTGTTTTCCGACGTCGGCTTCCCCCGCTTTGCCGGCACGGCAGTTCCGCGTGACTTTGTGGAGTACCCCTCCCAGGTCAACGAAATGTGGATGCTCACCGATGAAGTCGCGGCGAACTTCGCCCGGCACTACCGGACCGGCGAACCGCTTCCGGACGGCCTGCTGGACAAGGTCCGTGCCGCGTCCCTGTGGGGTGAGGGTTTCCGGACCGCGGAGTATCTCGGTGCCACCCTGCTGGACTGGGCCTGGCATGCGCTTCCACCCGGTCAGGCTACGGTTGCGGACCCGGAGGCCTTTGAGCACAAGGCGCTGCTGGACGCGGGGATCGACCCCGCGCTGGTTCCGCCGCGTTACCGCACAGGCTACTTCAAGCACATCTTCCCGGGAGGTTACTCGGCCGGGTACTACTCCTACATCTGGAGCGAAGTGCTTGACGCCGACACGGTGCAGTGGTTCACCGAGAACGGCGGGCTGACCCGTGCCAACGGGGATGCGTTTAGGGAAAAGCTGCTCTCGAAGGGCTACTCGCAGGACCCGCTGGAGTCCTTCCGCAACCTGCGCGGACGGGATGCCGAGCTAACTCCCCTGCTCGAACGCCGGGGCCTGTCCTGAAAACCATGCCCACCATCGCTTCCTGCCAGCGTCTGCAGCACGCCTGGTTCTCCGCGCTGGCCTCGGCGACGGGCGGCCGGTCATTCGGCACCCACGAGTCACGGTGGGTCTGGCTGCCGGCACGCCGGCAGCTGATGCTGATGTTCCCGGAGGAAATCTCGCCGGCGGGAATCCGGCCGGGGCTGGCCGAAGGCTCACGCCTTGGCGCTTCCTCGGTCACGGCATGGCTGGGCGGCTCGGTGGACCACGCACCGCTGGAAACATTCGGATTCCGCCGCGGTCCGCAGACCTGCTGGATGACGGCGCCGGTGCGTGCGCCCCAGGCCTGGTCCGCCGACGGCGCCGCGGTGGAGATCCAGCCCCGCGAGGTCTCCGGAGCCGACGCCGAGGAACTGCGGGTGGGACATTCCCAGCCCCGGCAGGCCTGGCACATTGCAGCGCGGGACTCTGCCCGGATGACCGGGCGGGCCTACGCGTTCTACCCCTCCGGCGTCGCCGGCCTGACCATGGTGGCCGGGATCTTTTCCCTCGCGGTGGGAGCTTCCAGCCGGCGCAGGGGCTTTGGGACCGCCCTGCTCAGTGCCGGTGCAGCCGCAGCGGAGGCGGCCGGTGCCGAACACCTGGTAGTGAACGCGACGGCCGACGGCCAGGACCTGTGCTCGGCCCGGGGATTCTCGCTGGTAGGGCGCGGACGGACGTACTCGATGGCGCTGGGGTAGGAAAGCAAAAACGCACCGGTCCCGGAACAACTCCGGAACCGGTGCGTAGTTTTGGCGAAGTCCTACCAGCCGCGCTCGGCGAGGCGGTGCGGCTGCGGAATCTCGTCCACGTTGATGCCGACCATGGCTTCACCGAGACCGCGGGAAGCCTTGGCGACCTCATCCGGGTCATCGTGGAAGGTGGTGGCCTTCACGATCGCGGCGGCGCGCTGGGCCGGGTTGCCGGACTTGAAGATGCCCGATCCGACGAACACGCCGTCCGCTCCGAGCTGCATCATCATCGCAGCGTCGGCCGGGGTGGCAATTCCTCCGGCGGTAAAGAGCACCACGGGAAGCTTGCCGGCGGAGGCGACTTCCTTGACCAGTTCGTAGGGAGCCTGCAGCTCCTT
This sequence comes from Arthrobacter sp., assembly GCA_040273995.1. Classification (GTDB taxonomy): domain Bacteria; phylum Actinomycetota; class Actinomycetes; order Actinomycetales; family Micrococcaceae; genus Arthrobacter_B. The sequence continues at coordinate 31,047 of JBELYP010000030.1, forward strand.
GGCAGCCACATACAGCTCATCCTCGGGGAGCGAGGAAAGCCGGGCAATCTCGGTGCGGATCTGGCGCATGTGCATGGTGGCGTTGGAGACGTCGCCGGTGCCGGCTTCGCCCTTGGAGCGGATCATTGCAGCGCCTTCGTTGATGCGGCGCAGCGCTTCACCCAGGTTGGTGGCACCGCAGACGAAGGGAACGGTGAACTTCCACTTGTCGATGTGGTTGGCGTAGTCGGCCGGGGTCAGGACCTCGGACTCGTCAATGTAGTCGACACCGAGGGACTGCAGCACCTGCGCTTCGACGAAGTGGCCGATGCGGGCCTTGGCCATCACGGGGATGGAGACGGCGTCGATGATGCTGTCAATCATGTCCGGATCGCTCATCCGGGAGACACCGCCCTGCGCGCGGATGTCTGCCGGGACGCGTTCCAGGGCCATAACGGCGACGGCGCCGGCGTCTTCGGCGATCCGGGCCTGTTCGGCGGTGACGACGTCCATGATGACGCCGCCCTTGAGCATCTCAGCCATACCGCGCTTGACGCGGCTGCCGCCGGTTGAAGCGGAGGGCTGGGACGGTGTTTCTGTAGGCATAACAAGGCTCTCTGGTAGTACGGCAGGAAAGCCAATACTAAGCCCGCATACCGGTCACCGCCCGGTTACGCTACGTATCTTTACCCATGTCTTTTGGCAGGTGCTTCTCCGCTTCCTCGCTTACGACGCCGGCAGCGGACTGGCGCCGCACCGTCCCCATCCGCTGGGCAATGGTGACGCAGCTGGCCAGGCACAGCGCAATGAGCACAATGAGCAGGACCAGTTCCGGTACCCCCAGGCCAACCAGTCCGGTGGCAGTGAGCAGGAAGACCAGCCGTTCGGCGCGCTCGGCCAGCCCCACGTTGGCGTTGAATCCGAGCGACTCGGCCTTGGCCCGGATGTAGGAGACCAGCATGCCCAGCACCAGGCAGATGAGGGCCGCGACGCCGATCGCGTCGTTGTTCCCGCCGGTGAAGAACCAGATGCTTACCCCGGCGAACAGCGCGCCGTCCGCAAAGCGGTCCAGGGTTGAGTCCAGGAAGGAACCCCACTTGCCTTTGCGTTCCTGCTGGCGGGCCATGATCCCGTCGATGACGTCGGAGAACACAAAGAGCACCACGAACATGGTGCCCCAGAACAGCTGGCCCAGCGGATAGAAGACCAGGCCTCCGGCCATGACGCCCAGGGTGCCGATGATCGTTACGGCGTCGGGTGAGACGCGGTGGCGAATCAGCCAGGAAGCAAGCGGGGTGAAAAGCGCGGTGAAGAAACCGCGGGCATATTTGTTGAGCACGTTTTAAGCCTCGTCCGTTCCGTTGTGCGGGAACGGTTCGCTGGAAGAATTCGCGGGCCAGGCATCGGCAACCATCTGCCGCACTTCACCGAGGGTCTGGGTGATGGCCTTGGTGTGGGCGATGATCGGCAGGAAGTTTCCGTCACCGCTCCAGCGCGGCACAATGTGCTGGTGCAGATGTGCGGCAATGCCGGCGCCTCCGGCCACACCCTGGTTCATGCCGAGGTTAAAGCCGGCCGGCGCGGAGACCTTCCGCAGCACGCGCATGGCTGTCTGGGTGAGGGCAGCAATTTCCGCTGTCTCCTCGGTGTCGACGTCGGTGTAGTCCGGAACGTGCCGGTACGGGCACACCAGCAGGTGGCCTGCGTTGTACGGGAACAGGTTCAGGATGACGAAGGCATGCCTGCCGCGGTGGACAATCAGGGCTTCCTCATCCGTATGGGAGGGCGCCGTGCAGAACGGGCAGTTGTCCTTTGAGGACACCTGGTCCTGCCCGCCCTTGATGTAGGCAAGCCGGTGGGGAGTCCAGAGGCGCTGGAAGGCATCGGGCACCCCGGCGAGTTCGAAATTGTCCGTCACATCGCCGTCGTGCGGATACTGTTCCTGGCTTTCCATCTGGACTCCCCCGTACCGTTACTTGTCCCGGTTCCGGACAGCTTCGACGATCCGCTTCACGGCTTCCTCAACCGGTACGCCGTTGTCCTGGCTGCCGTCGCGGAAGCGGAAGGAAACCGCCCCGGCCTCGGCGTCCTCGCCGCCGGCGATCAGGACGAAGGGAATCTTCTCCTTGGAGGCGGTGCGGATCTTCTTCGGGAAGCGGTCCGTTCCGGCGTCGACTTCGGCGCGGATGCCTGCGGCCTTGAGCTTGTCCACGACGTCGTACATGTAGTCGTTGAAGGCCTCGGCGACGGGGATGCCCACTACCTGGACCGGAGCGAGCCAGGCCGGGAAGGCACCGGCGTAGTGCTCGGTCAGCACGGCCATGAAGCGTTCAACCGAGCCGAACAGTGCACGGTGGATCATGACCGGGCGCTGGCGGGTGCCGTCTGCTGCCTGGTACTCGAGCTCGAAGCGCTCGGGCAGGTTGAAGTCCAGCTGGATGGTGGACATCTGCCAGGTGCGGCCAATGGCGTCGCGGGCCTGCACGGAGATCTTCGGGCCGTAGAAGGCTGCTCCCCCGGGATCCGGAACCAGGTCCAGGCCGGAAGCTTCGGCAACCTCGGCAAGGGTGCGGGTGGCTTCTTCCCAGACCTCGTCGGAACCGACGTACTTTTCCGGGTCCTTGGTGGAGAGCTCCAGGTAGAAGTCATCCAGGCCGTAGTCCTTGAGCAGGTCCAGGACGAAGTTCAGCGTCTTGGTCAGTTCGTCCTTCATCTGCTCGCGGGTGCAGTAGATGTGGGCGTCGTCCTGGGTCATGCCGCGCACGCGCGTCAGGCCGTGAATGACGCCGGACTTCTCGTAGCGGTAGACGGAACCGAACTCGAACAGGCGCAGCGGCAGTTCCCGGTAGGAGCGTCCGCGGGAGCGGAAGACCAGGTTGTGCATGGGGCAGTTCATCGGCTTGAGGTAGTAGTCCTGGCCGGGC
>JBELYP010000031.1:0-33793 GCA_040273995.1 Arthrobacter sp.
TACGCACTGCGCTGTTTACAGCCGTGTTGGTTTCTGACATGCGTGAAGACTCAATTCATAGGTAACAGTTCGGGGATAATTCACAGTGGTCCGGAGTCGATCCGGAGAATCCGGCAGTTCTGTACAAATGCTGCGTTGGAACACACGTGTAAGAAGTCACCGAGAGGCCGCCGTCAGCGGGCACCGTACCATTCTAGTCGTTTTGCCAAAGGTTCCCTAATGCGCCGGAGCCTCCGGCGCAAATCCGCTCCCCTAGGCGGCCTCCGGCGGCAGTTCCAGCCCGGCTCCGGGGATCGCCTCGAGCAAGGCCTTTGTGTAGTCCCGGCGCGGATTGTTGAAGACTTCGTCCGTGGTTCCGGTTTCCACCACCTTTCCCTTCTGCATGACGCAGACGTCATCCGCGATCTGCCGCACCACCGCAAGGTCGTGCGTAATGAAGAGGTAGCTCAGACCGAGATCGGCCTGCAGCTCGGCGAGGAGGTTCAGGATCTGTGCCTGCACCAGGACGTCCAGTGCTGAGACAGCCTCATCACAGATGACCACTTCCGGGTCCAGGGCAAGGGCCCGGGCTACGGCAACACGCTGGCGCTGGCCGCCGGAGAGTTCGTTGGGGAACCGGCGCATAACGGTGGACGGCAGGGCCACCTGGTCCAGCAGCTTGCGGACCTTGGCAGCACGGGCTGCGGCGTCCCCGATTCCGTGTACGCGCAGGGGTTCCTCGATGGTGTGGAAGATGTTGTACATCGGGTCCAGGGAGCCGTACGGATCCTGGAAGATGGGCTGCACCCGGCGCCGGAAGGCAAACAGCTTCTTTCTGTCCAGGGTGGTTATGTCCGTTCCCTTGAACAGGATGCTGCCGCTGGTGGGAGTTTCCAGGTTTAGCACCATGCGCGCAACGGTGGATTTCCCCGAACCGGATTCACCCACGACGGCGGTAGTGGTTCCCTGCGGCACCGAGAAGGATACGTTGTCCACCGCGGTGAAATCGGTGGAACGGCCCAGCCCGCTGCGCAGCTTAAAGACCTTGGTGAGGTCGCGGACTTCAATGACGCCGGGGTTGCCGGCGTCCTGCCCGGCCGGAGGGGCCGGAGGGGCCGGAGCCTCGAGGCCCCGGTCCCGGATAGTGTCGATCCGCTTTGAGGCCAGCGACGGCGCGGATTCAACCAGCCGCTTGGTGTAGGGGTGGCGCGGGTTCCGCAGGATCTCCAGCGCGGGACCGGACTCCACAACCCGGCCCTTGTACATCACCACCACGCGCTGGGCGCGCTCGGCGGCCAGCCCCAGGTCATGGGTAATCAGCAGGACGGCGGTGCCCATCTCCCGGGTCAGTGACTCCAGATGGTCCAGGATCTGGCGCTGGACGGTGACATCCAGTGCCGAAGTTGGCTCATCGGCGATGAGCAGGCGCGGTGAACAGGACAGGCCAATGGCGATCAGCGCGCGCTGGCGCATTCCGCCGGAGAACTCGTGCGGGTACTGCCTGGCGCGGGAGGCGGCGTCGGGCAGGCCTGCCTGGCTGAGTACCCGGGCAACATCCGCATCGGTGGCGGGGCGGCCGTTTGCCTTCAGCGTCTCCTTTACCTGGAAACCGATCTTCCACACCGGGTTCAGGTTGGACATCGGGTCCTGCGGGACCATGCCAATGGAGTTGCCGCGGAGCTCGACTATCCGCTTGGCGCTGGCATGGGTGATGTCTTCGCCGTCAAAAAGGATCTGGCCGCCGCTGACCTGCCCGTTGCCGGGCAGCAGCCCAATGGCTGCGAGCGCCGTCGTCGATTTTCCCGAACCGGACTCCCCCACAATGGCGACGGTTTCGCCGGGCAGGACGGTCAGGTTCGCGTCCTGGACGGCGTTGACCGTGCCGTTGGACGTGGTGAAGGAAATCGCGAGCGAGCGGATGTCCAGCAGCGGGGCCGGCTCGGCGGCCGGGCTTTGGGCATTGGAGGTCATAGCTTGCGGGCTTTCGGGTCGAGGGCATCGCGCACGGCATCGCCGAGCATGATGAAACTGAGGACAGTGACGGACAGTGCCCCGGCCGGCCACAGCAGGGCTGCGGGGTTGGCGCGCAGCGACGTCTGGGCCGCGGAGATGTCATTGCCCCAGGACATGATGTCCGGCGGCAGGCCGATCCCCAGGAAGGACAGGGTGGCTTCAGCGACGATGAAGGTGCCCAGCGAGATGGTGGCAATGACGATCACCGGCGCCAGGGCATTTGGCAGGACATGCTTCACCAGCGCCTGAAACTTGGAAACGCCCAGTGCGCGGGAGGCGACGACGAAGTCCGCGTTGCGCACGGAGATCACCGCGCCTCGGGTGATTCGGGCTATCTGGGGCCAGCCGAAGACCACCAGGGTCACCACCACGGTCCAGATGTTGCGGTTTTCGCGGAACATGGGCAGCTGCATCACAATGATGGCGCCCAGGATCAGCGGCAGCGCGAAGAAGATGTCCCCCAGCCGTGCGATCACTGCATCCAGCCAGCCGCCGTAGTAGCCGGCGAGCGCACCGAGTGTACCGCCCAGCAGCACCACCGAGGCAGTGGTGAGGACGCCTACCAGCAGGGAGGCCCGGGTGCCGTAGATCAGCCGGGAGTAGACATCGCAGCCCTGCAGGGTGAATCCAAGCGGATGCCCCGGGCTGGGTCCGGCATTCGAGTCGGCCAGGTAGCAGGCACCGTCCGGAGGCGTCTGGGTAAAGAGCTGCGGAAAGGCCGCTACGGCAATGATCAGCAGGATCAGCAGGGCAGAAATAATGAACAGCGGCCTGCGTCGCAGGTTCCGCCAGGCTTCGCCCCACATGCTCAGCGGGGCCCTGCTGTCCCGGACGGCGTCGGTCTCCGGCAGCACGTCCGAATCCACCGGCGCGACAAAATGCTCCTGGGTCCGGGAAGTCTCACTCATAACGGATCCTTGGGTCCAGCCAGGCGTACAGCAGGTCCACCAGCAGGTTGGCCACCACATAGACAAGGACCAGCACACTCACAATCGAGACGATCGTGGGCCCCTCGCCGCGGATGACGGCCTGGTAGAGCTTCTGCCCGACGCCGGGCACGTTGAAAATGCCTTCCGTGACGATCGCGCCGCCCATCAGCGCCCCGAGGTCTGCACCGAGGAAGGTGACAACCGGGATCAGGGAGTTGCGCAGGATGTGCACGGTAACCACCCGTCCGCGGGAGAGGCCTTTGGCCGTGGCGGTGCGGACGTAGTCGGCATTCATGTTTTCGATGACTGAGGTGCGCGTCAGCCGCAGGACGTAGGCGAAGGACGCCAGGCCCAGGACGACGGCGGGAAGTATCAGATCGCTCCAGCCGGCACTTGCCCCCACCGTGGGAGCTGTCCAGCCGAGTTTCACGCCGATGATGAACTGCAGCAGGAAACCGAGGACGAAGACCGGGATGGCAATGACCACCAGCGAGACGAAAAGAACGGTGGCATCGAAGATGCGGCCCTTCTTCAGGCCTGCGATCAGGCCGAAAACGATGCCGAACACTGCTTCGAAGCACAGCGCCAGCACGGCCAGACGCATGGTGACCGGGAATACCTGGGCCAGGACCTCAGCTACCGGGCGGCCGGAGAAGTCATTGCCGAGGTTGAAGGTCAGCAGGTTCTTCAGATACTCCAGGTACTGCACAATAAAGGGCTGGTCCAGGTTGTACTGTTCACGCAGCTGAGCCGCAACCACCTCGTTGACCGGCCGGTCACCGAAGAGTGCCGCAATCGGGTCACCGGGAAGCGAAAAAACAAGGAAGTAGACCAGCAGGGTGGCCCCGAAAAACACCGGGATCATCTGCAGGACCCGGCGGAGAATGTACCTGGTCATCAGCGGGACCTGCCCTCGTCAGTTCGAAGGGCTGGCTTAAACATGGGAAACCATCCTGTTGTTCTGACGGCTTGCGGCCGGGGCCGCTTCCCGTTCTGGCCCTGGCGGGCTGGGAGGGGAAACGGCCGCCGGCTCGCCGGCCTGGCTTACTTGCGTGCGATGTTGTAGTAGACAGGCACGCCGTTCCAGCCGGTTTCAACGTCGGTCACGTTGTTGCTCCAGCCGGTCTGGGCCACCTGGTACCACAGCGGGACTACCGGGAGGTCCTCCAGCAGGACTTCCTGCGCCTGGTTGAAGAGGGCAGCGCCTTCTTCAGCCGTGGGAGCAGCAAGGCCCTGGGCCAGGAGGTCGTCGAACGCCTGGTTCGAGTAGTCGCCGTCGTTCGACCCTGCCCCGGTGGCGTACAGGGGGCCAAGGAAGTTGTACAGCGACGGGTAGTCAGCCTGCCAGCCCGTGCGGATGGCTCCGCTGAGGGTCTTGGCGGTCGCATCCGAACGCAGCTCCTTGAAGGTGGAGTAGGCCTTGCCCTGGGCGTCCACACCGAGGTTGTTCTTCAGTGCGTTTGCCACGGCGTCGACCCACTCCTTGTGGTCGCCGTCGGCGTTGTAGCCGATGGTGAAGGCCTTGCCTTCAGGCCACGGGGAAATGGCTTCGGCTTCATCCCACAGTTCCTTGGCGCGCTCGGGGTTGTAGGCGAGCACCTCGGAACCGGCCAGCTCCGTGTCAAAGCCCTCGATCACCGGGGCGGTGAAGTCCGCGGCCGGCTCGCGTGAGCCGGTGAAGATGACGTCTGCAATCTCCTGGCGGTTGATGGCCATGGAGATGGCCTGGCGCCGCAGCGCACCTGCTTCTCCGGAGAACTCTTCAAGGTACCCGGGGATCGTGATGGTCTGGTTCTGCGCCGTCGGCTTCTCCGAGTAGCGTCCCTCACCCAGATCGGACTTGAAGGTCTTCTGGGCAGCCGCCGGCATCTGGTCCAGGACGTCCAGGTTGTCCGCCTGCAGATCCGCGTACGCGGCATCGTAAGAGGAGTAGAACTTGAACGTCACACCGCCGTTCTGCGGTACCCGGGTGCCGGTGTAGTCGGGGTTGGCCACCAGCTCGATCTGGACCTCATGCTGCCAGGCGTCATCCCCGGCCAGCATGTACGGGCCGTTGCCCACCGGGTTTTCACCAAAGGCTGCCGGGTCTTCAAAGGCTTCGGAAGGAAGCGGGTAGAAGGCCGTGTAGCCCAGGCGAAGCGGCCAGTCAGACTCCGGCTGGCTCAGTTCGACTGTGAAGGTCTTATCGTCCACCACCTTCAGTCCGCTCATCGTGTCCACGGTGGCGCCCTCGGCACTTACCTCGTCATAGCCCTTGATGCTCTCAAAGAAGTAGGAGTTGAGCTGGGCGTTCTTGGCGGCTGCACCGAAGTTCCACGCATCAACGAAGGATGATGCGGTCACGGGTTCACCGTTTGTGAAGGTCTTGCCGTCCTTCAGGGTGATGGTGTAATTCTGCGAGTCCGTCGTCTCGATGGACTCGGCGATTTCATTAACGGTCTTGCCGTCGGCGTCGTAGCTCACCAGACCTTCGAAGATGAGGTCCATGATCCTGCCGCCGCCCACCTCATTGGTGTTGGCGGGGAGCAGCGGATTCTGCGGCTCGGTGCCGTTGGCCGTAATACTCGTAGTAGTGGCAGCGGAGTTGGTGTTCTCGCTTCCTCCGCCGCAGGCTCCCAGCGCGAGAGCGGCGACCACCGCCACGCTGACAACCTTGGATACGCGCTGTAAACGCATTCCGCCTCCTGGATAGAAAGGAAGCCGGTGTCTAGTTTCCGGCGCTGATGTCCGGGTAGCAGCTGGTGGGAGGGTCCCAATGACTCTTCCTCAGACCTCAGCAAATGGTCCTCGGTACCCGGGGTTTCCGGGCAACCAAAAGGGGACACGCCTGCCGGAGCTGTCTGTTGTTCAGAAGCTCTCGAAGCCTGTCCCCCTGTGTAAAAAGTATATAGACGCAGCGCGGCATATAACGATTCGAGGACGATGTAAGATTTGCCACGCACAGGTGTGGACAAATCACACTAGATATGCAGAAGGACCCTCCGGAGAGGGTCCTTCTGGGTAAAGCGCTGGAGCTACAGTTCCCCTGCTGAGGGTGACATCAGCTTGGCGCGCAGCTCGCGGCGCTCGCGCTGCTTGTCCGGATCCGGCAGCGGCACTGCCGCAATGAGGCGCTGTGTGTACTCCTCCTGCGGGTTGCGGAGAATCTGGTCACGCGTTCCCTGCTCCACGATCCGTCCGCTGCGCATGACACAGATGTGATCGGCGAGAACATCGACGACGGCGAGGTCGTGCGTCACGAACAGGCACGCGAAACCGAGTTCGCGCTGGAGGTTCTGAAACAGTTCCAGGACTTTGGCCTGCACCGAGACGTCAAGGGCCGACGTCGGCTCATCCGCCACCATGAGCTTGGGCTTCAGAGAGAGGGCGCGGGCAATGCCCACTCGCTGTTTCTGGCCGCCGGAGAGCTCGTGCGGATAGCGGTTCCGGTAGGCGCGCGGCAGCTCAACCTGGTCCAACAGCTCCTCGATCCGCTGCTGCAGGGCAGCTCCCTTGGCTTCTCCGGCCAGGAACATCGGCTCGCCGATGCTCTCGCCGATGGGCAGCCGGGGGTTCAGCGAGGAAGACGGGTCCTGGAAGACCATTCCCACCTGGCGCCGCAGCGCGTGCATGGCCTTGGAGTTGGGCTTGAGCTCAGAGATGTCCGTGCCCACCACGCGCAGCTCACCTTCCGCTACCGGCAGCAGCCCGACGGCGGCGCGGCCGATGGTGGTTTTGCCGGAGCCGGACTCACCCACCAGGCCCATGACCTGGCCGGGCATAATGCGCAGGTTGGCGCCTTCCACGGCACGGAAAGCAGCAACACGGCCCTGCTTGGGATACTCGATAGCCACGTTCTCCAGGACGAGCACAGGTTCACCGGCGGATGCATCGCTCTTCGCAGCGGTGTCGGCACGCAGGCCGGAAAGGACCTCAGCTTCCCGCCGTTCGAGTTCAGCCTGGTCCACGGAGTCGAGCTCCACATGCGTGGCGGCCGCAAGCGCCGCAACGACGTCGACGTCGTCATCCCCGTCCGAACCCTGGCCCAGGTGCGGGACGGATTCCAGCAGCGCCTGAGTGTATGGGTGCTGCGGGTTGGCGAAGATCTCCTTGGCCGTGCCGGTCTCAACAATGACGCCGTGGCGCATCACTGCAATGCGGTCGGCAAGGTCTGCCACCACGCCCATGTCATGGGTGATCAGCACAATGGCCGAATTCAGCTTGTTGCGCAGGTTGCGCATCAGGTCAAGGATCTCGGCCTGGACCGTCACGTCCAGGGCGGTGGTGGGCTCGTCAGCGATCAGCAGCTTCGGATCGCAGGACAGCGACTGCGCAATCATGGCTCGCTGACGCTGGCCGCCGGAGAGCTGGTGCGGGTAGGACTTGAAGGCCTTCTCCGGATCCGGCAGCTCCACCATGTCCAGCAGCTTGAGCGCGCGCTTTTTGGCCTCGTCGGGCGATAGCTCGTTATGCAGGCGCAGTGTTTCCACGATCTGGAAGCCCACGGTATAAACCGGGTTCAGTGCCGTCATGGGCTCCTGGAAGATGACGGCGACATCGTTGCCGCGGACCTGGCGCAGCCTGTGCTGGGACAGGCCCAGCAGCGGCTCGCCGTCCAGCAGGACTTCCCCGGTTACCCGGGAGTTCTTGGGCAGCAGCCCTAGCAGCGCCATGGAGCTGGCGCTCTTGCCTGAGCCGGATTCGCCCACGATCGCCAGGACTTCGCCTGCGTTGACGTGGTAGTTCAGGCCGATGGCGGCGGGGACCCATTCCTTGTCCACGCCGAAGTCGACGGAGAGGTCGCGGACTTCCAGGACCGGAGGCCGGCCCGTGGAACTCGCCTGCGGCGTGCTGATGGTTTCAGTCATGGCGGTGGTTTCCTTCCGTCCAGGCTGCGCGCCGGTCCCGGATCACCGGACCGATTACGAAGGCGCCTGAAAATGCTGTAACGATGGGGGTATGCCGAACCCGCAGAGCGAGCCCGTGACCGAAGTTTTCCGTCCTCGATCCACCAAGTGGTTCGTGGGGATTGCCGTTGCCCTTACGGCGGCCGCCGTTCTCTCCGCGGCCTGGACCAGCGGCGTCGACGGCATTTTGGCCACCGCTCCCCTGCTCCTGATTCCCGCGGCTGCTGCGTGGCTGTTCTGGTACCCCAGCGTCCGGGTATCCGAACGGGGCGTGCGGCTGGACAACCCCTTCCGGACCGTTGAGGTGCCGTGGGCGGCGCTGATCCATGTGGATACCAAGTTCGCGCTGAAGCTTGTGACGCCGAAGGGTTCCTACACCGCCTGGGCCGCTCCCGCTCCCGGCGTCTGGGGCACCCATGCGGGCAAACCCGAACACCTGCGCAACCTTCCCGGAACAACCTACGGTGCCGGGGGCTCGGTACGGCCGGGAGATCTCAGCAATACGGACTCCGGCCAGGCGGCGCGCATGGTGCGGGAACGCTGGGAAATCCTGGTCAATGCGGGCCGGATCGATCCGGACCAAACCGACGCCGCCCGGGCTTCGGTGCGCTTTAACTGGCGCTGGATGCTGGGCCTGGTCCTGGCGGGCGTAGTGCTGTTCGCCCTGGCGGGGCTGGCCTAGAACAGCCGGCCCCGCTTCGGCGGAAAGCGTTCCCATTAGTTGCCGGCCGTCTTGGTCTTGACCTTCTTGGCATTGAACTTCTTCTGCCGAGGGTCAAAGGCATCGCGCAGTCCGTCACCAATGAAGTTGATGCACAGGCAGATAGCCACGATGAACAGGCCCGGCCACCAGAACAGCCACGGACGCGTCTGGAAGGCTTCCTGGTTCTGGCTGATCAGCAGGCCCAGGGACGTGTCAGGCGGCTGGACGCCGAAACCGATGTAGCTCAGCGAGGTTTCCAGCAGGATGGCCGTGGACATCAGCAGGGTGGTGTTCACGATGATCACGCCCACGGCGTTCGGCAGGATGTGCTTGAAGATAATGCGGTTGTTGGACGCGCCGGCAATACGTGCGGCATCGACGAATTCCCGCTCACGCAGCGAGAGGAACTCGCCGCGGACCAGCCGCGCCAGCGAGGTCCAGGTGGCCAGGCCAAGGAAGATCCCCAGCAGGACAACGCCAATGCCTGCACCTACCAGGCGGTTGGCGATCTGGCCCAGGACGGCGGCCATGACGATGATCGGGATGATGATGACCACGTCGGTCAGGCGCATCAGGACCGCTTCAACCATGCCGCGGAAGTAACCGGCGACGGCGCCGACAACCGAGCCGACGATGCAGGCGATGATGCCCACCAGGAACATCACGATGATGGACTGCTGGGTGCCGCGCATCGTCATAGCGAACATGTCACGGCCAATGCGGTCCTGCCCAAATGGGTGGTCTCCCCAGTTGAAGAGGTTCACGAAGGTGGGCGCACCTCCGTTGACCTGTTCGGTGAACTGGCGGTAGTCGTATTTCCACCAGCCGGGAATGCCCGCGAAGCCGATGGAGCTGAACGCCAGGATGCAGATCAGCGCGAAAACCACCAGCGAGATGATGGCCGCAGTGTTGTCGAAGAAGCGCTTGCGGACAATCTGTCCCTGCGAGAGGCCCTTGGTCCTCCCCTTCGCGGTGGGCTCAGGTTCTGTTCCGGGCGGGTTGGAGGGGGTTTCGGCGGAATACGTAGTGCTCATGACTTCACCCTTACGCGCGGATCAAGGACGGTATAAACAAGGTCTGCCACCAGGTTGAAGACCAGCGCCAGGATGCCGGTGACCAGGAAGAAGCCCATGATCGGGTTCGGATCTACCCGGTGCAGTGCCTGGACGAACAGCTGGCCCATGCCGCTGAAGGCAAAGACCTGCTCGGTGATCACCGCACCGCCGATCAGGGCACCGATGTCGAAGGCGACAATGGTAGCCAGGGGAATCAGGGCGTTGCGGAAAGCGTGGCGCATAACCACTGTGCGCTCGGAAAGACCTTTGGCACGCGCCGTTCGGATGTAGTCCATGTTCATGATTTCGAGCATGGAGGCGCGGGAATAGCGGCTGTAGCTCGCCAGCGAGGCGAGCAGCAGTGCGATGGTCGGCAGCAGGAGGTGGGTGAAGGTATCCACACCGCTGATCCAGAAGTCCCCGTTCAGCCCGGGGGTCGAGGCACCGACGGTTGCGATCGGCCGGTCCCGGATGCGGGAGTTGTCCATGTAGGAGGGCCAGGCGTACATAAAGCGGTCCAGGACGATCAGGCCGCCTACCAGCAGGCCGGTGAGAGAGGCACTCCGCATGCTCTGGCCACGGTCGTAGCCTCCCATGAGGTAACCGATGAGGCACCCGACGGCGACGGTCGCCACGGCCAGCAGCAGGATCATCAGCCAGGTGGCTGCGTTAAGCAGCGGCTGGACGGCGTAGTACGCCACGATGCCCAGGGCTACCGTGATCAGTGCCGAGTAGAGGGCCTTGCGGTTCTTGAGGCCTGCGGTCAGGAGCGTCACACCGTAGGCAATGGCCACGCCGGTAACGGCAATGACCACCGGGCCGAGGCTCGGGGTGGAGAACCACCCGGTGGCACCGAGGAGGTAGAGCAGCCCGGCTGCCACGGCGAACCCCGTCACGAAGGCGATAACGCGGCGCCGGAGGTCGCCGCCGGCGAACACCACCCAGATCAGGCCGCTGGCTGCGCCGACGCTCAGGACCACCGAGAGTGGTATTTGCGGATCTGCCAGGAAGTTGTTGAAGCCGATGGCTCCGTACTCTTTCAGCAGCACGGCCAGCCAGAAGATCGGCAGGGAGAAGAACAGGAACGCCATGAAGGTCACGCCGTAGTCCAGGGAGCTGTACTGGCGCAGCGCGGTGATGATGCCCAGGGAAATGCCCACGATGATGGCGAGGACCGTCGCGGTGGTGACGAGCAGGATGGTGGCGCCCATGGCGCGTGCCAGTGCATCCGTGACCTGCTCGCCCTGGATGCTCTGCCCCAGGTCGCAGGTGGCCGCGAACGGAGCGAGGCATTTGACGGCCCCGCCGAGCCAGTAGAAGTAGCGCAGCGGCGCCGGGACATCGAGGTCCAGGAGCTCGGTGCGGGCCCGGATCAGTTCGTCACGGTTTGGTGCGGGATTCTCGCGGAGGTCTTGGAGGGGATCACCTGACGCCGCTGTCAGGAGATAGACCAGGAACGAAGCCCCGAAGAGGATTAGCACGGCGGTTAGGAGCCGCCGGACGATGTAGGTAACCATAGAGTGTCAGCCTCATTAGAACGGGTCCGGGGGTTCTCCCGGCACTCGCAGAAGTGTAGTGCAGGTCATAAGTGCGGGGAATTTGGGTAATCCCAATCACTTGTCGGCTGCTGCTGGGGTTGGGGGAAAGAACAGGGCGCCGGGACCGTATAGGCCCCGGCGCCCTGCGGGTGTTGCTTAGCCGCGGGGGCTAGTCATTAGTCCAGAACTTCCCATTCCCAGAAGTTCCACCAGACACCGGTCTGGTTCGGCATGTAGGAGTCGATCCCGCCGATGCTGTCGCTGTGGGCGTCAACGCCGGGCGACTGGAAGAGCGGCAGGCCGAACGAGGAGTCCCAGATCAGCTTGTCGATCTGGATCTGCAGTTCCTTCTGCTTCTCGGTGTCGGTTTCCAGGATGAGCTGATCCATGAGGGCGTCAGCTTCTGCGTTGGAGAATCCGCTGTAGTTGGAGGCCGCGCCGGTCTTGAAGAGCTGCGGAACGCCGGTTACGCCCACACCCGAGTTGATCCAGCCGAAGATGGAGGCATCGTAGGTGCCGGTGCCCAGGGCGGAGCCCCAGTCAGAGGCGCCCAGGCCGCCGTCGACGACCTTGAAGCCGGCCTCAGAGGCAGACTGTGCGATCAGCGTGTAGGCATCGGAGCGGTTGGGGTTGTCCTTGTTGTACATGATGCGTACTTCAGGGGTGGCACCGGCAAGCAGTTCCTTGGCGCCTTCGATGTCAACCTCAGCGAACTCAGCGGAGCCGTTGTTGGCGGCGGACTCTTCGTAGCCGTCCTGGTCAGAGAGGAAGATCTGCGAATCCAGCGGAGCTGCATCGGGGTTGAGCTTCTTGACGATCGAGTCAACGATTGCCTGGCGCGGGATTACCTTCATGAAGGCGGTGCGCACATTCTCGTCAGCGAAGACGCCGCTGAAGTTCAGGTCAACGTGGTCGTAGGACAGCTGGTTGCCGGAGTTGATGGTTACACCGTCAATGGCTTCGAGCTGGTCCACGGTGTCGGCCGAGGCCTGCGGAGCAATGATGTCCACTTCACCGTTCTTCAGGGCCTGGACCTGGGCGGGAGCATCACCGATGTAACGGACGATGATCTCGTCGATCTTGGGCTCCGGTCCCCAGTTGTAGTCCTCGTTGCGGGTCAGGGTCATGGAGTTCTCGGGATCGATCTCCGAGACAATGAACGGACCGTTGGAGAGGTACAGGGAGGCATCCGAGGGAAGCGACTTGGTGTCGAAGCCGGTGTTCCAGAAGTCGGCGACAGCCTTCAGCTCTTCGTTCACCGGGGCCGGGTTGGCCGGGTCGCCTGCGGGAGTGTTCTGGATGAGTTCGATCAGTGCGTCGCCGTCGGCCAGGCCGGCCTTCTCGGCAACCACGTGCGCCGGGGTGCTGACGCCGCCGTCGGTCATTGCGCCGAAGGCAACTTCCCAGTCAGCGAAGGGCTCGGAGTACGTCATGGTGATGGAGCGGCCGTCGTCGCCGATTTCGGGAACGTCGGTCAGGCTGAGGCCTGACGTATCGCCTGCGTAGTCGAAGTAGGTGGTACCGGAAACGGTCTCGCCTTCTTCGTTGAGCGTGGCGTCGTTGAAGTGGCCGGAGTTAACGGCCCAGAGCAGCATGAGGTCATCTGCGTCGACGGGCTCGCCGTCAGACCAGTTCACACCTTCGTTAACGGTGTACTTGATCGTGAGGGGATCTTCGGAGACCTTTTCGTAGGTGCCGAAGTCTTCCAGCGGCTCAACTTCAAGCTCATCGGTGATGTAGTTGAACCCGGAATGCGTGGCGTACGCAATCTTGCCGTTGATATCGACGTTGCCGTTCGCTGTGTTGCTGTTGAACGAGCTGAAGGCGTTAACCTCCACAACGCGGACAGAACCGCCGGTGCTCTCGCTGTCAGTAGAACCGCCGTCGGTGGTCCCCTGATTCGCAGCACAGGCACTCAGTGCAAGCGCAGCAACTGCCGCAACTCCCACTGCTTTGGAAATACGTGCAAAACGCATTCCGCCTCCTATTTCTCAGTGCGTCATTGCCTCCGGCGGGATTACCGGAATCACGGACAGCGCAGATCCTGCGTGCCTCGTCGCATATGACTAAGAGAGTAGACCGCGGACTGCTACTGGCCCGTAACTTGGTTCCCGACGCGACACGGTTGTTACACGTTTGCAACCTGAAAATTATCATTACGACAACTGCTCTGGTCTGATGGTATTTGAGGCGCTATTGTGCCCCCGCACACACCCGCCGGGCCGTTTCGGGCGGCGATAAGATGTGAGAGGACCGGATACCTGGCCCGAACCCTCTCGCAAAAGGACCCACGTGAAGCTCACGATCATTGGCGGTTCCAAGGGAACCGGCGCCAAGCTGGCTTCCCTCGCCAAAGCTGCCGGCCACGAAGTGACAGTCCTTTCCCGCAGCGGGCAGGGTCCCGCCGGCGTACGCGTGCTGACCGGGGACGCCGGAAATACGTCCGCCGCGGCGACGGCCGTTGCCGGTGCGGACGCCGTCGTCGTCACGGTGGGCGGCTCCAAAGGGAACCCCAGGCACCGGGCAGCCGTCACACGCAGTGTTATCGAAGCGATGAAGCAGGAGGGCGTCCGGCGGCTGATGGTCCAGTCCTCCCTGGGCGCCGGGGATTCGGGGTCGCAGATGCCCGCCCCGCTGCGCGTGGCCATGAAAGTTGCCCTGGCAAAGCCACTGGCCGACCACAACGAGCAGGAGGCCGCCGTGCAGGCCTCCGGCCTCGACTGGACAATCGTCCGGCCCACCGGCCTCACGGACAAGGAACCGGCCGGTTCCTGGCAGGCGCTCCAGACTTCGCAGAAAGGCACGCTGCGCGGTTCGATTCCCCGCGCTGACCTGGCTGCCTGCATGCTTGGCCTGCTGGAGGATCCCGCCTCCGTCGGCAAAGCCGTGGGCGTTAGCAGCTAAGCCGCCGCCGGGCGTGAGCTGCGCCGGCGGCCGCGGGCATGCTCTCTCAGGCCTGCTGCTGCAGGGCTGCCTTCCGCGCCTTGGCTGCCTTGATCTGCGGGCCGGCAAACCACAGGACGATCCCCACGAGCACCCACACGCTGAGGGTTAGCGCTGCAGCCCCTCCGCCGGTGCCGTTGAAGTAGGCCACGGCACGTACCAGGGTCCCTGCCGCCCCCGGGGGCAGGAGCTGCCCAATCAGTGCGACGCCGGCGGGCAGCCATTGCGCGCTCGTGGCGATTCCGGCAAATGGGTTTCCCACAAACATCATGGACATGGCCGCAATCGTGAACCCCTTGGTGCCGAAGCACTCGTTGAGCCCGGCCAGGGGAAGTGCCAGCGCGGCGATGCCGAGGGACACGCTCGCAGCCACCGGGACCAGGGGCCCTTCGATGCTGCCAAAGAGGTATTTAAGGACAGCCGCGACGACGAAGCCACCCGCAACGGAGAAGCCGGTGAGCCCGGCGAGAATCCACCAGCGCTTGCCCGCGAGCATGGAGCGGAACGCCACTGCCGGCACAATGCCTCCAAACACCAGCGGGAAGGCAAGTCCACCAATGCCAACACCGGTTGGATCGCCGGAGGGCAGCGGGACTACATCAACGATCTCTGCGGTCTGTCCCATGCTTCCTGCCATGGTGGCCCCAACACTGCTGACGGTTCCGGACACTGCAGTGGAGCCGGCGCTTGCCACGTAGACCGTCATGTCCGGCGTCGAGAAGTCGAAGCCTCCCACAATGTCCCGGTCCCGGATGCCCTGCTCGAGCTCGGCTGCACTGTTATATGGCTCGACGACGAACGCACCCGGGGACTGGTCTTCCAGCGCAGCGGCAATCGACTCGGTCTGATGCTCCGCGCCGACCACACCCAGGCCCAAGTCGCGGGGCCCGGAGAGTAGGGAAGGGGAGATGAAGAGCATCAGCAGGGCCAGGAGGATGACGGAGAGTCCGACGGTGAGGCCTGCCCAGATTGCTGCGTGCTTGCGGTGGGAACCCGTTTCCCGGGTTACGGCGGTCATGGGGAATCCTTCTTTGCGGAGGAATTTCCTCCGCTTCTAACGGAAGATATTCCTCCGGTTTAGACTGGGGGTCAAATCGAAGGAGTACCGATGAGGGCGGATGCAGCGCGCCGAAGGCAAAACATCATTGAGCACGCAAAGCACGTGTTCGCGGAGCGGGGCGGGGACGTCGCCCTCGAAGCCGTTGCGGCCGCCGGCGGGGTCGGCATCGCCACCCTGTACCGGAACTTCCCATCCCGGGAGGACCTTGTCCGGGCCGTAGTCCAGGACATGGTGGAACAGATCACTGGCGCCGTAGACAGTGCCCGGACAGACCTGGAAACAGACCCGACCGGCGCCTGGAAGAAGCTGCTGTCCAGCCTGATGTCAATGAAGCTGGGGGCGCTGACCGACGGGCTGGCGCTGCAGGCTGGCGCCCGGGATCTGGACTCGACTCCCCTGGCACAGGTCCAGCAGCCCGCTCTGGACGCCCTCAATAATGTGCTTGCGGAACTCAGGCGGCAACGGGCTATTCGGGAGGACCTTAGGGCGCTGGACGTGATCGTCGCCGTCGCGACCATCACCCGCCCCCAGGTCTCCCCTATCCGCGGCGCTGCCCCAGGTGTACCGGAGCAGCTTGCCGAGGCATATCTGCTCTGGAGCCTGGGCGGAAGCTAGTCGCCTGAACTGCTGTTTCGCGGATCTGCCTGTCCGTTGGCCAGCGGGATGTAGCGGGATCGACCCTCCCACGTTCCGTGCTCTGACACCGGGCGAAAGCGCAGCGTGGTGAATTCATGGTGGAAGTCCCGGCGTTCACGTTCATCCATAGCCGCGGCGTGGCGGCGGGCTGCCTCCCCGCTGTCCCTTCCGGACACCATGCCGGTCATCGCCCTGGTACTGGTCCAGACCGAGAACGTTGAAACAGTGCGCGGCAGCCGGATGCCTGCCAGGGCAAGGGTGGCTTCGGGGTGGTCCCGGATCTGGCTTTCCACCGGCTTCCCCCAATGGATGAAGCGCGGCAGTTCCGGAAGGCGCAGGCGGGCGAGGGTTACAGCCACGACCGGCTCGTGCGGGTTGGCCGGTTCTGTCGATTCCGGCAGCCCGGAGAACTCAGAGACTTCGCCCCAGCGTCGAAGGAACTGCATTCTGACGTGCCAGCCTCTATCCAGCTTCCGGCCCAGCGGATTTTCCGCCAGGAAGGCGATCAGGGACTGCTCGTTGTCCCACTCCGCGAACACTGCGGTGCGTTTGAGCTGCATCCTGCGGGTTGAGACGATTGGCGCGCCCAGTTCCATGCCGGCGAACACCTCGGAGTGAACCAGGCCCTGCGCTCTGGGCGGGCGAAGCAAGGCTGCCATGGCTGTGAGCGGCGGCAGGTGTGCGAGGTGGAACGAGTAGATGCTCATGCTGCCGGCGTTTGTTGTTTCCCCATCCCCTGATCCTCACCGGACGCAGCGGCGCGCGTCAAATAGCTGCCGCTCAGTCAGCCCGCCGGTAGTGCACGGAGATCGCCCCGTTGCTCATCGGCTCGGCCGAAACCAGCTCCAGGCGGCGGGCGCTGCCGGGGAGGCTTCCGTACAAGGTGGGGCCATGCCCCGTGATCATGGGGTGCACCAGAAACCTGTAATCATCAATGAGGTCCAGCCGGTCCAGCACCGAGGCGAGTTTGCCGCTGCCGAGCAAGATTCCGTCGGGAGTCTTGTCTTTGAGCTCCTGCACTGCTGCGCCCAGGTCGCCTTCGAGCAGGTGGCTGTTGTTCCACGGGAAATCACTGCGCGTTGCCGAGGCTACATACTTGGGTTTGTCCTCAAGCGTCAGCGCCCACTCGCGGATCGCCGTCGGCGCCTCGACTTCTCCGCGGGCGACCAGAGGCCAGTAGCTCTCCATTAGCTCGTAGGTGGTGCGTCCCCAGAGCATTGCACCGGCTTCCTCCAGGAGTCTGGTGTAATGCGTGTGGGTCTCGTCGTCCGCGATCCCCTCCAAATGGTCGACGCAGCCGTCCAGGGTGACGTTGTAACTGAATGTCAGAGAGCCCATGGAGCGATTCTGCGGCGGCCGCCCCGAGTGTGCAATGGTCTGCCGCATGCCGAATCGGCCCCGGCCAGCAACGGCCCCGCCCCTCGCCGACGGCGTTCCCGTCCGGTACGGACGACGCCGGCGAGGAGCTGGGTGTGCCCTGGCTAGTCGAGAACTGAGCGGACGATCTCGGCGATGCGCTTCTCCGTCTCCGCGTCCATGGTTTCGAAGTACCAGGCGGCCGGCATCAGCGTGCCGTCCGGTCCCCCGGCGGGCCGGAACTTAGCCTTTTCGCTCACGGCCAGGTTGAGGCGTTCATCGTTGCGCAGCGTGATGAGTGCCGGGGAGCCTGCGGACATGGCATATGCGGGCATGCCGTACCAGATACGTGGTTTGAGATCCGGGGCGGCGTCCATGATGACGCCGTGCACCCGCTGCATCATCCCGCGCTGCGGCTCATCCATGCCCGCGATCTTATCCATGACCATGGCTAGGTTCTTCTCGTCTTTCGATGACATCTCTCGCGTCCTTTCGACAGCCGATGCCGCGGCATCGGTGCAAATGAAGCTGGCGCATCGTAGCGCCGCACTCCATCGGGACGTGTCCTGGGGAGCCAGTCCTCTCCGCGATGATTCACGTGGTCTTCACGTGGAAGCGCACTAGGTGGCAGGGCCACCGGCTACAGGGTAACTCTGTCAGTCTCCGGATGCCATGGGTTGTTACGGCTGCGATAGACTCCAGCCCATGCTTCCTCCCCGCTCAGGTGTCACGCCCGACAGCACTGTGTCTAAGGGGCGCCGAAGGCCGTTCCGGCGGCAGTACCCGGACGCTTGTTTCACTGCTGCGGCGGCGGCTCTGGTTCTGGCTCTGACCGGCTGCACCTCGGGGGCCGCCGAGCCGGACCTGGAGGAACTTAACCGGGTCCAAGAGACGCTGCACCGCTCAATCACGCAAGAGGGACATGAGCTCTACGGCAGCGCCGGCGCTGTGGGCGGCCGGGAAACAAGCATCACGATCGACGTCGGTCTTGGGCGTGCCGGGCTCACCGTCACCGGCTTGTGCAGGGGCGGGGAGGGCACCGCGCTGGTGACCCTCAATGAGGACGGACCATATGAGTTGCCTTGCGGGAAGGAAGCTGGCTTTTACGAGCTCACGTCCGCCCTGCCGTTGGAAGGCATTCGCCTGCCGATCACGGTGGAGGGGGCACCCGAGGGTTCAACCTGGGCGGTCGCAGCGAGCAGCGGTTCCTAGGCATCGGCGTGCCTCCGCTGGGCAGCGCCTTCAACGAAGCGCTTTTCGATGAAACGCCCCCGGAGGGAATACTCCGGCCCGGGAGCCGGTTCCATCTTCGCCGGGGATGACCGGCTTCCCGCTGTGAGGAGAGAAAGATGGCACGAGTAGTTATCTTCGGTGGAACCGGCTATGCCGGCGGACATATCGCCCGCGAGGCGGCTTCCCGCGGGCACCAGGTGATCTCCTATTCCCGCAATGCGCCGGAACACCCCATCCCCGGAGTCGAATATCGCACCGGATCGCTCGCGTCTCCGGAAGTAGTAGCCGCAGCAGCCTCCGACGCCGATGTCCTGGTTGTCGCTGTGCATGGAGCCGACGTGGACGGGGCTCCGCTCACCGCGTATGTGCCGGCGTTGATCGACGCCGCGCGTACCAGCGGTGCACGTCTTGCCTTCGTCGGCGGCGCAGGTTCCTCTCTGGTAGCCGAGGGCGGTCCGCGGCTGGTCGACACACCGGACTTCCTCGATGACTGGAAGCCCGAAGCACTGGCGCACGCCAGGGTTCTCGGTGCGCTGCGGCAGGCACCCGAAGATCTCGACTGGTTCTATGTCAGCCCGGCGGCCCTCTTTGGTGTCTTCGCTCCGGGCGAGACCACCGGCGCCTACCGAACCGGAGGCGACGTCCTCGTGACCAAAGACGACGGCTCCTCAGAGATCTCCGGTACCGACTTCGCCCTCGCCTTCGTTGACGAAATCGAGAACCACGCGCATCCGCGCCAGCGGTTCACTGTCGGACACTGACAGCAGATCGGACAGCACGCATACAAGAAAGGCCCGGGACGCAGTCATCCTCCCGGGCCTTTCTTAAACACTGAAAAATCTAGACGTTAAAGCGGAACTCCACCACATCGCCGTCGGCCATCACGTAGTCCTTGCCTTCAATCCGGACCTTGCCGTGGGCCTTGGCCTCAGCCATTGAACCAGCCTCAACCAGGTCATCAAAGGAGACAACTTCGGCCTTGATGAAGCCGCGCTGGAAGTCGGTGTGGATGACGCCGGCAGCTTGGGGGGCGGTATCGCCGCGATTGATGGTCCAGGCACGGGTTTCCTTGGGACCGGCGGTGAGGTAGGTCTGCAGGCCCAGGGTGTGGAAGCCGACGCGGGCCAGCTTGTCCAGGCCGGATTCTTCCTGGCCGCTCATCTCCAGCATCTCGCGGGCTTCTTCTTCGTCCAGCTCCACCAGGTCGGCTTCGAGCTTGGCGTCAAGGAAGATGGCGTCGGCGGGGGCAACGAGTTCGCGCAGCTCAGCCTGGCGGTCCGGGTTGGACAGGACGGCGTCGTCAACGTTGAAGACATAGATGAACGGCTTGGCAGTGAGCAGGCTCAGCTCACGCAGCTGGTCCATGTCCAGCTTGTCCTTCTCGATGGAGGAGAAGATCGTGTCGCCGCGCTCGAGCACAGCCTGGGCGGCCTGCATAGCAGCCAGCTGGGCGGCGTCGCGCTTCTTGATCTTCACTTCCTTCTCCACGCGCGGGATGGCCTTCTCCAGGGTCTGGAGATCCGCGAGGATCAGTTCGGTGTTGATGGTCTCCATGTCCGAGCGCGGGTCGACCTTGCCGTCCACGTGCACAACATCGGGGTCGTCGAAGACGCGGATGACCTGGGCAATTGCTTCCGCCTCGCGGATATTGGCGAGGAACTGGTTGCCCAGGCCTTCGCCTTCGGAGGCGCCCTTCACAATGCCGGCAATGTCCACGAAGGACACAGTCGCGGGCAGGATACGGGCCGAACCGAAGATCTCGGCGAGCTTGGCGAGCCGCGGATCCGGCAGGGATACGACGCCGACATTCGGCTCGATCGTGGCGAACGGGTAGTTCGCCGCCAGCACGTTGTTGCGGGTCAGCGCATTGAACAGGGTTGATTTGCCGACGTTGGGCAGGCCGACGATGCCAATAGTAAGAGCCACGTTAGTAAATCTTACCGGGGCAGCCCGTCAGAGCCGAACCGGGGCCCTTCCGGCGGTTCCCCGCGTCGAAATAGCAGAAACTGCACGTTTCAGCGCTGATACGTGCAGTTTCTGCCATTTGGAAAGGGGGTGGAGCTAGGAGCGGCGGCCGCCCAGACCACGCGAGGTGTCCCCCATGGCCTTGAGTGTGGCGCGGATTTCCTTGGGCAGGGAGAAGATGATGTCTTCTTCCGCCGTCACGACTTCCTCGACGTCCCCGTATCCGTACTCGGCCAGCAGGTTCAGGACGTCCTGGACCAGGTTCTCCGGAACCGAGGCACCGGAAGTGACACCCACCGTGGAAACACCTTCAAACCAGGACTCGTCCACCTCATTGGCAAAGTCCACCCGGTACGAAGCCTTGGCGCCGTACTCCAGCGCGACTTCCACCAGCCGCACGGAGTTGGAGGAGTTCGCAGACCCGACCACGATCACCAGGTCCGCATCCGGTGCGATCTTCTTGATCGCAGCCTGGCGGTTGGAGGTTGCGTAGCAGATGTCATCGCTGGGCGGGTCCTGCAGGTTGGGGAACTTCTCCCGCAGCAGCTTCACAGTGGTCATGGTTTCGTCCACGGACAGCGTGGTCTGCGACAGCCAGATGAGCTTGTCCGGATCCCGGACCTCGATCTTGTCCACGTCTTCGGGTCCGTTGACGATCTGCATGTGCTCGGGAGCTTCGCCGTAGGTGCCTTCGACTTCCTCGTGCCCCTCATGTCCGATGAGCAGGATGTCGAAGTCGTCCCGGGCAAAGCGCACGGCTTCACGGTGGACCTTGGTGACCAGGGGGCAGGTGGCGTCGATGGTGCGCAGGTTCCGGGCTTCTGCGGACTGGACGACGGCGGGGGAAACTCCATGTGCCGAGAAGATCAGCAGTGAGCCCTCCGGCACCTCGTCTGTCTCATCGACAAAGATGGCGCCGCGCTCTTCGAGCGTGCTGACCACGTGCAGGTTGTGCACAATCTGCTTGCGCACGTAAACGGGCGGCCCGTAGGCCTCCAGCGCCTTCTCGACGGCAATGACCGCACGGTCGACGCCGGCACAGTAGCCGCGCGGAGCGGCAAGCAGGACCCGGCGCGCTCCGGATACCGGCGCGGCAGCAGCGATCTCTTCGGGGCTGCGGCGACGGCGGGGCACGGTGGGCATCGGCACGGAAACGGCTGTGCTGGTCATGAGTCCATGCTAGCCGGTAGGGGCACGGACCCCCGAGCCGGGGCTGGTACGTCCGCTGTCAGCGCACATCCCGGCGGGATCCGGCCACCATACGGAGCACCAGGCCGACGGCGAAGGCAACGGCCCCTGCGATGATCAGGACCAGGAGCCAGGATGAGAAGTTCGCCTGGGCGATGGGCAGCAGACCGTCGATGAAGGTGGACGCCACCGGGTTCGCCGGCGTCTGTCCCTCCACAATTGCCGCTGCGGCGCCGGCGGCCAGCCACAGGACACCGCCCAGCAGAGCCGTCCCGGCTCCGATCAGCGCGAAGGTGGTGGAGCGGCGTCGGGCAAGAAGGAGCCCAAGCAGCGCTGCCAGCACCGCCGCGGCAGCGAACAGCGGCCAGGAGTCGGCAAACCGGACCAGGGTTTCAAGTTCCGCGCTGCGGTCCGCGCCGGAGACCGTCAGGAGCCTCTCACCCGCGTCCACCGGTTCCGTGCCGATCTGCTCTGCTATCTGCTGGCTGACCAGGTTGAGCAGCGGCCCCAGATCCAGGCTCGGCGTGCCGGAGTCGAACGTGGCGGCGTGGGAGCGTTCCAGCGTCTGGGTCCAGGCTTCCGGATACCCCGGTGCCTGCTGGAACCCGGAGACCACCTGCTCCACAACCGGCTCCACCAGTGCGGCCAGCCCGTCCGGCAGCCCGTCGCTGATCGAAGCACTGGCCTGGGCAGCCAGCGCGGAAGAGAGTTCGGCCTTGAACGGCTCATCTTCTCCCAGCGGCTGCGCCAGCTGGGAGAATCCCTGCGAGGACACTGCGTTTTGCGCCAGCCAGGCACTGCAGACCGCAGCGCCTGCCAGCAGCAGGGCGGCCAGGACCAGGATCGCCGAACCGAATGTGCGCATAGTTTCCCAATTCTCTTTCCGCGGAGCCGGACCACCGGAGATAAGCCAGGTACCTGTCCGGCGGCCGTTGTCCACGGTCCGCCGGCACCGGACACGATGTGTCCCCGGTACCTGATAGACAATAACCTTAGGACCGGTGCCGTCATGGAACCGGCCCGCCGCTGGACCAACAGGAGTGCGAAGAAATGCAGAATGACGCAGGAGCGCAGGAACCGGGCCAGCAGGATGCCGGCAACACCCTGGCACCCACGGCTGCGCTGACGTCTCCGGAGAATCCCTGGCCGCTGGCTCTGCTGTCGAAGAACCTGAAGGCGTACATCGACCGCGCGCCTGCCGCCTGGGTGGAGGGACAGGTCATCGAGCTGAACCGCCGCTCCAACGCTTCATTTATCACCCTGCGCGACGTCGATGCGGAGGTATCGCTGTCCCTGACCGTCTGGAGCACGGTCATGAACCTCCTGGAACTGCCGCTGGAGCGCGGCGCACGGGTAGTGGCCCTGATCAAACCCGACTTTTATGTGAAGACCGGGCGGCTCTCCATGCAGACCCGCGACATCCGGCCCGTGGGTCTGGGAGATCTGCTGGCACGGATCGAGCGCCTGCGCCAGGCCCTGGCGGCGGAGGGCCTTTTCGCGGCGTCCCGCAAGCGGCGCCTCCCGCTGCTTCCCGGCCGGGTCGGTCTCATCACGGGCCGGAATTCCGATGCGATGAAGGACGTCATGCGCAACGCTGCCCTGCGCTGGCCCGCCGTGGAGTTCGAGGTCCGTGAGGTAGCCGTCCAGGGGGTCAACGCCGTCGCTGAAGTGACCCGTGCCCTGGCCAATCTGGATGCCATGCAGGAAGTGGACGTCATTGTGATTGCCCGCGGCGGCGGTTCGCTGGAGGACCTGCTGCCGTTCAGCAACGAGGACCTGATCCGGGCGGTCGCCGCAGCACAGACTCCTGTGGTCAGCGCCATCGGTCACGAGGCGGACCGGCCCCTGCTGGACGAGGTCGCGGACCTCCGCGCCTCCACCCCCACGGATGCGGCGAAGCGGATAGTGCCCGACGTCGGCGAGGAGCTCACGCGGATCGGCACGGCACGCTCCCAGCTGCGCCGGATCATGGAGCTGATGCTGAGCCGGGAGGCAGACCGGCTGGCCCATATCCGCACCAGGCCTGTCCTCTCTGCTCCGGAAACCATGTTCGCTTCCCGCGCGGAGGACATCACCCGCCTGCGTGACCGCGCTTTTTCCGCCATGCGCTCGGAGGTGCGGCGCGATGCCGACCGGATCAGTCATCTGCGGGCCCAGGTCCGCGCGCTCTCGCCGCAGAAAACCCTGGACCGGGGCTACGCCGTCGTCCAGCTCGAGGACGGCTCCGTGGTCCGCGATGCCGCAGCCGTGGAGGCGAGTGCCCAGCTGCGCATCCGGGTGGCCGCCGGTGAGCTTGGCGCCGTAGCAACCGGATCCCGTTAACAGACTTTCAAACCGAGGAGAACAGCGTGAATGAAGCAGCAGCCCTGCCGGCAGACATCGAGGCCATGAGCTATGAGCAGGCGCGTGACGAACTCGTGGCCGTGGTGACCCGGCTGGAAGCCGGCGGCGCCAGCCTGGAAGAGTCCCTTTCGCTCTGGGAGCGCGGCGAAGCGCTGGCCACCCGGTGCGAGTCCTGGCTCCAGGGCGCCCGGGAACGCCTTGAGGCTGCCCGGGCCGCCCGCGAAGCCTAAGTACCTCTGCCCGCCGCGGCCGGCAGGCGGAGGTACTGCCGGCTACGGCTTGTAGGTGCTGAGGAACTCGGCCAGGCGTGAGATGGCGTCTTCGATGTCTTCCAGCGCCGGAAGCGTGACCATCCGGAAGTGGTCGGGGCGGATCCAGTTGAACGCGGTGCCGTGCGAGACGAGGATCTTCTGCTGCTTCAGCAGGTCCAGCGCGAACATTTCGTCCGACTCGATCGGGTAGGCCTCCGGGTCAAGCTTCGGGAAGAGGTACAGGGCGCCTTCGGCGTTTTCCACGCTGACACCCGGAATGTCGTTGAGCATCTTGTAGGCCAGGTCCCGCTGCGCCTTCAGCCTGCCGCCGGGCAGGATCAGGTCATTGATGCTCTGGTAGCCGCCCAGGGCCGTCTGGATCGCGTGCTGCGCCGGAACGTTGGCGCACAGGCGCATGTTGGCCAGCAGGTTGATGCCCTCAATGTAGTCGGCTGCCGCGCGCTTGGGACCGGAAATGGTCATCCAGCCGCTGCGGAATCCGGCGATCCGGTATGCCTTGGAAAGACCGCTGAAGGTCAGGCAGAGCACGTCGTCGCCGGTCAGGGAGGCGGCGTTGATGTGCACGGCGCCGTCGTACAGGATTTTCTCGTAGATCTCGTCGGCAAAGATGATCAGGCCGTGCTTACGGGCCAGGTCCACAATCTGGCGGAGCACGTACTCGGGGTAGACAGCACCTGTGGGGTTGTTCGGGTTGATGAGCACAATGCCCTTGGTCCGCGGGGTGACGCGCTCTTCCATGTCCTGGATGTCCGGCCACCAGTGGTTGTCCTCGTCGCAGAGGTAGTGCACTGCGGTGCCGCCGGCCAGGGAGACGGAAGCCGTCCAGAGCGGGTAGTCCGGGGTGGGCACCAGGATCTCGTCACCGGTGTCCAGCAGCGCCTGCAGGGACATGGTGATCAGCTCGCTCACCCCGTTTCCGAGGTAGACGTCGTCGACGTCGATGTTCTGGATGCCGCGGCCCTGGTAGTACTGCACCACGGCGGTGCGGGCAGAGAAGATGCCCCGGGAGTCGCTGTAGCCCTGGGCGGTGGGCAGGTGGCGGATCATATCCACCAGGATCGCTTCCGGCGCCTCGAAGCCGAACGGAGCCGGGTTCCCGATGTTCAGCTTCAGGATCCGCTGTCCCGCCGCTTCCATGCGCTGGGCATGCTCGAGCAGGGGCCCGCGGATGTCATAGAGGACGTTGTGAAGCTTCTGCGACTGGGTGAATTCTGCCATCTACTCAGAATGCCACAACCGCCTCCTTCCCTCCCCAACCGCTACGCCGAGAGGCCAGTTACGGCTCCTTTCGCGGACGATTGGAGCCGTAACTGGCCTCTCGATGGAAGCGCGGGAGGAAGGCTTCAGGGACTAAGCCAGGCCCTTTTCTTCAAGCCATGCCTTGGCCGCGTCCTTCGGGTCCTGCTTCTGGTCACCGGAGACCGCCTGGTTCAGGGCAATCAGGTCCTCGGTGGTCAGGACGGCGGAGATGCTGTTGAGCACGTCCTGCGCCTCCTGCGAGACGGCGTCCATGTTCACCAGCGGCACTACCTGCTGGGCAATGAAGTTGTTCTTCGGGTCCTCCAGCACCACCAGGGAGTTCTCCTCGATGGAGGGCGTGGTGGTGTAGATGTCCGCGGCCTGGACCTTGTCCGTCAGCAGCGCCTGCAGCGTGGCTTCGCCGCCGCCGTCGTTGATGGCCTCGAAGCCCGCGGGCTCGCAGCCGTACTTTTCCTTCAGGCCGGGAAGCCCGTAGGCCCGCTCCTGGAAGGTGGTGGGCGCGCCAATGGTGATCTCGCCGCAGACCTCTGCGAGGTCTTCCAGCGAGGTCAGGCCGTACTTCTCGGCCGTCGCCTGGGTGACCACCAGGGCATCCTTACTCTCGGCTTCAGCAGGTTCCAGGACGGCGATGTTCATGTCCGGGGACTCTTCCTCCAGCGCGGCGGGAAGTGCCTCCATGATCTCGTCTGCGGACTGGGCCGTGGCTTCCGTGTCCGCGAACAGCAGCAGGTTGCCGCTGTAGTCCGGAATGACCTGGACCGAGCCGTCTTCCAGGGCCCGGTAGTAAATCTCGCGGGAGCCGATGCCGGGCTGGGTGCTGGCCTGGATGCCCTTGGCGTTCAGCGCGCCCGCGTAGATCTCCGCGATGATCTGGGATTCGGGGAAGTCAGCCGAACCGACCACCAGGGTGGCTGAATCCTCGACGCCGGTGGGCGCCGTGGACTCCGCGCTCTGCGGATCCGAGTTGGCGCCGCAGGCCGCGAGCATCAGGACGGCGGTAAGGCCGGCCGCACCGGTGAGGGTTTTCCGGGTGCCGGGACGGGTAAGTGTTCTCATGCTGTTGTTCCTTCTTGGAGGCCGGCGGGGGAAGGCTGCCGGCGGCGGTGGGTGGCCGGTTTCCGGGACCTGCTGCGCAGGCCCGGCGAAAGTGCGAGGCGCTGGACGGCCGCCAGCACCAGGTCGACGGCGAGGGCCAGCAGCGCGATCAGCAGCGCACCGCCAAAGAGGCGGCCGTTGTCCCGCAGCTGGGTTCCCTCGATCAGGTACACGCCCAGTCCGCCGAGCGAAATGAACGCGACGACGGAGACGGTGGCCAGGACCTGCAGCACGGCGGCGCGGACACCGCCAAAAACAACCCTGAAACCGTTGGGCAGTTCAACCCGGAACAGGATCTGGAGTTCGTTCATCCCCATGGCACGCGCCGCATCAACTACGGTGCGGTCCACGGAGGATATGCCGGCATAAACCCCGGCCAGCAGGGGCGGAACGGCCAGCAGCACCAGTGCCCAGATAGGCGGCATCAGGCCGATGCCGGCCAGCAGCACAAACAGGAACACCAGCCCCAGCGTGGGCAGGGCGCGCAGGATGCCCGCCCCGGAGACGACGACGACGCGGCCGCGGCCGGTGTGCCCGATGTACAGGCCCAGCGGCACTGCGATCAGGGCAGCGATCCCGACGGCGAGCGCGGTGTAGCCCAGGTGCTCCAGGACCCGCTGCGGGATGCTTCCGGTTCCGGTCCAGGAAGTTCCTGCCGTCAGCCACTCATACATCTGGACCAGAACGTTGTCGCTTGAGTAGTCCATCAGCCTGCCGCCGTCCGCGCTTCAACGGTATTCACCGGCAGCTTCGGTCCGCTTTGGCTCACCGCCCGGCTCCAGGGCGTAAGCAGCCGCTGGGCCAGTACCAGCACCAGGTCCAGCACGAGCGCCAGGAGCAGGATCAGGACAATCCCAATCACGATCTCCGTGGGGAAGTTCCGGTACAGGCCGTCCATGAACAACCGTCCCAGGCTGTCAATGCCGAGCAGCGCCCCCACGGACACCAGGGACATGTTGGACACGGAAATCACGCGCAGCCCGGCGAACAGCACCGGCAGGGACAGCGGGAGGTCGACGGCGAAGAAGCGGCGCAGCGGCCGGTAGCCCATGGCAGTGGCAGCCTGCCGGACGTCGTCATCCACGGAATTGAACGCATCCACGGTGGAGCGGACCAGCAGTGCCACGGCGTAGATGGTCAGCGCCACCACCACGTTGGTGATGTCCAGGACGCGTGTCCCCAGGATCACCGGCAGCAGGACAAACAGTGCCAGGGACGGAATGGTGTACAGGATGGCGGAGGTGCCCAGGATTGCTCCCCCGGCGAACCGGTGCAGCCGGGCGAACTGGGCCAGCGGCACGGCGATCACGAGTCCAAGCACCAGCGGCACAACGGCCTGGAACAGATGGAGCGCGGTTAGCCGGGAGATCATCTCCGTGTTGGCCCAGAACCAGTCCATGCTCAGACCGCCGAGCCGTGCAGGGCCTTGCCGCGGCGCAGCCGGGCGGCCTCAATCAGTTCGAAGATTTCGCCGGCGCGGACAATCCCCGCGGCCGCACCGGCGTCGTCCACCACCACACCCAGCCCGGAAGGCGAGGACAGTGCCGCATCCAGGGCGCTGCGCAGGCTCTCCCCGCGCCGGTGCAGGGACCCGCCCGGTACCAGCTGTGCCGGGGACGTTACGCCGTCCCGGTTCGACGCCGGTACCCAGCCCAGCGGGCGGGCGGCGTCGTCAACCGCCAGCGCCCAGCCGCCGTGGACCACAATGGAGGGATCAGCCAGGGCGGCCGGATCAAGGGTCTGGACCGGATGGACGGGCACATCGGCTCCGGCCTGGAATCCCAGGTGCCGGAAGCCGCGGTCGCGTCCCACAAAACCGGCAACGAAGTCATCAACCGGTGCGCGGAGGATTCCCTCCGGGCTGTCGAACTGGGCGAGCCGCCCGCCGACGGCGAAGACAGCCACCTTGTCTCCCAGCACGGTGGCTTCGTCAATGTCATGGGTGACGAACACAATGGTCTTGGCGAGGTCCCGCTGCAGGCGCAGCAGTTCCTGCTGCAGTTCGCTGCGCACCACCGGGTCGACGGCGCTGAACGGCTCGTCCATCAGCAGCACCGGAGGATCTGCGGCGAGGGCACGGGCCACACCTACGCGCTGCTGCTGGCCGCCGGAAAGCTGGGCCGGATAGCGCTTGCCCATTGCTGAATCCAGCCCGACGACGTCGAGCAGTTCCGCTGCCCGGGCCCGGGCCTGCTTCCGCGGCACCCCGTTCAGCCGCGGAACGGTGGCGATGTTGTCCAGCACGCTGCGGTGCGGCAGCAGCCCGGAGGACTGCATGACGTAGCCCATGGAGCGGCGCAGGGCTGACGGCGCGGTTTGCGATGCGTCCTGCCCGTCAACGTGGATGGTGCCCGACGTCGGTTCCACCATCCGGTTGATCATCCGCAGGGACGTGGTTTTTCCGCAGCCGGAGGGGCCCACGAAGACGGTGATGGCTCCCCTGTCGATATCCAGGGTAAGATTCTCCACCGCAGCGGAGTCGGAGTCCGGATAGGACTTGGTGACGTTGCGGAAACGGATCATGGGCTCGCCGGAATCCGGCCGGGCCGCTGCGGCGTCCGGTATCGACATGGCTGCCTCCGAGGTTGGGGTGCGAGGGGACCGCATCCGGGTGGGAAAACGGCAGTATGCTGACAAGCCGTGGATTTAAGCTATGTGTTAGCGTCCCCTGAGTCCAGCGGAGGTCCGGGTTACGCGCCTAGCGTAGGGGCGCCGTCCCGCTGTCCGGCGCTGCGGCCAGCAGTTTCAGCGCTGCGTCCACCAGGCCTACCCGTTCAAGACCGGCTACTTCCTCCAGCGGGAACCACGCGGCGTCGTCCGTGCTGCCGGCTGTTTCGCTGACCAATGCACCGGAAATGATCCGTGCCCGGTAGATCACGCGCAGCGCGTGCAGCATCCTGCCCTCGCCGCGCATCCGCCGTTCTGCCGGAACAAAGTGGCTGTCCACGCCCAGCAGATCCTGCAGCTCCACGGTGAAACCGGTTTCCTCCAGGACTTCCCGCACAGCTGCCTTCGGCGCGTCCTCACCGTATTCAAGACCCCCGCCGGGAAGGGTCCAGGCGGAGTTGCCGTGCTGGTTCCAGTGGGCGAGCAGGATCCGGCCGTCCTGGATCACCACGGCGTAGGCACCCACCCTCACATCAAAGGGACGCTCGCTCATGCGGTTTCGTTCTGCAGGAGGTAACGGACGCCGAACACCGGGTCCTGGTCCAGGAACCGGATGTCTCCCAGCCCCCGGGCGGACAGGCCTGCCAGGAGCAGCTCCTGCAGCAGCGGCTGGTGCACTCCGATTCCGCCGCCCACCACTACCGGGCCGCTGATGCCAAGCCTGGCGGCTACGTCGGCCACCAGGGAGGCCAGATCCCTGGCGGCAGTGGCAATGATGCTGCGGCTGGGTGCGTGCCCTTCCTCAGCGGCGTCGAACACCACCCGCGCCATGGACGCCCAGTAACGCCGGCCGGTTCCTTCGTGGAACTTCGCGATCAGCTCGTCCGGTGCCTGAAGCCCCACGGCGAGCAGCAGCTCGGCTGCCAGCCTGTCCGGCTGCTGGCCGAGGTCATGCAGGCGCAGGGTATGGCGCACCGCTTCGCGGCCGATCCAGTAAGCGCTGCCCTCGTCCCCCAGCAGGTACCCCCATCCCCCGGAGCGGGCCTGCTCACCGGCCGGCGTCATCCCCCAGGCAACGGATCCGGTGCCCGCGATCAAGCCGATACCGTCCGCGGCCCGGCCCGCGGCGAGGATCAGCCGGGTGTCATGGACTACGGTTACGTCCGCCCCGGGCACATGTTCCAGGATCAGTTCCGCCAGCGCAGCTGCGTCCTTGGGGGTGTCCACTCCGCCGGAGCCTGCGACCACCCGGGTGACACCGCTCGTTCCCAGACCCGCAAAGATCTCTGCCAGGTTTAGGCGGGCCTGTTCGCGTGAAACATTCTGCACGTTCGCGCTGCCACTGACGGCTTCCGCCGCGACGGCCTGTCCCTCAAGCCGGATTCCGTGGGTCTTGCTCCCGCCGATGTCGAGGCCAATGGCAGTAATTGACGTGCTTGGGCCGGTGGTGGATGCGCTGGTGCTCGATTGCATTCCTTTAGCCTACGCAGACTGGCAGCTTCACCGGATATTGTGAGCTCTTTTGGCGTCCCGGCAGACCGGATCAGGCGTCCCGGCCGTCCCTGGCCCGGTGGAGGAGACTGTGTGCTGCTGCCAGCCGGCGTCCGGCGTTCGCCCGCCGGTCCAGGCGCCCTCCCCTGGCGCCCGCTACGAGGCTGAGTGCAACCCCGGCGGCCCGTGCGTTCAGTGCGGATGCGGAGCTGCCGGCGTCCGTTGCCGCCGCTTCCAGGGAAGGCCGCATGTCAGCGAGCCGGCCGGGCAGTGCCGTGCCCGGGGAAAGACGGGCAAGCACGGTGAGGTGGCCAAGGAAACAGGCCAGATCATCGACACGGTGCCCGGGGCCCAGGCCGTCTACGTCCAGAAGACCGGTAATCCGGCCGGCGGACGTGAGGAGGTTGCCTTCGTAGAAGTCCCCGTGCACGGGAACCACGGGCCCCGGGTCCAGGTCCGCCACCAGGGCGGCTATTTCGGTGGAAAGCACATCAATTTCTGTCCTTTGCTCCGGCAGCACGCCGGCGGCAGCATGCCCGTACGCGCGTGCCCGCTCCGCCCATGCAGGACGGCGCCGCAAATCCAGGGCAGCTTCGGGAAGCGCATCCAGCAGCCCGGTGAGGTCAGCGGCGGTGATTCGGCTGGTCCCGGAGGTGAGCTCCCGCAGCAGCGGGATTCCTGGCAGCGGCGAGAGGACGACGGCGCTGCGTCCCTCTGCACCAGGCAGGAGGGCCGGGGCGGGGACAGCCGTACCGGCGAGCAGCTGATGCCGCTGCTGCAGCCCATCCGCATGCGAAGGCAGCACTACTTTGATGTAGGCCTGCCTGCCGCGGCTTGAGGCGTGGACAACAGCCCGGCGCAGGGGCCGGTAGCCGTTCATCCTCAGCACGGCATCGCGGCCGTCAGCATCCCTGAAGACCGCCTGCGCAATCCGGGGCGGGGACAGCGCCCAGGGCAGGTCAGGCAGCAGAGGATCATGCGGGTGGAGCCACAGGAAAAGCGGGGTGCCGGCAACAGCCGTGCGAAGGACGCCTCCCCGGGCAGCGGCCTGAGATGTTGTCGCGCCGGCATAGAGGGTAATCCGCTCCCCCGCCGGATCCAGCGCAGTCATCTGCCACAGTGCCGTGACCCCGGCGCCGGGACGGTCAAAGGTCCGCTGATGGGTCCAGGATTCCAGGACCATCCTGCGCGGAGTTAGCAGTTCTGCCAGCGGTGCGGCCAGCGCGGGACTCTCCAGCAACGCCCGCTCGCGGCCCGCCGTGCCGGATCCGGCCGGGCCGGTCTTTCCTTTCCGGGCGTTCCAGGCCGGCGCCATGCCGGGAAAGTTCTAGGCCCGGCGACGCTGCAGGACGTCGTCCAGGTTCAGGATGCCTGTTGCCGGCCGCGGCTCGATGGCGGTGCTCCCGGCGGCCGGAGCGGCGACGGCACGGATGGGGGTTTTCAGGACGGGCTTGGGCGAGGCGGGGACAGCCAGCGGTTCCGGTGCCGGCCGGGGCGCAGCCGGGGCATCCACATAGGTAGGCTTCGGGACGGCGACGGGCTGCCATGAGGAGGCTTCAGCGCTCTTGGCGGCCTCGGCCAGTGCTGCGGCCCGCAGCTCTTCTGCTGTCAGGCGCGGTACGGGCCTGGGTGCCGGAGCGGAGGGACGGACCGGCTCAGCGGCCGCCGCAGCTTGAGCCTTGCGGGCGGCGTCTTCTCCGGCGGCGTCGAAAACTGCGTCTGCTTTGGGATTGCTGCGTACGGGTGTCTGGACGGAAGGAACGGCCGGCTGGGTTGCCGCTGCGGCTTCCCGGCGTGCGCGGCGTCCGCGCTGATCCCGGAGGGCGAGGCTGCGCAGTGCTGCGACGGCTGCGGCCGCTCCCACCGCTGCCGCTGCGGGAAC
The DNA here is from genome assembly GCA_040273995.1 of Arthrobacter sp. GTDB lineage: Bacteria > Actinomycetota > Actinomycetes > Actinomycetales > Micrococcaceae > Arthrobacter_B. The sequence goes on from JBELYP010000031.1 coordinate 32,435, forward strand.
CCATCCGGACACGGCGCCGAAAAGTGCGGCGGCGCCGCCGGCCAGGACTGTGAGAGTGAACGCCAGGCCGAGGACCGCCAGCGTGAGCCGGCCGTAACGCACCTTGAAGGGGGCGGGCACGGAAGCCGGAGCAGTCCGGCCAGCGGGCCCTGCTCCGGAACCGGAACGTCCCTTGGGGTGCGGCGTGTGCTGGGCGCCGGTGCTGGTGTTGTGCATGGTGTTCCCCTGAGAACTTGGGTCCGGTTCGGTAACGGCACTGCTGCCTGAAGGGTCAACTGCGCCTGCCGCACCGCGGGACGGGGCAGGCACCTGCTTTCCCTGCAGGTACTTAGGGGCAACCCACAGCAGCCAGAGTCCTACGGCGGCTGCCAGAACCAGGGAGCTGTTAAGAGGGAAGTCCACAACTACGACCGTATGAGAAAACGGGCACGGGTTCCGGCATTGAGCAAGGTGTGTCGAATCACTCTGCCCGAAATGGCCGGGCTTCAAAACACGAGGTCAGCGCGCAGACACCAGCCGTGCGAGGAGCCCCTCCGGGACTTCTTCAGCGGTAAGGGCAAAGCTGAGGTGGTCCGCCCACTCTCCGGCGATGTGAAGGTACCGTTTCCGCAGTCCTTCTTCCCGGAATCCCAGCTTCTGCACAACTCTGAGGCTGGGACGGTTTTCGGGCCTGATGTTGATCTCCATGCGGTGAAGTCCAAGGACCCGGAAACAGTGGTCCGTTGCCATTGCAACGGCCGTTGGCGCTATCCCCCGTCCCGCTCTGGCCTCATCCACCCAGTATCCCAGGGTGGCCATCCGGGCCGATCCCCAAATGATGGACGAAACCGTCAGCTGGCCCACAATTGCCGGCGCGCTGCGGAGTCCGCCCTGGCGTTCGGTGATGACAAAGGGCAGAGCCGTGTCCTGCCGTGCCTGGTGGTTCAGGCTGCGGACCATGCCGGCGTAGGAAGGGAGTTCGCCTACAGGGAGTGGATTGGTTGCCTCCCACGGCGAGATCCACTCAGCATTCCGGGACCGCACCGAATTCCATTCGGTGCGGTCCCGGTAGCGGATCGGCCGGAGGATGAGGTCGCCGCTTTCCAGCGTCACCGGCCAGATCGCCGACCCCAGCACTTTGGCTAGCCTTCGATGCCGCTGTTGAAGTCCTTGAGCCAGGCGCGCAGGTCCGGACCCAGGTCATCGCGCTCGGAAGCCAGCGTGACTACTGCCTTGAGGTAGCTGAGCTTGTCGCCGGTGTCGTAGCGGCGGCCGCGGAAAACGACGCCGTAGACGCCGGATCCTTCACCTTCCGCGCCGGCAAGGGTCTGCAGGGCGTCGGTGAGCTGGATTTCGCCGCCCCGGCCGGGACCGGTTTCC